>NZ_JBFUKX010000008.1:0-168276 GCF_056400605.1 Mucilaginibacter sp. P5_A4 | reverse complement strand
TGGTAGTGGTATGGAATGGGGGCTTGATAATTTTGCCGGGCTGATTAATGCTTTATCACCCGATAAATACAACGTGATTATTACAGGATCAGATAAAGAAAAGCTGTTATTAACAGACTGGATAAAAAACCTGCCTGCCACAGTTACAGATATGACCGGCAAAATGACCCTGCCACAATTGATAACTTTTATAAGCCAGGCTGATGGACTGATAGCATCCGGAACCGGACCTTTGCACCTGGCGGCTATGACAGGTATTAATACATTAGGTTTATTTCCATCGGCGAGGCCAATCCATCCGGGGCGATGGGCCCCATTAGGTAAAAAGGCCGAATATTTAGAAAGCGGGACTAACAACCTTGATCTGATTTCGGTTGATTTGGTTGATAAGCAAATAAAATTATGGAAAAAATGAGCACGCCGGGGATATTAGTTACGTTGGATTCAATGCGTTATCCAAATACAGGCTTGTATTACTTTGGCAAAAGCTTAGGTAAAGCGCTTATCAGACAAAACAATGAAAAATTTGATCTGAATTATTTTTTATACCCTAATACACCGGAATTTGATAATGACGATGTTAAAAAAGATTATTTCAAAAAGTATCACAAGTTTTTTTATATCAATAAAAAAAATATTAGTCTTTTTCATTTTACCGATCAGCATTCCAGGTTAAAACCCAAAAAGGTTAGGTCGGGTAAAAAAGTCCTTACTATACATGACATAAACCAGGTACACGAAAACCAAAATGCCAAACAGTTAAAACATTACCTAAAAAAATTAGGTGAACGTATATATCCCTGTGATAAAATTGTAACTATATCGGATTTTGTAGCCAGGGATGTTTTAAATTATTTTCCGGATGTAGCCGATAAGATTAGTGTAATTTATAATGGTGCTGATAAACTTGAGCTAAAAAGCGGCCACCAGCCAACCTATAAACCCCTAAAGCCATTTTTATTCTCAATAGGAATAGTATCGGCAAAAAAAAACTTTCATGTATTACCGGCTTTACTCGCAGGTAACGATTATGAATTAATAATAGCAGGCATATTAACACCTTACAAAGAAAGCATTATAGAGTATGCCAAAAAGTTTGGTGTTGAAAACAGGATAAGGCTTACCGGGCCGGTTTCTGAAAATGACAGGGCCTGGTATTATAAAAATTGCGAAGCTTTTGTTTTTCCATCTATTGCCGAAGGGTTTGGCTTACCAGTAATTGAGGCGATGCATTTTGGCAAGCCTGTATTTGCATCAACCCGAACTTCGCTGCCGGAGGTTGCCGGTGATGCCGCCTATTATTTTAACACTTTTGACCCGGAAGATATGAAGAATACGTTTAATGAGGGAATGCAGCATTTTAGCAAAAGTGATCAGTCCGCTAAAGCGATAGCTCATGCTAATAAATATAACTGGGATAAAACAGCACAACAATATATGCAAATTTACCAGGAGTGCCTTAACAATAAGTGATCAGAACTGTTTTTTAGCTTGCCGCTATAAGCTAAACAAATGGTGTGTTTTTAATCTTTATTAGGGGCAACAACGGGGCTAAATATACATGCACTACGTCCACGTTGCTAATTTTACATAGTTTTGTGCTTTAATATTTTAAATGAAAACTTATTTCAGGCTTTTATCATTTGCAAAACCAATAGAAAAATTTGCTATACCCTATATCATCTTTACGTTGTTATATGTGGTGTTCAGTACCTCTGTGTTAGGTCTGTTGGGGCCATTACTTAATACCTTGTTTCACGTTGGCGCATCAACCTGTGATCCAAAAACCGTTGTTGCAAACGCTAAAGATATTTCAACATTTGATATTGCTGGCTGGTTTAAATATTATACTAATCACTTTATTATTATATATGGTGAGTGGGGTGCATTAAAGTTTGTATGTGCTGTAATAGTTGTAGCCGTTTTTTTAGGTAATATATTCCGTTACTTATCCCAGCGTATTATGGAGAGCTTGCGTATTCATACACTGCTTAGAATCAGAAAAGCTGTGTTTGATAATGTAATGAACCTGCACATGGGCTTTTTCAGCAATGAGCGCAAGGGCGATATCATGTCGAAAATTGCATCCGAAGTACAAACGGTACAATTTTCGGTAACCGGCACTTTACAGGTTGTTTTTAAAGAGCCTTTGTTACTTATCGGCTACCTGGTTTGGCTGTTTATAATATCTGCCAAGCTCACGCTTATATCATTACTTATTATTCCTATAGCCGGTTTTTTAATTTCACGCATTGTAAAAAAATTACGATCACAGGCAATCGCGGCACAAAATTCTTATGCCAACATGATCAGCTACCTTGATGAGGCCCTTTCGGGAATTAAGATCATCAAGGCATTTAATGCTACCGATTTTATTATTAAGCGTTTTGATGACGAAAACGTTCGATACTCCAAAATTACAAGAGCCATGTCCAAACGGCAGCAACTGGCATCGCCGGTTTCCGAAACGTTATCGGTAACCATGATCTCTTTTGTGGTACTTTATGGCGGATACCTTATTTTTAATAAAAGATCAGATCTGAGCCCGGGTGATTTCATTGCTTACATCGCATTGTTTTCGCAATTAATGCGCCCGGCAAAAGCCATTGGCGATGCTTTTAGCAACATTCATTCGGGTTTGGTAGCCGGTGAACGCATACTTGCACTTATTGATGAAAAGCCATTGATAAAGGATGCGCCGGATGCAATTGTTACAGATGAGTTTAAGGAAGGAATACATTTTGAAAATGTTTCCTTTGCCTACAATGAAAGAGAGGTATTGAAAAACATCACCCTTACGCTGCCAAAAGGTAAAACCATAGCATTGGTTGGCCCTTCGGGCGGTGGTAAGTCTACCCTTATGGATATGCTGCCACGATTTATTGAGCCTCAAACCGGCAGGATTATGGTTGATGATCATGATATACAAAAGTTAAAAATAACTTCCCTGCGAGGCTTAATGGGCTTTGTAAACCAGGAATCGATATTGTTTAACGATAGCATATTTAACAATATAGCATTTGGTAAAAATAATGTAACGCAGGAAGAAGTTGAAGCTGCCGCCCGTATTGCCAATGCACATAATTTTATAATTGAAACAGATAATGGTTATCAAACCAATATTGGCGATAGGGGAACTAAGCTATCTGGGGGGCAAAGGCAAAGAATATGTATAGCAAGAGCTGTACTTAATAATCCGCCAATCATGCTGCTTGATGAGGCAACTTCGGCACTGGATACCGAATCGGAAAAATTGGTTCAGGATGCGCTGAACAACCTGATGAAGAACCGAACATCGCTGATTATTGCGCACCGCCTTAGCACTATACAAAATGCCGATTTAATAATTGTACTGGATAACGGAATGGTTGCAGAGCAAGGCACGCACAGTGAATTAATTAACCGTAATGGGTTGTACAGGCGCTTAATAGATATGCAGGCTTTTAATGGGTAACAAGCTATATTATTGTTTTATTGATAAAGGATTGATATGAAAGTAGCTGTTGTTATACCATTTTATAAAGATAAGCTATCCGCTTTTGAGAAAATTGCGCTGGAGCAAGCCCGGAAAGTTTTATTTGGCTATCCCATAATCGCCATAAAGCCCCAAAGCTTGATATTGACCGGCGAAATAAATGCATTTCCATTTACAGATATCATAAGCTTTGATGACAATTATTTTAAAGACGTTCAGGGTTATAATGCTTTAATGCTCTCTGATGACTTTTATAAACGTTTTTTAGATTATGAGTTTATACTGATACACCAACTGGATGCTTTTGTATTTAGTGATGAGTTAAGCTATTGGTGCAGCCAACCGTATGATTACATTGGTGCCCCCTGGATTCGAGTGGCCGAGTACCCGGATTTTATTAAAGCACTTAAATCAAAAATTCAATTTTATTACCACGCTCGTTTTAACGTTCAAAAAAATGGATTTCCATCACCCATGCAATACGAATACAGAGTGGGTAACGGAGGGTTTTCATTACGAAGAGTGAAAAAATTTCATGATTTGAGTATAAGCATGCGCCACAAAATGGAAAGCTACTTAACACGCACCGAGCATGAATTTAATGAAGATATTTTTTGGGGTATTGAAGTAAATCGCCGACGTAAAATATTAAAAATTCCCAACTACAAAAAAGCGCTTAAATTTTCAATTGAGTTGGCTCCCGTGCGTTCATTTAAACTAAACAACAACCAAGTACCCTTTGGATGCCATGCCTGGGACAAGCATCTTGACTTTTGGCGGCCAATATTTAAAACCTACGGATACGATGTATAGCAGGCTAAAGCTGTGTATTGTTTAAGGTAAGGTATTTTTTAACGATATAGAATTTCAGTTTAAAAAACAGCTTAATATCGAGGTTCAAAAACTTTTTATTTTTCCAAAGCATTTTAAACGCAGTTGTAATAGGATAGTTGAACTTGATTAGCTGATCAATGAAATGTTTAAAGGTGTTTTTTTCTATATAAACAACTTCGTGGGGTGTAAGCGCTCCAACATTTTTAGGCAAATATTTGTTCCATTTATCATGGAGTTTTAAATTTTCCTTCATCCAGGTTTTATCGTAAACGCCTTCAGAAAAATGATCAAGTAGTATATCATAACTAACAGCTACCTTATACTTTTGCCCCACTGATAAAGAGAAATCAATATCATAGCCATGGAATTTTTTGAAAGTGATTTCGTCAAACATAATTTCTTCGGCTATACTTTTAGTTGTCATCATAAATACACCATCAACGCAGGCCACTTCTGCCAGGTTTTGATTATTGGGGTTATGATAAACATGTTTTGATCGCTTTTTTTTATGCTTAAATGATTGGATAATATTGGCGAATGAAGTACCTGATCCTGCCCCTCCCCAACCAGAAGGACTTATTGCTTTATAACTGCTGCCTGCGATACCTACTAAACCTAATGATGGGTCGTTATAAAAAAGATCTATAAGTTTTTGCCCCCAGTTATGGGATTTTATTAACACATCTTCATGCATAAAGCATAAAATATCATATTGTGCTTTGAAAATGCTTTGGTTATAAACCTGGCATATACCCATTTCGCCGTTGCTGTTGTCGGTTGAAATTATTTCATGAGGAACCCCGATTGTAGCTGCAATATTATCTCTTACCTGTTTAAGATGAGCACTATTTGCAGATGAAATAATAATTGAGATCATTACTAATTAATTGTTTTGACAAAAGTAGTTCAGTAATATAACGAATAATTATCCCTTTTAATACAATAATCATTCCTAACACGTAACATTACGTGTAGTTTTGTTAGTTCGCTACAGGGATGATGTTGAAAATATGATAAAACAAGCCCCTGACGGATTTTAAATGGAGAGAATGTATATAGCTGATCTTTATATCTGGGGTAATTAAACTTTTGTTACACTTAGTAAAATAATGAATAGTTTTTGCTGCATTATCATCAGAACGCCTATATTTAAAAACTAATTTAAACTATTCAATTAATCAATTTTAACGGGACCTGTTGATGTGATAAAGTGCTATGCAAATACCAAAATATATATTTTTTGTCCCGGGGGATTTGCAACAGGTGGTCCCGAAGCGCTGCATCAGTTAGGAGCACAACTTATATTATTGGGCTTTGATGCTTATATGTATTACTATTCCCCGGCACCCGATTTGGGCGATTTGGTGCATAACAACTATAAAAAATATAATGTGCCGGTAGCGGGGGAACCAGAGAATGAGCCGCAACACATCATTATATTGCCAGAAACCTATTTAATGCCCATTTTTGAATACAATTATCACAGGATAAGGAAAGTAATCTGGTGGCTAAGTGTAAACAACTATTACATTACGCAGCAGTATATAGTAGATGGTATAAAACACAAAAAGTTTATTAAGCTTCGTACATACTTTGGCAGTTTCCGCATAGCGTCATTCAGCAAGCTCAGACGTCGCCAAATTCAGCACATCAGCCATTCTTATTATTCGCAGGTGCATCTGCTCGAGAATGGCGTAAAACCTGCCGGGCGAATTTCTGATTATATGAACAACGAGTTTTTTGATGGCGTTGATGAAAGTATCGCCAAAGAAAATATCATTATTTACAACCCGGTTAAAAATGATGAGTTTTTGGATCAGATCATCCGTTTAACCCCAACTTTAAATTGGATACCTATAAAAGGCATGATGCCGACACAGGTAGCCGATTTGATGAATAAGGCAAAATTATATGTAGATTTTGGCTATCATCCCGGCAAGGAGCGTATGCCACGCGAAGCCTGTATTATGCGTTGTTGTATGATAATTGGCAAAAACGGTTCAGCGGCGTATACTGAAGATATGCCCATCCCCGAACGATACCGGTTTGATAAAAGTACGGATCTGATTCCCGAAATTATTATACGAATTAACGAATGCCTTGCTAATTATGAAAACCTGGTAACAGATTTTGAACCTTACCGAAAGGTACTTTACCGCGAGGAGCAGGAATTTAAAGAAGATGTGCAAAAAGTATTTGTAAGGGCCTAAAAAAAGCCACCCGACAATCCCGAATGGCTTTTAAAATTGTTTTAACTGCTTTTACTGGAACTTAAATCCCAACCCAACCTGCCAAACCTGGTTGCGGTAATCGGGCAGGTATGAATCATTGTCGGGGTGATTGGCCGATAGGTCGATATTATATCTTGCCCTGAGTTCTACATTCCTGGCAACATCAACACTTAAGCCTATAACACCGCTTACGTTGGTTTGGTCGCCGCGGTTATTATAAAAATGTTCGTAGTCGGTTACAAAATCGGTTTGGTAAGTGTTATTGGTTGATGTTAAAAAGTTAATCGAAGGGCCTACCAGGAAGTTAAAGTTTGGTGCAAGCTTAACTTTTAACAGCAACGGTACATCAATGTAATTGGTACGCTGTGTAAACCTGCCATATTCGGTATTTGCGGCATATCCCTTTCCGGAGTACATGATCTCGGGGGCAAACGATAATGGGTAAACAATGGGAATATCCAAAGTTAACCCTGCATGAAACCCGGCTATGGCATCGGTACTGAAATTAGAATCATAAGCATCAATGGTGTTTGAGATATTTAAACCTGCGGCTACGCCAACCTTTACACGGTAAAAGTCATCGTCCTGGCGGCGAAACCTTTCGCGTCTTTCATCCCTATGTGGTGGTCTGCGTCGGGGAGGCCCATAATATCGCTGCGCACTGGCTGTGTATGCTGTAAATAAGCATAAGGCTAAAAAGATAAATTTTTTCATTTTTTGTTGTTTTTAAAGGTAATGAACTACCATGAGCATTGTTTTATGTTTTGCTCATGAGGCATTCATGGTTAGTTTGTTTTTTATACATTCATAGAGTTGAAATTAAGCCAAAGGTTTATTACAGGGTTTAATTTTTGTAATAATTGCATGCCGATCAATCTGCCAAAACAACATTTATACTACATTTGGGAATGCCAAAATTGAAAACCAGTTATTGTTTTATCTTAATTATCACCCTTAATTTTATTGCTGTAAATGCTTTTGCACAAAAGGAAAGCTATATAGAGAGTTTAAATAAGCAAAACCATTGGGTCGATTCGGTTTATAAAAAGCTGAGCAAAAAGCATCGTGTTGCACAGCTACTTTTTGTACGAGCACATACTAATAAGGGCCAGGCTTACGAGGATTCGGTAGCCAAGGTGATCAAAAAACAGCAAATTGGCGGCCTTGTATTTTTCCAGGGTGGCCCCGGCAGGCAGGTTAACCTCACCAATAAATACCAGCAACTGGCAAAAGTGCCCTTACTGATAGCCATGGATGGCGAATGGGGACTCGGTATGCGTTTGGACTCCACCATATCGTACCCCTACCAGATGACTCTTGGCGCCATACAGGATAATAACCTGGTATACAAAATGGGGCAGCAGGTAGCCTACGATTTTAAGCGGATAGGTGCCCAGATAAATTTAGGCCCCGATATGGATGTAAACAATAACCCCAACAATCCGGTAATCAATTACCGGTCCTTTGGCGACAATATGTACAATGTAGCCAAAAAGGGCATAGCCTATTTTAAAGGTATGCAGGACGCCGGTTTACTCACCACAGCCAAGCATTTCCCCGGCCACGGCGATACCAATGTGGATTCGCATTTTGATTTGCCGCTGTTGCCTTACAGTCGCGGCAGGTTAGATTCATTGGAAGAATATCCTTTCCGCGAGGCCATCAACGCCGGCATTAGCGGTGTGATGATAGCACACATGAGTATTCCCGCGCTGGATAGTACGACACATTTACCGTCAACCCTTTCGCGCCCTATCATTACCGGTGTTTTAAAAGATTTGCTGAGGTTTAAAGGATTGGTAGTATCTGATGCTATGGAAATGAAGGGCGTTACAAAATACTTCCCCGACGGAGAAGCCGATGTAAGGGCCTTTATTGCAGGTAACGATATTATCGAATTGTCCGAAGACTCCAAACGCGCCATCAAGCTTATCCGCAAGGCGGTGCGTAAGGAAAAGGTAAGCAAAGAAGAGTTTAAAGCCAGGGTAAAAAAGGTATTGGCTGCCAAATACTGGGCCGGGCTTAATAATTACCAGGAGGTATCGCCGGTAAACCTTGGCGAAGACCTTAACGGGCCGGCTGCTAAAGAGCTGGTGCAGCAATTAAGCGATGCGGCGGTAACCGTATTAAAGGGTGATGCATCAACCTTAAAGCTCAACCCATTTTTAAAAACAGCCATTTTGAGTATTGGTGTTTCATCGCCTACCGTTTTTCAGCAGGAAGCTGCTAAAAACTTCCCGAACAGTAAATTATTTATGGTTGATAAAAATACCCCCGCCATCGAACTTAAAAACATATTGGGTTTATTGAGCCAGTACCAGCAGGTAATAGCAGGCGTGCACGATACCCGCATGCGCCCGCAAAGCAAACTGGATTATACCAGCGATGTAAAACTCATGATAGCCGACCTGGCCGGGCGACCAAATACCGTGATGAGTGTATTTGCCAATGCCTATACCATAGCAGGCCTGCCAGGTATCGAAAACAGTAATGCTCTTATGGTATGCTACCAAAACAGCCCCGAGCTGCAAAAATCTGTAGTAAAAGTACTAACCGGCAATTTAAAACCCACCGGTAAGCTCCCCGTAAGCGTTAATGTGTTTTTCCCTACGGGGACGGGGATAGGGTTGTAATAACCGTACTATATCTACTTATAATCCAGTCATTATAAGGTGCCAAGCAATCGCCACGTAGGCAGATTGGTCATGCAATAACGCCTTGATGGCGACTCTGTACCTTAGATATTGCCTGGTACTCACCTATGATAAGTTGTAGAATCCCAGACTTACGAAAATTTTAAAACTAAGTCTCTCATCATACCTTCGTTTTTTGGGATCGCTTTACCATAGCCAAAGTCTCATCCCACGTAAATGATTGTCCAATGCCATTTCTATGATCGTTAAATCTTTTGTCTAATTCATTGCACATCTCAATACTCAGATATTGTTTTTCTTTTCGTCGTTTTCCCATACTATTCGGTTTTTAACCGCGGTTTTATCTTGACTAATTTATTGAATAAAGTTGAAATAACTTTTTATCAGAATAAATTGTTCATTTAAAAAAATGTTTCTTATTGATGGTTTAATAGTTGCCGTGCATGCCGTTTTTCATTTATATGTTCTAATTTTGATATTGGGAGAGATCAATGGAATACTTCAAAAATCCTTCTATCATCAATCATCGGGAACGATTTTTTAACAACAAAATCAAAAGTCTCCCCCTTCAGGGGGAGATTTAGAGGGGGCTTATGCAATCCAACTTCAATAAATACAACGATAAATTCCAGGCGGCTTTAGCGGGGTTAAACCCCGAACAGCTGGCTGCAGTAAATAAAATAGATGGGCCGGTACTGGTAGTGGCCGGACCGGGTACAGGTAAAACGCAGATCCTGGCAGCACGGATAGGGAAGATTTTAACTGATACTGATGCACTGCCAAGCGAGATCCTGTGCTTAACCTATACCGATGCCGGCGCGGTGGCTATGCGCAAGCGTTTGTTTGAATTTATTGGCCCGGATGCTTACCGCATCAACATATACACTTTCCATGCTTTTTGTAACGAGATCATCCAGGAGAACCTGGAGTATTTTGGCAAGCTGAATTTGGAGTCGCTGTCCGACCTGGAATCGGCCATGCTGTTTCGCGAGCTGGTAGACGAATTTGACAACGACCACCTGCTGAAGCGTTTTACCGGCGACGTGTATTACGATACCAAACGCCTGAAAGATCTTTTCAGTACCATGAAACGGGAGAACTGGGATGCGGCAATGATTGAGGCCGCCGTACAGGAATACCTGGAGGATATCCCCAACCGCGAGGAGTTTGTATACAAGCGGGCCAATTCCAAAACCGGTGTCAAGGTAGGCGACCCCAAACAAAAAGATATCGACGCCGCGCATGATCTTATGAAAAAGCTGGTAGCTGCCGTGCGCGAGTACCAGAACTATGATGCCAAAATGAAGACCCGCGGCCGCTATGATTATGATGACATGATCATTTGGGTGCTGAGGGCTTTCCGTAACAATGAAGAAATCCTGCGCAAATACCAGGAGCGTTACCAATATATTTTGGTAGACGAGTTTCAGGATACCAGCGGATCACAAAATGAGTTGCTGCGCTTTTTGCTGAACTACTGGGATGTGCCCAACGTGTTTGTGGTGGGCGATGATGATCAATCCATATTCAAATTCCAGGGTGCCAACATGAAAAACATCCTTGATTTTGCTAACGACTATGTAACTACCCTGCACACGGTGGTGCTTAAGCACAATTACCGGTCCAACCAGCATATTCTTGATATTTCAAAGGCCCTTATTAATAATAATTTTGAGCGCTTAACTACACAGCTGCAACTGGATAAAGACCTGCGGGCTTCGCATCCCCGTTTTGTTGAAATGACAGCGGAGCCTGTGATCCGCGAATACGAAAATCCCGACCAGGAGTTGGTTGCCGTATCAGCACAAATAAAGCATTTAATAGATAATGGTACTCCCCCGGGCGAGATTGCGGTAATTTACCGCAACCATAGCCAGGTAGAGGAAATGATCCAGTACCTGGAGGTAAAAAAGATAGCGGTTAATACCAGGCGCAAAATAGATATCCTGACCCAGCCTTTTGGCGAAAAGATCATCAACATTATGCGCTACCTCATGATGGAGCTCGATTCGCCTTATAGCGGTGATGCGTTGCTGTTCGAAATTTTGCATTATGATTTTTTCAACATAGCGCCTATCGAAATTGCCAAAGCAAGCATCGCGGTATCGCAGGAAAATTTCTCGGCCAATAGCAGGGATAAGCCAAAAACATCCATCCGCCGGTACATCAGTGAATTGCGGCCACCGGCCCAGCCAGATCTTTTTGCGCCCGATAAGTATACCGAAATGAAGTACCTCCTGAATAATATTGATGAGTTGCTAAAATCGGCATTAAGTAAAACACTACAGGCTTTTTTCCAGGATGTGATAGCCAAAATGGGCATCCTGCGATACATCATGCAACAGCCCGATAAGGGTGGATATATGCAGATGCTCACCAGCTTCTTCGATTTTTTAAAAGACGAAAGCCGCAAAAATCCCGATATCAAACTATCCGACCTGATTGCTACTATCGACCTGATGAAAAAGAATGGCATCCGGCTGGATTTGAATAAAGTAATCTTCAGCGATAATGGCGTTAACTTTTTAACCGCCCATGGCTCAAAGGGCCTGGAGTTTGAGCATGTGTTTTTTATTGGTTGCGATAAGCGCACCTGGGATAGCAAAGGCCGCAATAGCGGTTTTAGCCTGCCGGATACACTTACCAGTGCAGCATCTGATGATATTGTTCAGGTTGAGGAGGCGCGCCGCTTGTTTTATGTGGCTGTTACCCGTGCCAAACAATGCCTCATGATCTCCTATGCGGGTCAGGATAAAAAAGGGAAAGCGCAGGAAGCCAGCAGGTTTGTGGGCGAGATATTGGCGAGCACACACCTGGAAGTACAGTTTCCTAAAGTTACACCGGATGTAATGATCGATTTTTTAGCGACCCAGTTCAGTGAAGTGGACAAACCCAAAGTTGAACTGCTTGACAGGAATTATATTAACCAGTTGCTGCAAAGTTATACCCTTTCGGTAACGCATTTAAACAATTACCTTGATTGCCCGCTGCGCTTTTATTTCCAGTGTTTAATCAGGGTGCCCTCGGGCAAAAGTCCGTCGGCCACGTTTGGGCAGGCCGTGCACTGGGCCCTCAACAAAACGTACAGGTTGCTTAAGGAGAACGACAACGAGTTCTTGTCTACCGAGCAATTTATGAAGGAGTTTAAATGGTACATGGCCCGTAACCGCGATTCGTTTACCAGGGATGAATACAAATTGCGCTTAGCCTACGGCGAAAAAATATTGCCCCCTTACTACGAGCAAAATGTAAACAGCTGGAACAAGATAGCCGTAACCGAAAAATCTATCAAAAACATCGAAATAAATGGCGTGCCCATAAAGGGTAACCTTGACAAGATGGAGTTTGATGGTAAAAATGTAACGGTTGTGGATTATAAAACCGGTAAGCTTAAAAATGCCAAAGACAAACTGCTGCGCCCCACATTTGACGCGCCCCTTGGCGGCGATTACTGGCGACAGGGCGTATTTTACAAAATCCTGGTAGATCATGACCGCACCAACGATTGGGAAGTAATAGACACCATTTTTGATTTTGTGGAGCCTGCAAGTGAAGGCGAATATCACCGGGAAAAATATGTGATAAGCCCACAGGATATAGCATTGGTAACCAGCCAGATCACCGAAACCTACCAAAAAATTATGGCCCATGATTTTAACACCGGCTGCGGCAAAAAAGAATGCGACTGGTGCCATTTTGTAAAAAGCAATTTTAAGCAGGCCGATGAGATGTTAACAGCAGCGAGCGAGGAAGAAGAGGGATAATCTTTTTCAGTAGAGACGCATAATTGCGTCTCCCGCAGGACATTCAAATCCAGATAAAATGTTGGTTACAATGTAGAACAAATGGAAGATAAGTACCAAAGGAAATATCGCATATCATCGCCTCGCCTTGCCGGATGGGATTACGGTTCCCATGGTTTATATTTTGTGACCATTTGTACCAAACATCGTGTTCAATATTTTGGCGAAGTTATCCAACCTGAGAACCCTGACGATGCGTTTGTTGAATATTCTGATATGGGTAAGATTGCTTATGAGAATTGGTTAAGAATACCTGAATTTTCTCCATTTGTTAAACTCGACGATTTCAGCATAATGCCAGATCATATGCATGCCATCCTGTTTATTGACAAGCCCGATAAAACCTCATGGGAGGTTAATAAATTTGGCACACAAAAGGAAAATTTAGGCGCTGTTTTACGTGGATATAAATCATCCATCAAAACATTTGCTAATGATAATGAAATGGAATTTACATGGCAACCCAGATATTATGATAGGGTTATCAGAGATGATAAAGAATATGATAACATTCGCCAATACATTCATGATAATCCAAAAAACTGGTTGTCAGATAACAACGGATTTGAGAGTTTTTATCTGTAAAGAGTAATTCCTATTTTTAATGAACAATAATTTTTATTTTTTGTAGAGACGCATAATTGCGTCTCCCGCAGGACAGTCAAACTATGCAGGAGAATGCTAAATCTTTATAGAAATATTAAGTAAGAAGATTAGCGTTATTTTGGCAAACACCGCGGAATACAAAAAAATAGGGATTGAACGCGGGAGACGCAATTATGCGTCTCTACAGGAACACATCACACCCACTATGAAATACATCAAAACCATCCTCCTCCTCATCATCACTACAACCACCTTCGCCCAAACCATCATCAAACAGGATGAAAAAATAAAGCAAATGGTTGATGAGGTATCCTCCAAAAATATCGAGGCTACCATCCGCAAACTGGTAACATTCAAAAGCCGCCATACCCTGAGCGATACCACCGGCAAAACCACCGGCAGCGGCGCGGCACGCAACTGGATCAAGGCTGAAATGGAAAAATATGCGCTGGAATCAAACGGCCGTATGACAGTTCAGTTTGATACATTCACCCAGCCAAAAGGAACCCGCATTGATAAGCCGGTAAAGCTTAAAAATGTACTGGCGATATTAAAAGGTACCGACCCAACCGATACCCGGATGTACCTGGTATCGGGCCATTATGATTCACGCATTAATGATGTAATGGATGCCAACGGCGTTGAGCCGGGGGCGAATGATGATGCATCGGGCACGGCGCTTTCTATGGAGCTGGCAAGGGTGATGGCTAAAAAATCATTCCCGGCCACCATAATTTTTATGACCGTGGTAGGCGAGGAGCAGGGGCTTTATGGCTCAACCAATGTAGCCAAACGCGCCAAAGCCGAAAACTGGAACGTGGATGCCATGCTGAACAATGATATTGTAGGCAATACCCACGGCATGGAAACCGACCTGAAGGATAACCGCAGCGTTCGCGTTTTCAGCGATGGCATCCCTACCAATGCTACAGATAAACAGGTTGCGGCACTGAAGTCATTAGGCGGAGAAAATGACAGCCCCTCACGCGAACTGGCCCGCTATGCCAAAGAAACCGGGGAAAGGTATGTTGACCAGCTGGATGTAAAACTCATTTACCGGCGCGACCGTTACCTGCGCGGCGGCGACCACCTGCCATTTTTGGAGCAGGGTTTTACTGCTGTAAGGTTTACCGAAATGAATGAAGACTTTAACCGCCAGCACCAGAACATCCGCACAGAAAATGGTGTAAAATACGGCGACCTGCCCGATTTTGTTGATTTTAACTACGTACAAAAAGTAGCCCGCATGAACCTGAGTGTATTAGCTAACCTTGCTTCGGCACCGGGGCGCCCGCAAAACGCAGGCATTATAACCAGCGATCTCACCAACAAAACAAAACTCACCTGGGAAGCGCCCGCTACCGGCAAAAAACCGGCCGGCTACTACGTACTGATGCGTGAAACCACCAGCGCTTTTTGGGAACGCAAGTTTTACGTAACCGATACCTCGGCCACCCTGGCATACTCCAAGGATAATTACTTTTTTGCGGTACAGGCTGTAGATGCCGATGGGCATGAGAGTTTGCCGGTGTTTCCGAAGCCGATAAGGTAGGAGCCCAATCTTTTATGCCATACGAAAAACGCATAAGGCTTTTTTTTCATCAAATATAGCCTGGTTCTTATCCACGCGTAAGTTTTTGATTATCAATATTCATTTTTTACACATAACCCTCTTACCCGTCATTGCGAGGAACGAAGCAATCCCCGATTTACAGAGTAGCTGTGCAAATCCGCTCTGTATTTTGGGGATTGCTTCGTCGTACCTCCTCGCAATGACGATCATGAGGTGATTGTGGTACCTATACATGTCATTACTGTTTTTTCCAGCTCGGCTGGTGGAAAGGCAATGACGGTTTGTTTTTTTATTTTTAGACGGCCTCTTATAAACAATAGTATTATCCAATACCTTGTAAAAACAAAAAAAGGCTGTCCTTTCGAGACAGCCTCTTTCTTACTACCAACCTGTATTACCAACCCGGGTTTTGGGTCAGTTTTGGGTTTAACGTTAGTTGTTGGGATGGGATGGGGTATAAATAATTTTTTTCGGCAAATAACCTGGCAGTTTGATCAATGATCAGGTTGCCGTTGGCATCTTTGGCGTTCGTAGGCACAGGTTTTACAGCATCGGGGCCTAATTGTGCCTGGGTGCCTGTGTATTTATACAATACCGGCCATGGGCTTACAAAGCCGGCAGCATTGCCATATGCGGTACCACCGGTATTAGTTACCAGGTCTGTTGTGCCGCTGTGCCAGCGCTTAATGTCGTCAAATCTAAAATCTTCGTCATAAAGCTCTATCGTACGCTCTCTTCTTATCTCGGTGCGCATATCCAGGCTGTTGGTATTCACCAGCGCGTTGGTAAGCCCCGGCATGCCATTGGTGGAATTGCAGCGGAGGCGAACCCGGTTTACAGACTTGTTGAGGTCTTCATCCGAAATTATTCCGTTTCTTTCATATACCGCTTCGGCATAATTAAGAAGTACTTCTGCGTAACGGATTACCGGGTAGTCTTCCGATTCCTTTCCATCAACCATTTGCCTTTCTGATATCCATTTTTGGTTGCCATAGCCGTAAGGTTTTGCTGGCCCCAGGGAATTTGCCCTGTCTGCGGCGTCGCCGGTCCAGTTAACACGGCCGTTTATGCTATACCAGTAATACTGGTAAGTGATTTTAATAGTGTATTTTAAGCGGTTATCCCGGTTCTGGAATTCTGACAAATAGGTTTGAAAGCCGCCAAATTTTGGCGATTTTTCAACCGGAAGCCCATCATTGCATAAAAACATATTTACAAATTTTTGCCCCACACCTGTTGCCGTGGTGCTCCTGCTTACAAATGCGTTAATCGGCTTCAATACATCATCGTACCGGGTAGAAAGGATATATTCATGATTGGCAGTTTTGGTAATACCCGCCGGATTTGATTTGATGTTTTCAAGTATGAATAAGTATTTCAGGCAGGAGTCGCCCAGCACGGTGCTGTTGCCGCCAAGGGCATTTGAAGCCGCTGTGCCAAACAATGCATACTGGTTACTGGCCATAACGGCGCTGCTTGCCGCTATAGATTTATCAAGCAAGGCATTATACCGCGCCGCATCGCCCGACCTGAATTTTTGCCACGTACCTTCATAAAGCGCAACACGGCCTAAAAATGCCTGGGCTGCCATCTGGGTTACACGGCCAAAATCTGCCGAGCTGGTGGCCAGTGATACTGGCAGGGCCGGTATGGCTTCCTGTAGGTCGGTTATAATAAAATCGGCTATTTCGCCGCGGGTGGCCCTGGTGCCAAACAACTCGGGAGAAGTAAGATCAAGGGGTTTGGTAATCAGGGGTACACCACCATATTGCTGCAAAAGATCAAAATAGGCATAGGCGCGAAAGAATTTTGCTTCGGCCACATATTGGGCTATTTCGGCAGGCCTTGGATAAGATGCGGCCTTATCCAGCAGGTAATTGGCAGCCCTGATCCTGCCATAATCTACATTCCAGTTTCCGGCGTTACCAAAGCCCGGCTCGGTAACGGGTACTATGTTGGTACCCGAGCCGTAAGCGCCGCCGCCGCCAAACAGGTCTGAACGCCCGTCAGAATGCGGATTATCAGACAAGCCGTTAACGGTAGTGAAGTTTTTAAGATAACCGTAATATTGGTTGGCAAAAGTTTTATAATCTGTTGCTGTTTTGAAGTAAGCCGGATCTGACAATTGGTCAAGCGGCTTTAAGTTTAGAGTTTTATTACATGACATTACGGCAAAGCCAAAGGCAACTCCCATAACCGACATGAATTTGATATATTTCGTCTTCATTTGATATCGTTTTTTAAATTAAAAAGTCACGTTTACGCCAAGGGTGAGGTAACGGTAAAATGGGTACCTTTCGTTACCGGCCACTGTCCTGGTAACTTCAGGGTCCCAGCCGTCATGTATATAAGTTTTTTCCCACAAGTCACTGCCCGACAAATAAATCCGGAGGCCTTTTATGGCATGGGTGTGTGCAAGCAGGCTTTTAGGTATTGTGTAGCCAAGCACCACGTTTTTAAGCCGTACATACGCGCCGTTTTGCACCCTCCATGTTGATGGCTGATAGTTATAGTTATTGATACCGTTGTTCTGAGCAGAATGCAGGTTAGGATAATAAGCATCCGGATTTTCGGGCGACCATACATTGCCCAGGTAAGAAGTTGTTTGACCCTGGAAAATGGATAGGAAAGGCACACTGAAGTTTGCAGTTGAACCAGTACGCAGTACGGCCCGTTTACCAACGCCCTGCAAAATGGAGTAAAAATCAAACCCATTCCATTGCAAACCAAAGTTAAACCCAAAACTGTATCTCGGGTTATCAGACCCAAGATAAACAAGGTCGCCCTTATCGGCTGCGGTGCCTCCTATACTAAGTTTACCATCGCCATTAACATCCACAAACTTATTATCGCCGGGGCGCAGGCCGCTTACCTGGCCGGCAGGGTTGGCAAGCGCCGACGGAATTGGAAGGCCTACGTTATTAGTGCTTCCGGTAGGCGCGTATTGGGCGTTATAAGCATCAACTTCGGCCTGGGTTTGAAGCTTGCCGCCATATTTTAAGCCGAAATACGATCCCAGGGGATACCCTTCCACTGTATTATTATATCCGGGTGTAATAACATTTGCCCCGCCATAATGAACAAGCTTATTTTGGTTGTCGGTAATTGTGCCGGTAAGCGAGTAGGTTAGCTTACCGATGTTTGATCGCCAGGTAAGGCTGCCTTCATATCCCCAGGTATGCAACGTTCCGATGTTTTGTGCCGGTGCGCTGGCGCCAAGTACACCCGGGTACAACTGGCCAAGCAACATATTATTGTTTTCATTTCTGAAGATGTCAAAAGAGCCCGAAAGGTGATCGTTTAAAATACCGAAATCCAATGCCAGGTTCTTTTTAATCACGGTTTCCCAGGTTCTGTTAAGGGAAACCAGGCTTCCGGTAGTAGTTACCGAGGTAGCCAGGTTTGAGCCAAGTAACGCTCCGCCGCCAGTTACGTTAAGCGACTGTAAATAATCATACAAGCCAATCCCGCTCTGGCTACCAGTGGTTCCGTAGCTTGCCCGTAGTTTAAGGTTCGAGAATATGTTGAGGTTTTTAACAAATGACTCTTCGGATATAATCCATGAACCCAGTACCGAACCAAATATCTTCCACCTTTTATCAGCAGTAAATTTTGATGAGCCATCATAACGACCTTGCACCTCCAGGTTATATTTGTTGTTGTAGGTATAAGTTGCACGTCCGAAATAAGATCCCAGGGCATAATGGTTCTGGGTTTCGCCATTGGTTACAAAACCGGCGGTACCGCTGCTAATGCCGATTCCTAACGAAGGGATATCATCGCTGCCCAGGTTGTAGGTACGCGTGGTAAAAAAATTGTACTCATCGCGCTCATATGAACTTCCAAGCATCAACCCTACCGCATGAACCTTGTTAAACACGTTATCGTACGATACCCTGCCCGCCAGGTTGTAATAGGGTTCGGTGATGTTGCTGCGGTTATAAAAGGTATTGCTGCCGCCGCTCCCGCCGTTTATTGGGTTAGTTTGTATTTGCAGGTTACCGGCATAGTTATAAAACTGAACCTGCTTTTGCTGTATCCTGCTGTCCTGGTACCATACATGATAGCCGGTTACCGCGGTAAATGTGAGGTGTTTGGCAAAATTGTAGGTAAAAGTTGAATTTAACAGGGCCCTGCTGTTCGATTCCTTATTGTCGCCACCATATTTAAGCAAGGCCGGGGCACTGTAAACTGTTCCCCAGGCGTATGGTTGTCCTTTTGACGTAAACGCAGGCAGGCCTGGCTGGCCGTAGTTGCTCAGCGCGCTGTAACCTCCGTAGCTGTATAGCGTAGGCTGCTGTATATTATTCCTTTCGAGGGAGATATTGGTTTCCAGGTTTACCCTGTCGCTAAACTTATAACTATGATTTAAACGGAGGTTATAACGCTGGTTTCCGTTGAGGCCCCATTTTAACTGGCTTCCATCGTTAAGGTAACCTAAAGATACGCGGTAGCTGCTATGATCGCCGGAGCCCGAAAAGCTCAGGTCCTGCTGGGTTGATGTGGCATTTCCCCATAACATTTTTTGCATGTTGGTATCAAAAAAGGTAAAGTCCTTAACATCACCGAAAGATGGCAGCGGTGTGCCGTTATATAGAACGCCATTAGCCGAACCTGCATAACCTGGTAATTTGGTGATATCGATGTAAAGTGAATCGGGTGGATGGGTAGCCAGGTCGGCCAGTTGATACCAAAGATAACTTGAAGGGATCACACCATAGTTATCGTTGATTAAGGCTTCTTTCAAACTTTGGCCCCATTGCCGGTTATTGATCAAAATAGGCTGAAGGCCAAGTCTCTTTTGCGATATAGTGGAGAGATATTGTACATTCATTTTACCTGGTTTGGCTTTTTTGGTGGTGATAAGCACCACGCCGAATGCCGCGCGCGCACCGTAAATAGATGCGGCGGCGTCTTTTAAGAAAGATATATTGTCAATATCATTCGGATTAATGGAGTTCAGTTCGGCATTGTTAACCAATGCGACATTATCCAGCACAATAAGCGGATCCTGCGTGTTTGTAGAGGTGGCCCCACGAATCTGGAAGTTCCAGTTTTCGCGGCCGGGTTGGGCAGAACTGCGGGTAACCACAACGCCGGGAACCTGGCCCTGTAAGGATTCAAGCGGGTTATTAATAGGCCCCCTGTCCTGGAAAACCTTCGAGGAAACGGTTGCAACAGCTCCTGAAACGGTAGCGCGTTTTTGCTGACCATACCCTACAACAACCACCTCTTCCAGGCCCTTGTTTGATGGCTCTAATTTGATCACCATTGGCTTGTCGAAATCAGCGGCCACGGTAACCGATGTATAACCAATGCTCTTAAACTGCAGCGATGCATTTGCCGGAACTATGATTTTAAAAGTTCCGTTCAAATCGGCAGCCACCCCGTTGGAAGTACCTACAGCCAGTACAGTGGCCCCTATAACGGCTTCGCCGGTACTGGCGTCAATAATTTTACCGGTAACGGCCTTGTTCTGGGCCGATGCTGTTGCCCAGCACGCAATTAACAGAAGTACAGCAAACAGCCGTAGTATCCGGTGTCTTGTTTCGTAAAAAACATTCATAAAGTGTTGATTTTAATGTTCATAATTTAAATTTGTATTGGGTTCCAGTTATTGAATCATTGGGTTTATTTTATTGCCCCCGGGCTGGTAATTAGTATGGTATAGACATTAAAAGCAAAGGCGGATACTCATTTTCAGAGCATTTTTTTCAATTACACTACAAATTCTGCTAAAACAACAGGGCGTTGAGGCTGCGGGCCCTAAACAAAAAAGAGGCTATCCTTTTGAGACAGCCTACGTAGGTGAGGCTTTTTTATTAGTTTTGTATTATGTATTTCTTTAGAAAAAAAGATCCCAACAGGCCAACAAACATTAACCTGCGCATTATGCATATTATAAATGCTATTGCCATAATCATGTTTTTAGCTGGCATCATCTACAAGCTGATACAAGTGTTCATACTCAAAAAATGATGGAAATAATAAACACCAATAATGCGCCTGCACCTATCGGGCCTTACAGCCAGGCAACTGTTGCCGGTAATTTTGTATTTGTATCGGGACAGATCCCGCTTAATCCTGCAACCGGCGAACTGGTAACCAGCAGTATTAAAGATGAAGCAGTGCTGGTAATGGAAAATATTAAAGCCATTTTAACCGAAGCAGGCATAGGCTTTGCCAACGTGGTAAAAACCAGCATATTTTTAACCGACCTGGGTAATTTTGGCCAGGTAAACGAAGTATACGGCACCTATTTCACCGCCAACTTCCCGGCCCGCGAAACAGTACAGGTATCTGCATTGCCAAAAGGCGTTAATGTAGAGATCTCGGTTATTGCGGTAAAATAAAAAGCCCCAAGCCCCACCCAACCCTCCCCTGAAGGGGAGGGCTTTTGAATAAAGAGTTTTTGAATTTTTAAAACCATGCTTATAAAAGTCTTCCGCTAACCAGCGGAGAGATTTAGAGGGGCTTTCTTATGGATCCTTTTCAAACACCACTTACATACTTAAAAGGCGCCGGCCAAACCCGGGCCGAGGTGTTGAAAAAGGAGCTGGGCCTGGCCACTTTTGAAGATCTGCTGCGCCATTTCCCTTTCAGGTATATCGATCGTACCAAATTTTATAAAGTAAAGGATATTAACCCCGATTTGCCTTATGTGCAGGTTTTGGCGCGTGTTATCAGCAAGCAGGTGGTAGGCGAGAAACACACCAAACGCCTGGTAGTGCAAACCCGTGATGATACCGGCACGCTGGAACTGGTGTGGTTTAAAGGTATTAACTGGATCGAGAAAACCGTCGTCCCCGGCAACGTATATATTGTATTTGGCAAACCGGGATTTTTCAACGGGCAGGCCCAGATGGCACATCCCGAAATGGAGGTTTATTCGGCGGCAACCATGCAGCGGCAGGGCAACGCTACCTTGCAGCCGGTATATAATTCTACCGAAAAGTTAAAACAGTTTCAGCTGGATAGTAAGGGGATCCAAAAACTTACCTCCAACCTGCTTGAACTGCATGCCAGGGATATCAGGGAGAACCTGCCTTTATATATTATTCAACACTTTAAGCTTATTGACCGCGCTGGGGCTTACCGTAATATCCATTTCCCGGCGGATGCCAATTTACTGAATGAAGCGTTGCACAGGCTGAAGTTTGAGGAATTGTTTTTGCTGCAACTTAAACTCCTGCGCAATAAAATGCTGCATACCCAAAAGTTTAAGGGGAATGTATTCAGCACCGTAGGCCATTATTTTAATGATTTTTATCACCATAAATTGCCTTTTCAGTTAACCACGCCACAAAAGCGGGTGTTGAAAGAGATAAGACAAGATACCCAGCGCGGCGTACAAATGAACCGCCTGCTGCAGGGCGATGTGGGCAGCGGGAAAACTGTTGTGGCATTAATGGCGATGCTGATAGCTGTTGATAACGGCTTCCAGACCTGTATCATGGCGCCAACTGAAATATTGGCAAGCCAGCATTTCCAGACGATCAGCAGTTTGGTAGGGGATGATTTTATTGCAGTGGCTTTGCTTACAGGGTCAACCAAACAAAAAGACCGTAAAATATTACACCATAAACTGGAAAGCGGCGAACTTAAAATACTGATAGGTACCCATGCTTTGATAGAAGATAAAGTTCAATTCAAAAACCTTGGCTTTGTGGTGATTGATGAACAGCACCGTTTTGGCGTGGAGCAAAGGGCAAGGCTGTGGCGTAAAAATATTGTACCCCCGCATATCCTCGTGATGACGGCCACACCCATTCCCCGCACATTGGCCATGACCTTGTATGGCGACCTGGATGTATCTGTAATAGATGAATTACCTGCCGGCCGTAAACCTATCCAAACATTGCACTTTTATGAAAATCAGCGCCTGCGGGTGTTCGGCTTTATGAAAAAAGAAATCGCGCTGGGTAGGCAGATCTACATTGTATACCCGTTGATTAAGGAAAGTGAAAAACTCGATCTGAAAAACCTGGAAGATGGTATTGCGGTTATATCGCGTGAGTTTCCCTTGCCCGATTACCGCATCAGCATAGTACATGGTAAATTAAAACCTGCCGATAAGGAATTTGAAATGCAGCGATTTATTAAAGGCCAAACGCAGATCATGGTTGCTACAACCGTTATTGAGGTTGGGGTAAACGTACCCAATGCATCGGTAATGATCATTGAAAATGCCGAGCGTTTTGGCCTGTCGCAATTGCACCAGCTGCGCGGCAGGGTAGGGCGTGGGGCCGAGCAGTCCTATTGCATTTTGATGAGCAGCCATAAGCTAAGTCACGATGGTAAGATCCGCCTGGATACTATGGTGAAAACCAATAACGGTTTCGAGATCTCCGAGATCGATCTGCAGCTGCGCGGTCCGGGTAACCTTGATGGCACCCAGCAAAGCGGTGTGCTCGACCTTAAAGTAGCCAACCTGGCTACCGATCAGGAACTGTTGTTTAAAGCCCGCAAAACGGTGGAGCAGATTTTTGCCAAAGACCCCCAGCTGGCCCTCCCCGAAAACCAGGTATTGCACCATGCCTTCGAAACAAAAAATGCCGGTTTAAGCTGGGATAAGATTTCCTGATAGGGTAAAGATCACTTCGTGGCTACTTATGACGTATTCGATTTTCAAGGTGTGAAGGCCTGTCAGTCTGAGCCTGTCGAAGACTCGTGGGTAGAGGCATTGCCCGCTGTGCTTCCACAGGCTCAGGTACTGTCTTAAAAACAAATTTTATCTCCCGCAATGTTTGAGCAGAACAAGGTAAAAATAAATTGCCCGAAATCAAAGTATTACATTGGTAACTCAAGTCGGTTTATGTTTATACAAATTCAGTAGTAATATCTGTCTTATTTTTCGCCCAAAATATTAAATTTGTTTCCGACTGACTTTTTGTAGATTAATCTTTAAAAAAACTGAACAAAATTCGATTTTATTGAAAGATTACTATACATTTTTACCATTTTTTTGAACATTTATATAGATGAAAAAAACACTTACGTTCCTCTTTTCCATGCTGTTATCAGCCAGCCTGCTCCACGCGCAGGACTCATTAATCATCCGTAAAATTTACGACGAAGCCCTGGTAAACGGCAAAAGCTATGAAAGCCTGCGCTACCTGTGCAAAAGTATCGGCCAGCGTTTAAGCGGCTCGGCCAATGCGCAAAAAGCGGTAGACTGGAGCAAAAAACTAATGGAAAGCTACGGCTTTGATAAGGTTTACCTTCAGGAAGTTATGGTGCCGCATTGGGTAAGGGGTGCAAAAGAAACCGCTTTTATCATTGACGGCAAAACCCGCATCCCGGTGCCGATAGCTGCATTGGGTATGACGGTAGCTACGCCTAAAGAAGGCATCACCGCAAATGTTATTGAGGTACAAAGCCTTAAAGAGGTTGAAACCCTTGGCGAAAGCGTGATAAAAGGTAAGATAGTTTTCTTTAACCGGGCCTTCGATCCGCGATTTATTGAAACCGGGCACGCATACGGAACCGCTGGTGATCAGCGTTTTATGGGCCCGGCTGTCGCCGCCAAATATGGCGCGGTAGGCGTTATCGTCCGTTCATTAACCGAAGCGCTGGATGATTATCCGCATACCGGCGCAACATTGGTTGATAAGGACGGCAAGAGCCTCCCTGCGGCGGCAATATCAACAAAAGCAGCTAACAGGTTGAGCACTATGCTTAAAATGCGTAAGCTGCCTCTGATTAAATTCTACTTTAAGCAAAGCTGCCAGACATTGCCCGATGTATTATCCTACAACGTTATTGGCGAATTAACTGGTACCGAGCATCCTAATAAGTTCATCACCGTAGGCGGTCACCTGGATTCATGGGATTTAGCAGAAGGCGCTCATGACGATGGTACAGGTGTAATGCAATCGGCAGAGGTTTTAAGGATCTTTAAAGCAACAGGTTATCGCCCTAAAAACTCGATACGTGCTGTATTTTTCATGAACGAGGAGAATGGTCACAAAGGCGGAACCAAATACGCCGAGTTGGCTGCCCAAAATAAAGAAGAGCACATTGCGGCCATAGAAACCGATGAGGGAGGCTTTACCCCGCGCGGTTTTAGTTTCTCGGATGTATCAAAAGATTTCATCGCAAAAGTAAACAGCAACTGGAAGGCGCTGCTTGAGCCTTACGAGGTTGATCAGCTAATCATCGGTGGATCGGGTACTGATATTGAGCCTATGAAAGAGAAACTGCCCGGAGTTATCCTGATAGGTTTCCGCCCAGATTCTCAACGCTATTTTGATATTCACCACACCCCCAACGATGTTTTTGAAAACGTGAACAAACGCGAGCTTGAACTGGGGGCTGCGGGTATAGCTGCGCTGATCTACCTGATAGATCAGCACGGATTCTGATAGATTTCAGATGTGCAGATTTCAGATGTGCAGATTTCAGATGTGCAGATTAATAAGGCTTTTTTCCGCCGCCTGGGTGCTTGCAGGCGGCTTTTTATTCTGTTAGCTATTTGTGAGGATACAAACCGGGGAGCTAAAATCTGCACATTTGAAACCCGGAATCTGCACATCCGCATTTTCACATCAAAAAAATCCTGATAATCCTGCAAAATCTTGTTAATCGTATTGTAAATTTGTGGCACATCTAAAACAACACTGTGGCCGAAGAAGGAGATAGTAAACCCAAAATTGATTCTTTTGCAGCATTGCGATATAAAGATTTCAGGTCTTATATCGGGATGCGCTTTTGTTTCACTTTTGCATATTCCATGCAGGCCGTTGTAATCGGTTTTTATATTTACCAGTTAACAAAAAGCGCGTTTGCGCTTGGGCTTGTAGGTTTGTGCGAAGCCATACCTGCGGTTTGTATTGCCTTATACGGAGGATATATTGCCGATAAATCCGAAAAACGCAAGATGCTGCTGCTGATATTTAGCGGGGTAATCCTTACATCTGTTGTAATGTTCGTGGTTACGCTCAAAAGCATGAGCGGGGTTATTCATGCCGGCTGGATAGTACCCATTATTTACATCATGATTTTTTGCAATGGTATTGCCAGGGCCTTTTACGGGCCGGCAACTTTCACCATTTACGCCCATAGCATCCCCAAAGAATTATATCCTAACGGAAGTACCTGGAGCAGCTCGAGCTGGCAGGTGGCATCCATTATAGGCCCGGCTGCGGGCGGATTAATTTATGGTTACGCTGATAAACTGATCCCCGGTTTAACCGGCATTACAGCCACGTTTGCCGTGATTATATTTTTCTTGCTGGTATCGCTATTGCTTGTTGCGTTATTACGCAAATATCCGCCGGTTTTTGTACCTAAGGAAAGTATCTGGAAAAGTCTTTCCGAAGGCATCCACTTTGTGTTTAGCAATAAAATGATGATTGGCGCCATGAGCCTTGATCTGTTCTCGGTGTTTTTTGGCGGCGCTGTGGCATTGTTACCCATATTTGCAAACGAGATATTAAAAGTAGGAGCCGAAGGACTGGGTATTATGCGGGCTACATCCTCATTAGGTGCAGTATTAACCATGCTGGCCATGACGCGGTTTTCGCCCATGGGTAAGCCCTGGCGTAATTTGCTTATCGCGGTAACAGGTTTTGGCCTTTCTATAATCTGTTTTGGTTTATCACGCAGCTTTTACCTGTCGCTATTATTTTTATTTACCGAAGGCGCGTTCGATAGCATCAGTGTCATCATCAGGGGAACCATCATGCAACTGTTAACACCAGACCACATGCGTGGGCGGGTATCGGCAGTAAACCAGATGTTTATCGGCTCCTCAAATGAGATAGGCGCTTTTGAATCCGGAACGGCTGCCCGCCTGTTGGGCACGGTACCTTCTGTAATATTTGGTGGCAGCATGACCATGATCATCGTGGGCATTACTTATCTTAAAACCAAAAAACTTATCCCGTTATCATTACAGCAGATACAGCCACCGGAAGTGGTTGAGAAGGAAATAGTATAATGAATAAGCCGTGCCGAACTTGTTTAGGCACCCCACAAGCACGGACGGTGTACAACATAAAGTCGAAGTGCCCTATGAGATCCCTGAATTAAATTCAGGATGACCATTATGGCTTTACCCCAACACACTTTCCACCCAGGCTTTACCCCAATTATCTATTTCTTCGGCGGTCCAGAGTGATGGATAAAAAATACGTTTCTGGAAACGCGGAGGCAGGTATTTTTGCCAGTTGGTGCCGCCGGTAGCTTTAATCTCTTCCGGCTCACGATTAAGATAGCGCACAGCCGATTTATAGTGCGATAAAGGCCAGTTTACATTTACGTTGGTATCCAGATGGCGCAGCTCATTTTTTAATTCGGCTGTCATTTGCCCGGCTGTTTCAAATCTTAAGGCCAGGGCATTAAAATTATAATTTACCGCCGCCTTTCCAAGTTCAATGAAGGTTTTGGAATATTTTTTTTCAAACTGCTTAAGCGTTAACGTTTTTTTACCGGTTGATAGCTCTGTAGCGCCAAATTTCCAGTATAGGTATTCAAACTGCTGTTCTATAGATGCGCCGCGCAGCTCTTCGCGTTTATCCTTAGCAACCAGGTTAATAAAATCGGTTGCATAAATTTCAATCATCCGGTACTGTCCAGATTGAAAACCGCTGGCAGGCAACAACGACATCCTGAACTTAAGGAACTGATCTTTCTCCATGCCATCAACCATGATCTCGAATGATTGGGTTAAGGCGCCAAAATAACGGTTAATGCGTTTTAACCGGGCTGTTAAAAACTCAGCGGTTAGTGGCAGTGCTTCTGTAATCTGCCGGCACTCGTGCAGGGCCAGCTTAAAATATAATTCGGTTATCTGGTGGTAGATGATAAATATCTCTTCATCCGGGAAAGGCGTTTTAGGATTTTGCAAACTTAATAACGTATCCAGGTGGATATAATCCCAATACGTTAAAAAATCGGCATAAAGTAAGCCGTCGAGGTACGAGTTCATATCCTGGCCCATGGCCTCATATTTTTCCTGCAGCCGTGCCAGGCGATCTTCAATTTCGGGATGGAATTGCATTAACAAAGGTAGTAAAAATGAGATGAGCTGAAATAAGCCTAAGTATCTGCAAAAGATAAAACATTTTTAAAGTGTGTATGTCTTATTATCTGAACCGGGATTAAAAAAATTTTTGAATTCAAAGAATGATAAAATTCTGAACATTCTTAAATCCATGAAATTCTGATCTAACCTTAAACATCATGAAAATAAGAAAAATATTGATAGGCGTTGATGATAGTACTTACGCTCATAATGCCGCTGCTTATGGCTTTGATGTTGCCCGCATGTATAACGCAGCAGTTGGTTTGGTACATATTATTGAACCTGTTGTATATCCGCTGGATACTAACGATGGCTTCACAGGTATGTCGATGGATCCTAACCTGGGCTTAATGCAAACTGAACTTGTGAATCTGCAAAGCGAACAATCATCAACAGTTATTGAAGGTATTATAGAAGAATTTGGAAGCGGGTTGGAGGTGTCTAAATTTGTTGAATATGACAACACCGGCGATGGTATAATAAATCGCGCAAAAGAGTTTAATGCCGATTTGATAGTAGTAGGTACCCACAAACGTTCCGCTCTTGATCGTTTGCTGTTGGGAAGCATAGCCGAAAGCGTTATCCGTCACTCGGAAATACCTGTGTTGGTGGTGCCGTTTGCAGAAGAAGAATAAATTCAGGTTCGGGCGGGGTATAGTTTAAAAACTTTCCCTGATACCTCTCGCTCCTGGTAACCCGAGCCTCGCAACCTTAATAAAGCAACCTGAACTTTATGGTATGTTCAATGGCTTTTAGTTCGTTAAGTACCTGGGTATCATAGCCGGTGTTTACGTCTGTTATCACGTAGCCTATCTGGGCATTGGTAACTAAAAACTCGCCAACTATGTTGATGTTGTGGCGGGCAAACACATCGTTTATTTTAGCCAATATACCGGGTATGTTTTTGTGTATATGAATCAGGCGGTGCGCATTACTAACCCTCGGCGGCTGCAGATCGGGGAAATTACAGCTGGTATGCGTTTTTCCCTCGTTCATAAAAGCCATAACCCTCTTAGGAATAAAATCGCTGTTATGGGGGTTATGCTTAGGGTCATCAAATATAATAATGCCACAATCGGTAGCTGCATCTGCCAGCTTGCGATTGCATTTGCCAAAAATGCCTATCACTTTTAACCTGCCGGCGTTCTGAATCTGTTCGGGATTGGGTTGATGATCTTCATCGCAGAATAAAACACCCGCTTCTTCTAAATATTTTTCTTCAATAGTCTCCCGGTTGCGGATGTTGTAGCCTTCCTTTTTCATTTGGGCCTGTGCATCCTCATCAATATCACCTACTACCAGGCATTTAATGCGGTTTTTGGGGTACGATATGGCTCTTGGCAGTTTATTAAGGTACAGGAATTCATCAAAGCTTGGTGTAATATGGTCGGCCTTTTCGGCTACAGATTTGCGCTCGATGTTCTCGGTAAAAGCAAAGAATTTTTTGATCATACCCGATTCCTTTAACTGGAAATCGGAGTAGCCATCACCTATGCCATAAATATCGCCGGGCAATTGCAGCTCTTTTAGTAATTTAACTTTACCACCTTCCTGCGAGAGGGGATTGGTACGGTCATAGCCTACAATATTGCCTTCCTCGTCAAACTCAAAGGTATTGGCGTAGATGTTTTCTTTTTTGATATGATACTCGGTAACCACGGGCGTAATGAACTCCTTAAAGCCACCGGATACAATCAAAACTTCGTCCTGGTGATTTTTAAAGAAAATAGTATTACGGGAAAATGAAGTGGATACTTTTTTCTTAAGATGGCTGATAAGCTGCTTTAAATGATCGCGGTTGGCCTGTAGCAATTTAACCCTTGCTTCTAAACTCTGGGTAAAAGATAGCTTGCCCTCCATTGAGGCGTTGGTTAAATCTTCAATTTGCTTGTAAATACCCTCGCGGTCGGGGTGATTTTTGAGAGATATGCGTGCCAGTTCGTCAAGGGCCTCAACCTGTGTAAACGTGCTATCGAAATCAATAATAAAGTACTGCTCCATCTTGGGTGCAAATGTGCGAAAAATTTTATTGATAGGGTAAGCAGAGTTTTATTAGTTATTGGCCAGGCGATTATTTTATTTCGCAAACCGCTTTCCATATTCAATTGCCGGTAGTTCAACATACAGGTGCATTAATTTGGAAATAAACAGGAGGAATGCCAATAGTGCAACATCAAACAGAATATTTAAAGTCATATTGGTTTGTATAACTACAATCTTGAGGTGCCCTGACAGGTAAACCCCTATGGGTACATGCACCAGGTAAAGAGAATAGGATACATCGCCATAGCGGCTCAACAGGTTATTTTTAAGCGGCTTAAAGTGATTACCTATGATAAGTACTGCCGTTATAGCACAAGATATAATATAAACAGTGGATTGATGTGTAGTGTAAAACCCTGTTATGGCCAAAATTAATAATGCAATATTAAGCCACTTTTGGCCGGGCTTATGCAGCAACAGGTATATAGCCAAACCAAAGCTAAACAAGGGCCAAAGGTTCAAAAAGAAAAATGGGCCCGATTCGAACTTTGGCAAAAAAATACTTAATAAAGTTACTGCAATTAAGGCGATGGTGAAATATTGCTTCTTAAAAAAAGCGCAGGCAAATACAGCCAGGTAAAAAAGCACCTCGCAGGATAATGTCCAATACACCCAATTTATGGTAGTTATATTGCTTATAGGCGATGTGGTAAGCGTAATGGTTGCCAAAATTCCCACAATGCTTTTAGGTATGGCTATTGCCGAATTAACCCCTGTTATCAGTTTTAGCAACAAAATTATAAGGGCGGTTATAGCCAGGCTGAACCAATAGGATGGGAAGATTCTGAAAAAACGCCTGACGATAAACTCCGCTGGCTTTTTAGCATGCTGAAGGGCGATTAATATGCAATAACCACTAATCATAAAAAATACAGGCACCCCAAGATGCCCGTACTTGCAAAAATTGCGGTACCAGTTATCAATATGTTTGATGGGCTCATTAAAATGAAAAAGAACTACCCACGAAGCAGCTAAGATCCTCAGCAGATCAATCAGGTGGTTTCTTTTATCTTGTTGCATTTGAAAATTTGGAGAGCAAGATAGTGATATTGGAGTAAAGAAAGATTTTAACCTAATGCCGCTAATTACTCAAGGCAATACATATTTCTTTAATAGTTTCATTCACCGGTTTAAACTCAATCCCGATAGCCTTTTTAATTTTTGAGTTGTCAAACTTCCGTGTTACAGAAGCCGCCTGTGCCGACGTTTTATCAATAGCCGGATCACCGCCCGTTAACGCAGCCCAAACAGCGGCTCCACGCCAGGCCAGTTCCATTAACCATGGTTTGGCTAACATAGCAGGTGGTTTTATCCCGAACCTTTGTGCAGTTTCGGTTGTTATGGCTTTATAGGTATAGTTTTCGGCACTGATGATATAGCGTTCGGCTGTAATATTGCTGTTCATGAGGCCTGTCATACATTTGGCCACATCCTCTACATCAACAAAACCGATGCTGCCGGGGGTATAAAATTTAAGTCCTTTACGTACAGTCTCAAACAATGCGCCGCTGCCTTCTTTACCTGCACTGGCGCCTATAATGAGCGAAGGGTTTACAATTACAGCATCCAAACCTTCGGCAATGCCCCGCCATACTTCCATCTCACTTTCCAGTTTAGATATGGCATAGCCGTCATTTTCTGTTGATTGCTCCAGGTGGTGATTTTCGGTAGTAAGTTCGCCTGGTTTGGCAAGGCCAATAGCAGCAATGGAACTTACATGCACCATCCTGGTACCCTTTTCTGCGCATAAATTAACCAAATTTGCTGTGCCGGTAACGTTTGTGTTAATCATCGGCTTTTTATCGGCCGCTTTTAACGATACCCATGCCGCGCAATGGTAAACCTGGGTTATACCTTCCAGCGCGTTCTCCAATGCAAAAATATCCAGCAGGTGGGCATCAACCCATTCAATTTGTGATTGAAGAGGAACAAGTAAAGCGGGTATAGTTGAGGTAGTTCGTTTAGTGCAACGAATATGCGCACCGGATTTAACCAGCAGCTTCGCCAGTTCGGCCCCTAAAAAACCTGTTGCGCCAGTAATAAGAATCATTTTAATTTGAAGATTTGAAAATGTGCTGATTTGAAAATGTAAAAGTGCACAATATCATTTGATGATTTATCATACACTGCTTTTGAAAATTTGCATATTTGCAGCTGAAGTAAGCGATTGATCATTTTCAAATCTTCAAATTAGCACATTTTCAAATTACAATTAATGTCCTTAGCTGATTTTTTTACACCTGTTGATCTAAAAAAGATCGCTCCTAAAAAGGGGTATTATACCAGCCAGCTTGGCGATATAATTGTGCATTATTCGGTCGATTTTCCTGACCTGGAAGAAAAAACCGACCTCGCCATTATTGGTGTGATGGACGACCGCAACGCGACCGATAACCAGGGCTGCGCCCTTGGTCCCGATTATATCCGCGAAAAATTATACCAGCTTAACGAAGGCGGCTATAATTTAAAAATTGCCGACCTGGGTAATATTGTTGCCGGGGCTACAGTAACCGATACCTATTTTGCCCTTAAAACTGTAATTGCCGAATTGGTAAAAAAGGATATTGTGCCTGTTATTATAGGTGGCGGGCAGGACCTTACTTATGCCCAGTACCTGGGATATGAAGACCTGGAGCAAAAGGTAGACCTGGTGGTGATCGATTCGCGGTTTGACCTGGATGAGGATGAAACATCCGGTAGTTTGGAAACCACCTCGCAATCCTATCTCAATAAGATATTTTTACACGAGCCCAATTACCTGTTCAATTTCAGTAACCTGGGTTATCAAACGTATTTTGCCAACCAGGAGAGTTTGCGGGTAATGGATAAGCTTTACTTTGATGTACACCGCCTTGGCGAACTGAGCGGCAATATAGCCGTAACAGAACCTGCCATCCGTAACGCCAGCATGATCAGTTTTGATGTGGGGGCTATCCGCTCATCAGATGCTATGGGGAATGCCAATGCTTCGCCCAACGGCTTTAACGGGCAGGAGGCCTGCCAGCTATGCCGGTATGCCGGGTTTAATGATAAATTGAGCTCAATTGGCTTTTATGAATTTAACCCGGCGTATGATAATAATGGCCAAACCGCTATGTTGCTGGCGCAGATGATATGGTATTTTGTGGATGGTTTTTATGGCCGAAAGCGTGATTTTCCGCTCAACCCAAAATCACAATACCTTATTTACAAAACCAGCCTTAAACATGAAGATCAGGAAGTGGTATTTGTAAAAAGCAAGAAATCCGATCGCTGGTGGATGCAGGTACCGTACCCAACCGGTGGATCGCGTAATGAGCGTTTTCATCTGGTACCCTGCAGTTATGCCGATTATAAAACAGCCACATCCGGCGAGTTGCCAGACCTGTGGTGGCGTACCTATCAAAAATTGAACTGATAATTACAATTAGAACCGCATTTTAACGTTATCAAATCTTATAGTTTTAATATCCTGATGAAAAAAATATATTTTTTAATAACCGCGTTGTTGCCGGTTATGGCACTTGCCCAAACCCCGGATACCTTTACAATAAACGGGAAAATAGGAAATACCGGTGCTCCGGCTAAAGTTTACTTGTCATACCAGTTAGGTGCTAATAGCGTAATTGATTCTGCCGATGTTGTTAATGGCGTGTTCAGTTTTAAAGGAACAATGCTAAATCCTGTTAATGCCACGCTGGTTGTTGATTATAAGGGAGTTGGTATTGAAAAATTTGCACAGCAATATGCTGATGGCAGGGCACTCTCCAATAATGCGGATAACCTGAGCTTTTTTATTGATAAAGGTACATTAACCATTACCAGCAAAGACTCTGTTAAAAAAGCGCAGATCGGCGGTTCGCAGCTTAATATTGATAATATAAAACTGCAGGAGCAACTGAAAAGTATCAACATAAGGGGCGAAAAATTAATGGCCGAAGTTAAGGCCGCAACGCCGGAGCAGCAAAAGTCGCCTGCTTTTCAAAGCAGTATGCAGGCCAAGTATAAAGCATTGCAAACGCTGCAAAGCTTTACTTTAAAAAGCTTTATAACTGATAATCCCAACAGTTACCTTAGTTTACTTGCTTTAAGCTCGGTAGGCGGTCCTTCACCAGATCCCGGTGAAATTCTGCCTTTGTATAATTCGTTATCGCAAAGTGTAAGGGAAACCGAGGCAGGCAGGGTTTTAAAAAGCCAGCTTGATATGTTAAAAGCGACTGCTGTTGGTGCTGTTGCTCCCGATTTTACACAAAATGATGTAAACGGCACGCCTGTTAAACTATCCTCATTCAGGGGTAAGTACGTACTGCTTGATTTTTGGGCTTCGTGGTGCGGGCCCTGCCGCCAGGAAAATCCTAACGTGGTGCGCAACTATAACAAATACAAAGCAAAAAACTTTACCGTATTAGGGGTATCATTGGATAAGGCTGACAGCAAATCGGCCTGGCTTGCGGCTATTAAAAATGATGGCCTCGACTGGACCCAGGTATCTGATCTTAAATACTGGAACAACGCGGTAGCCGCGCTTTATTCAATAACTTCTATCCCTCAAAATTACCTGATAGGGCCCGACGGAAAGATCATCGCCAAAAATCTTCGCGGCGAAGACCTTGATGCCAAGCTGCAGGAATTGTTTGGGAAGATATAGGTTGATGGGTGGTTGATTAAGTTGGATAAACCCGGGCTGTTGGCAAAGCTGCCCCTGCTGTCTAAATTTAATCAAACATTCACTATGCACTTATCAACCAAAAACAATGTAACTTTTTACTGACTATTAGTAATATATTGTTTTTACATATTATATTGCGATATAAACTTTATCTCTTATGAAAAAAACAATATTATTAGCATTAGCCACGCTGCCTGTCATTGCTTTTGCACAGGATACCAAATATAACATACAAGGTAAAATAGGTGAATTTAACACCCCTGCCAAGGTTTACCTCGAATACAGGTTCCCTAAGGGCAAGCCTATTTATGATTCCTGTACTGTAGTTAATGGTAAGTTTCACTTTGCAGGTTCTGTTGGCGCCGCGCCGCTTAATGCCTACCTGTTGTTTAATCGTAAAGGTACGGGTACAGGCAACGCTGATGGATACCGCGTAATTTACCTTGAACCCGGTGTTATTAACGTAACTGCTACCGATAAGATTGAAAACGCAACAGTTGACGGACCAAAAACTAACCAGGAAAACGAAAAATATCAGTTAGTGCAAAAGCCGGTGAACGATGCTTACGCTGCTTTGGAAGAAAAGCAAAAAGCAGCTACAGACGAGCAGAAGGCTTCTCCTGAATATATCAAAAAAGCAAAAGCCGATGAAAAAGCCATCGACGATATGAGCGCTGCTATAGATAAAAAATTTATCCAGGAAAATCCGGGCTCCATTATCAGCCTCAATGCCCTTGAATCATTGGCCTACAGTGCCGATTATGTAGATCTTAAACCTTTATACGATGCCTTAACACCTGCTGTAAAGAGCACCGAAGCAGGCAAAGCCTTGGGCGAAAGGATGCCTAAATTTAAGGCTGTAGCGTTGGGTGCAATAGCGCCTGAATTTGCCGAGGCTGATACCAGTGGAAAGATCATTAACCTGTCGTCATTTCGCGGGCAATATGTTTTGATTGATTTTTGGGCATCATGGTGCGGTCCCTGCCGCAGGGAAAATCCTAATGTGGTGAAGGCTTATAACCATTATAAGGGTCAAAAATTTACTATTTTGGGCGTATCGCTCGATAAACCAAATGCAAAAGACAAGTGGCTGGCTGCCATCCATAAAGATGGCCTTACCTGGAACCACGTATCCGACCTTAAATTCTGGGACAGTAAAGCGGCCGGTTTATACGCTGTTCGTGGTATTCCCCAAAACTTTTTATTAGACCCCAACGGGAAGATAATTGCCAAAAACCTTCGTGGCGATGACCTGGAAGATAAGCTTGCCGAAATCTTCGGGAAGATATAGTTAGTTCATTGGTTCACTTGTTCATTAGTTTATTGGTGAACTGTTCATTAAGGTCAGCCAAATTTAAACGGCATGGCTTTTTTTTAGTTAAGATAGCCTGTTATCTAAGCTATCCTACTAATGAACTAATGAACAAGTGAACCAATAAACTAAAGAAGATCAAACCCGATATCTTTTCTGAAGTACATACCATCGTAATAAATACGGCTGGCATCGGCGGTGGCTTGTTGCAGGGCGTTAAACATGTTGTCCTGCAGTGAGGTTATAGCTAAAACCCTGCCCCCGGTGGTTATCACGTTTTCACCATCGTTAGCGGTACCCGCGTGGAATACTATCGAATCGCGGACGTTTTCGGTGCCGGTTATTACTTTGTTTTTGAGGTATTCGCCGGGATAGCCGCCTGCAACCATAACTATGGTGGCCGCAGTTTTGCCCGATATGATGAGTTCTTTTTCGTTGAGGTTACCTTCGGCAACGCCCTGTAGCAGGTCTACAAAATCGCTTTCAATGCGGCGCATTACACTTTCGGTTTCGGGGTCGCCCATGCGGCAGTTATACTCAATAACCCATGGCTCGCCATCCTTGTTCATCAGGCCTATAAATATAAAACCCTTATAGGGGATATTATCCTTTTTTAGTCCCTCAACGGTAGGAATTATTACCAGTTCCTCAACCTTTTTCATATAGGCGGCGTCAGCAAAAGGTACCGGCGAAATAGAGCCCATGCCACCTGTATTTAAGCCGGTATCGCCCTCGCCAATACGTTTATAGTCTTTGGCTTCGGGGAGTATTTTGTAGTTGGTGCCATCGGTCATTACAAAAACTGATAGCTCGATGCCCTGCAAAAACTGCTCAACCACCACGCTCGAACTTGCATCGCCAAACTTAGCTTCGGCAAGCATTTGAGTAAGTTCTAATTGTGCTTCTTCAAGCGTAAGGCAAATCAATACGCCTTTGCCGGCGGCAAGGCCATCGGCCTTTAACACCACGGGCAAACCCGCTGTGGCCAGGTAAGTAAGGCCTTCCTGCAGGGTATCTTTTGTAAATGTTTTGTAGGCTGCGGTTGGGATGTTATGCTTTTGCATAAACTGTTTGCTGAAATCCTTGCTGCCTTCCAGCTGGGCCGCATGCTGCTGCGGACCAATCACCGGTACATTTTTCAGCTGAGCATCGGCCAAAAAGAAATCATGAATTCCCTTAACCAGTGGTTCTTCGGGGCCAACGAGCACCAGGCTGATAGCGTTTGCGATAACAAAAGCCCCAATGCCCTCAAAGTCGGTAACCTTAAGGTTAACGTTGGTGCCATACTGGTGCGTGCCGGCATTGCCAGGAGCAATAAAAAGCTTTTGACATTTGGGGCTTTGTGCAATTTTCCAGGCGAAGGCGCTTTCCCTTCCACCAGAACCGATGATCAGAATATTCATGCCGACAAAGATAGTTTTTTGGACGAAGGATTTTTGGATGAAAGCGCAAGGATTTGGACTTTCGGACAATGGATTTTCGGACAAAGGACGTTTGGACAAAGGACTTCCTGAGGGCGGATGCCTACAGCGTCAACAGGTCAGGCGCATATGGCTTAAAGACCAGCTTGTTTGATTCTCCCTTTCCCATGCCTTCAAGTTGCGGAAAATCTCAATAAAAAAAAGAGGCTGCCTTTTTGTGACAGCCTCTTTTCTGGTTTGCTTAATTTAATATTTAATTAATGCGCTCAGGTTTGCTCACTTCTCCGGTTAGCAGGTTGATAACGTATTTGTAATATGAGTTTGTTGTGCCTTCTATTTTAAAATAAGATTCTAAAGTATCATTATCCAAAAATACCATATAACCGCTATTGCCGGCCTTTGAATTCTTATCAGGCGAGGTTTTATAATCGTGACTTTGCTCATAATCAAAGTACACTTTCCCAAGTACAAACTTTCCTGTTGTTTTATCAGCCGATTGTACTCTGCGGCCAACTACTTCTTGAAACAAATACTTGGTAGAGAAATAATGCGATTCGCTCAGAATATTTTGATTCAGCACGTTAAAACGAGCTGTAGCCGACGCGCTTCCGGCGGTTGTAAAATAAATGCCATCAGAGGCTTTCACATGAAAATTCAAAAGGTCATCATAAACATTTTCAAATCCTTTGCCACTAACAACTGTGTGCATGGTATCGTCCAAAGCATATGCATTAATATTATAGCCATTCGCCCATAATTTTCCGTCGCACAAATAAGTAAATTTTGAGTTGCCCGTATATTTACGGGTCGTATCGCCATTAATTACTGTTCTATTAGTTGGCGTGGTTTCGAAATCTCCACATTTGGTTAAAATTGTTTGCCCCATGACGGTTAATTTGTCCTTACCGCCAGCGCTTGAATGGCTTATATGCGCAGATGCTAACTGCGCAGACAAAGACATGTAAACGCTTAAGGCCATTTTTTTAGCGACTTCAGACTGACTTACACTTGTTGTTTTTTTTGTATCGGTAATTTTTGCGTCGTTCTTTTTACAAGCCGTGTAAAGTAGGGTAATGCCAATCAGTGTTGTAATTGTAATTTTTAAAGTATTTTTCATAGAGAAAATTTTGTTTTGCGATGAAGGTTTTTCTCGGGATACTCAAATTCTATTCCAATTAAAATCAACTATAAAGTGATAAAGAATTCGGTGCGTTGAGAAATAAAATGGACAAAAATGGGAAACTTATTGCCCGCCCCAAAAACATACTTATAGGCATGTTAGCGATGCCTGTTGTACTGAAATAGTTCATTACTTAGCATGCGGCCTCAGGGTCCTTTTTCAAAGAAACCCTGAGGGGCAAAAGGATTTGGACTTTCGGACAAAGGATTTTTCCTACTGCCTGCTGGATGAAGTGTTCTTTTGTCTGCTTTCGTCCGAAAGTCCTTTGTCCGAACGTCTTTTGTCTGCCAGTCCTTCGTCCAAAAAATCCATCTAACCGGCTGTAATCAGCGCCGTCCCGGCTTCGTCAATATGCACATGGCAATCTGCAACAGAAATATGGTGTTTGAATTTACTTATGGGTTCAATCCAATCACGGGAAGTAAAAACCGGGGCATGTATGTTTACAGAATCAACCAGTACTTCTTCACCATCCAAAACCAGTCGCCAGCATAAGTCCCGGCCGTTACTCTCGGTATTAAAACGTATTTGGGCAAGCGCCACCTGTTTATTCATATTGTAAATAGTGATGCAGGAAAAACGCTTGGATTGTAGGATTAGTATATTGGTAAGCGGGTTTTAAGTTAACGGGTCCCGAACCCGTGCCGGGCTTATCCGTATAGCAAAAACAGCCGCTACCCGTATGGCAGCGACTGTGAAATTAATTATAAGATTGGCCTTGCACCTGTAATATTTAAGGCGCCAGGCAAAATGCTATGCTTTTATACGCATCGTACTGTGATTGCCTGCCTACGCCATTAATTACTGTGGAGTATACAGCAAGCGATTCGGCAAAGGCTGCTACGCCGGGGCAGGAGCCCAGCATAACCGAAACCGGTTTTACATAGGTATAATCTACAAAAGTAGCCGGTAAAAGTGATCCCGATACGCTATCGAAACCATTGGCTCCCTTAATAATGCTAAAGCCATAGGTGGCAAAGCCCATAGGGTGAGATGCTACCCAATGCAGCGATACGGGGTGTGTTTTGTCGGTGTATTTTAAATAACCGCAATCGGTAGTCGCGTGGTTGCCATCAAGTAAAGGCATATCTAATGATGCTACGCATTGCTGGTTATCAATAAATAAGTTGTTGCCCATGGTTGATACCAGGTTATGGGCTGCATCATAAAACTCTACAACCAGGCTATGCAAGCCGTTGGTAAGATTGTTGCTGCCCAGTTTGCAGCCAATATCTGTTTCCATGTAGGAATATACCGGGTTGTGCACAGTATAATAACCGCCTGGCTGGGTGCTTTTGGCCTCAACAATATTATAGTAACCGGTTGCAGGGTCCATACGTACTTCGCTCCAGCTATCTGTTCGGGGTAGGCCATCTACCAGTACGCGGTAATAGGTAATACCAGAGTTCCAGGCATGATAATGATCAATATTTACCGGAAGGGTGCCGCCGAAGGGCGAATCTTTAGGAAACTGGTAGGGGTAGGCAGGCAGCGAGGTGGTATCGGCCTTGCCGCTTGCCGGGATCAGGTTCCAGGCAACATAGCCAATGCCTTTGTACAGGAAATTGCCTGTACCTAAAGTTAAAAAGTGCTGGTCAATTTGATTGTTAGCGGCAACGCAATAAATGCCCGGTGTGATTACGGTTACACTTGATGGGCGGAATGCGGTACCTCCGATAAGCAGGTTTACATTTGCGGTAGTTTTGGTAACATCCACAACCGAGATCCGGTTTGCAGGGTCGCGCTCGGCTACCAGTAAGCGGCTTTCTGTGGCATCGGCCCAGGTTAGGTAAAACGGACTGGTTAAGCCCGTGGCTATTGTTACTTTAATACCGGTTGCCAGTTCTATACGGCTTACGCAGTTAAGTCCCTGCTCGGTAACATAAGCATAAGAAAGGTTCGCCGATAGCGTTAATCCCACTGCCAGGTTTAAACCATTATATAAAACTGTTTGCACCCCTGTGCCCAGGTTAACCCTGATAAGCCTGCCCGGATTGGCATACTCAACTACGTAGGCCTGGTTGTGGGCCTCATCTACCCAAAGCTGCTGCGGTGTGTTTAAGCCCGTGCATACCACCGTTGATACATTACGGTTGGCATTAGCTAAATTTACTCTAACAATATTGCCCGTGCGTTCGGTAACATAAGCGGTGGCTTCGTTATTTAATACACAGATGTCCTCGGGCTGGTTGTAGCCTATGCCGATATGCGCATATGCCGGGTTCAGCTTGTAGGTTACCCATTGTATCTTAAGGTCGTAACCATAAGCTACAACGCCTATTTTGGCATAATTGCCCTCGCGGGTTTTAACGCAAAAAACATCGCCCGCAACTAATTTATTGGAGGCATCATTATTACCAATAATAGCGCTTGAAGTATAATTGAACAATTGCATGGCGGCTGGTGTAAGCTGGCCAAAATTAACCTGCCCCAGGTTAACTATTTGCGCTGTACCCTGGGGTACCATTTGGCGTTTAACACTGTCAATTTGTTCCCACCAGATATCTGCAGTGGCGCCCATGCCAACATTAGTGCCTGTTTCACAATCAAAAAGCCAGGTGCCTTTAATAATTGCTGTTCCCTGCGATACAATGCCGGCCGAGCCCTGTACAAGATCGAGTTTGGAAATAAAACCGCCGTATTCTACAAAAACAAGCTTGTTGTGGTTTTTAAGATACTTTGAGCCGATAGCGCCGGCCAGACCTGTGACTAAATTTTTCATAATTTTTAAATGTTTATAAGGTTTAAATTTTTAAATGGAATGCGCTTATAGTTTTACGATTATTGAAGTATGAGCAGGTAAATGATCCCTGCGGCGTTTATATTCACGCTGCTCACTAACTTTGTTTTTAAATTGCTGACAATCATTGTTTAGGTAAATTTTATGATGTCAAAATTGTGGATTAATCTACATAGGGCATGTAGTATCAATACGCTAATTAAAGCGTACATATACGCAATTGAAAAAGGTAGGGCTACGTTGAAATAAAAACGAGAACCGCGTAATTCTGCTGCAGCAAACGGTTTTAAAGTAAACCATGTTACATGGTTTAAATTATGCAAACCCGTATATTGTGTTTTATTAAATTATTGCTTAAAAAGCTAATTTATTTACCAGAATATTATTTATTTATGAATAATAGCATGAATTATATAATAAACCTAATTTTGCGTTGAATTAGGCGGGTGTGATAATAGATGCGAAATTTTATATAGTGAATTGAATTTGAATGGATAATTTCTTAGCCAAAAATAAAGAATCGTTATTTCAGATCCTCTTTTATCAAAACCCTCAGCCTATGTGGTTTTTTGATACGGCAACTTTAAGGTTTCTGGAGGTTAATAACGCTACGCTTGAACAGTATGGTTATTCGCGCGAAGAGTTTTTGGGTATGACTATAATGGATATCCGTCCCCGGGAAGATATTGAAAAATTGAAATCGGTTTTACAGTCATTGTCCGGGCCGGCAACGCATAAAAGAGATTTTCGCCATGTTGTAAAAAACGGAACAATTATTCATGTACAGATAGTTTCTTACCCGGTAGATTTTAACGAACAACCCGCAAGGCTGGTTATGGTGAACGATATTACCAGGCTATCATTATATGTTGAGCGCTTTGAATTGCTTACCCGGGCCACCCACGACGCCATTTGGGACTGGAACCTGGAAACCAATGAATTGTGGTGGAACGAAACCTTTTTGCATTTATTTGGCGATAGCGAAACGGAAATTGAACAAACTATAGAGTCATGGTCGTCAAGGGTACACCCTGAGGATAAAGAACGGGTAGTAAACGGCATCAGGCAGGTAATTCAAACCGGCGAAAAAAACTGGACCGATCAATACCGTTTTGCCCGCGCGGATGGTTCGTACGCAAATATCCTGGATAGGGGTTACACCATATTTACCGAGGATAAGGCGGTACGAATGGTGGGTTCGATGATGGATATCACGCAGCAAATAGAGCTTCAAAAAGCGCGCGACGAAACGGATTCGCTTTTGCAAACCTTAACCACGGCATCGCCTACCGCACTATGGATGTCGGATGCATCGGGAGAATTAGTTTATGTAAATCAAAAATGGAAGGAGTGGACATCGGCATTTACTTCGGATAGTTTGAATGATACCTGGTTAAACGTAATTCACCCCGACGACCGCCAGCGCGTTGCCGAAGCTTATGATAAAGCACATTTGTTACAGGAAGCTTACCATATCGATTACCGCATCTGTTTTAAAGATAGTTCGGTACGCTGGGTAATTGCATCGGGTACACCCAGGCATTTGCCGGGTGGCGAATTTATAGGCCTGGTAGGTTCATGTACCGATATCACCAGGCAAAAGCACCTCGAGATACAAAAAGATGGCTTTATAAGCACGGTTAGCCATGAATTACGTACGCCCATTACTTCAATAAAGGGCTACGAGCAATTGCTGAGCCGGTCGGAAACAGTTAGCGACCCGCGGGCGCAGCGCTTTTTAAGCCGGATGCGCGTACAAATAGCGCGGTTGGATAACCTGGTGCAGGATCTGTTGGATATTTCGCGCATCGAATCGGGCAAACTTACCTTTAACGAAAGCGAGTTTGAAGTTAATGTACTGCTTGCCGAAGTAGTAAGCGATTTACAGTTGATTTTCCCTTCGCACAGGCTTATCATTAAAGAAAATCATGCGTGTAAGTTTTTTGCCGACCGTAACCGCTACATCCAATTGCTTACCAATTTAATTGACAACGCTGTTAAATATTCGCCTGCTGCCGATAAGGTTTATATCTCGCTCACCTGCGATTGCGAATATTTAACCTGCAGCATCCAGGATTTTGGCCAGGGAATTCCTAAAGAACAGCAAGCCTATATATTTGAACGCTTTTACCAGGTTAATGATGTTTACCGCGCCCCGGGGTTAGGCATAGGCCTGTATATCTGCAACGAAATTGTTAAACGCCAAAACGGCGAACTATGGTTTGATAGCACCATTGGCCAGGGGAGTATCTTTAGCTTTAAATTACCCTGCAAGGATTAATGTAGATATTTAGGCGTTTCCCCCGCTGGTAGAAGCGGGGGCCAGGCTTTCTGTTCATACGCCTGCAGGCCTTAAGCGCAATGGCCTGTATCCACGCCAATCCTTAACGCGACATTTTAGATACAAAAAATCCCGGATGAAAAAACATCCGGGATTTGCATATTCAATACCTTGCATGCGGGCCACAAGGCTGGAGCGGCGGCAGCGAAAGGTAGCCGGGGAATCGAACAGCGAAAGCCTACAGACAACAGGAGGTAATGTCGCGATTACTCTACTCACGTCAAACCTGCATACTAGCACCAGATTGGCCTATCGTTTATTTAACTCAGTAATGATTTTCTGTAGATCATTACTGTCATAAATAAAGGGGCTAAGTAGGTTTTGAATTATTTCTACTTGTACAGATTCATCAATATCTTTCCAAGACTCTATTTCTAACAAATATTCAAGAATCTTTTCTCTTTCTTCTTTTCGATATTTTAGTTTCCATTCTTCAATTGAGGCAGAACTATCATCAACAGTTTTGATTGTGTTATAGCGATCAATCATCTCAAGGACGGCTTCATTGAATACCCGACTAAAAAAAGGACTTCTTACTATTCGACTTAATTCATCATTATCGATGCCAAATTTTAAAGCGTAAAACGCACTTACGAGAACTTTTAACTCCGAAATATTATCTATAACCATAATTATTATTTTTTAGGATTAGTCCCAATATACACCATATTCCCCGGTCTAATTCTTAAAGTTCCTGCATTGTAATCATATTCGTGTACGTTTGTAGGATTTTTACTGATATTAGATGCTTGATCGGGGTCGACTTTGAATATTGTCATGTATTTTCCAGAACCTTTCTTTGTTGGATCTCCAATGAATAGAATATTTTCAACCTCTTTTTCCGTTAAAAGAGATTTAGTCAGGTATACTTTGTTTTTTTTATTTGGTAGAATCACTTGGGTCGTTGCAATACCTACGATTCCCTTCCTATTTGAATAATGAATATAATATTCCTTCCTTTCTTCATTATCAGTTGGGATATTGAGACTTCCACGAAAATGTCCTTGTCGGTTCATTTCTGTGTCGAATCCTGGAGCAACATCTGTATTTCCTTTAGGGCCCCCATATTCATTGTAAACTGTTTCAGGTGTTTTCGAATCGTTGGGCGATGTAAATAACTGGATCACCAACCAGGCAGCAAGTTCAACCACGGCCGGTATTTTAACGCCCTGATCCATTATCAACTCTCCGGCCGCGTTAACTACAGATTTACTTATTGGCGGTTTAGACGAAGTTGTAGGTGGAGCGGTTGTAATTGTTTTACAGCAATCGTCACCTTCATTTTCTTGTTCAGTGGGCGCTTGATACAAAGTTATCAAATCATCAGTAGTTATACCATGATCCTGCATCCAACTTTCAGTGGACATCCCGTCTGGATCAATAAATCTGATTGGATTATTATCACCATAGTTATATGGTGACATCCTTCTCGAAGTCTCTGCCAGAGGATCCACACTTGTCCACCTGCCGGTAGCGCCATCGTACATGCGAGCCCCATAGTCATACAGGTTCATATTCAGCTCATCCTGCAGTTCCTTGCCGTTGTATTTGTACTTATTGTCTGGGTTGGGGGCCACCATACCGCCCCGGTTCATCTCCAACCCAAAGGCATAATAATCCGTTTGCTGCGCTACCTGGCCATCCTGACCTATCAGCACACGGGTATTACCCAGATGGTCCTTCAGGGCATAATCATAAAAATAATTATTCCCATTAGGTCGGGCGCGCCCTTCCTCTGTCGCCAAAAACATCAGGTTACCCACGGCATCATACTCAATACCGTTCACATAGTCGCGGTTGCCGCCTGTTATTACCTTGCGTAATTTACGGCCCGTTGCATCATAGATATAGGTAAGCACGTTTCCTGTTGTCGGCGTAACCGTATATGGCAGATCTAAATAATTATACGTAAATGTAAGCCCTTTTTTGTTATCCGTCCATAAGTTGCCATTATTATCATATGTATAACCTGCTGTTCCGTTTAGCTGACCTTCGTTACTGCCACTAATGTCTGTTACCGATAATAACTTACTACTGTTATCACTATTGCCATATAAATAAGTCAGCTGGTCAATAGGCGTAACGGCGTTATTAATATCCCGGTAGCGGTTCAGCTTTTTAATGTTGCCCATTGCGTCATAGGTAATGGCTTCATTATACCTTCCTGCAAGCCCTACCGTTGTGTAGTTAGCAAGGGTAAGCCGGTTGAGCTTGTCATAGCTGTATTCATATCCCTGCGCAATTTGCGCCGCCGTGCCCGAGGGGTGCTTTTTGCCCTGCCAGTTTACCGCGCTGATGTTGCCATTGTATTGCTTTAAAGCAGTGGTACCGTAATCATCATAAGATAGTTCCTCGCCAAAGGCATCATTGGTGTCGTTATTAATCAGCGGATCGGCATTGTTCAATGCGGCATTATTAATGCTTTTAAGCCAACCGCGGCTGTTATAGCGATAATCGACACTTTGTACAAACGTTTGCCCGTTATCTGCTGAGTGTAGTTTTTTATCAATCAACTGGCCTGTTTCGTTATAAACATTTGAATTTAGCATTATGGCGTTGCCATTAATACTTTGCCAGGTACGCAGCTTGCGGCCCATATGGTCATAATCATAAGTCAAATTTACAGCTACAGACTGCAATGCCGTATTACTGCTGCTGTTTATGACATTTACACGGTTATTGGTAAGTACTGCATCTGTAAAATCATACGTGCTTTTTACCTCATCGTAATTGTTTATGCTTACCAGGCCTCCCTTAAAATGTTCTGCAAAGCCACGGATGCTGCGGCCAAAGTCATCATAATAACTTACATTCCACAGCATATTATTACTGCCATTGGTACCATCCAATATTTTAATCAGGCTGGCTGTTGGGCTGCCAGCAGTCATTGCACTCATCCCCGCTTCAGCACGTTTATCGAAAATAGCCGGAAGCGAGGGAATGTTATAATTATCATAGTAATTTACCGCAAGTGTTGTATTAAGAGATGTTGGGTAAGCAAGGTAAACACCAGCTGCTGTATTGTAGCCGTTACCACCGGTTACCCTGGCTTCCCAAAGTTTGGCGTTACCGGTTACCGCAGCCTGCATGTTTGTCCTTTTTTCGGTGCCCGCAGTGCTGCCTGCATCGGTATATAAACCTGTTACCACAACGCGGCCCTGCACATCGTATTTGGTAACTGTCCATTGCTGGTTAGCCACGCCGCGCTGGTTGGCATCCTGCATCATCACAACCTGGTTAAGGGTATTATAAACCATAAATTCTTTTCCCCTACCCGGCAGCTTTTTTTCTATAAGCCTGCCGCGCTCATCATAACGGTACTGGTAACACCAAAAATCAAGTGAAGTGGAACTGACGATGCCGCCATCAGGTAATGCGCCGGGGGGCAATACAAAAGCCAGGTTGCCATAATCATCATATACATAATAAGTGGATAGCATTTCTATGCTGCCATCTGGCTTTTTATTAAAAACCCTTTTTAGTATTACATTGCCTGCCTTGTTTTTAAATGTTTGCGCGGAACCCACCCGCAGATCGCCCAATTGCCAGTTCTCGTCTTTACCGATGGTTACATATAACTGACCATTAGCATAAGCATTGGTGCCTGCATTTACCAGTGTGCGGGTGCCGTCTGTCCCAATAGTTACTTTATATAGCATCACTTTAAAAGTGGTGGCTATATTGGTAATATCGGTATTATCGTTAGTAGCATAAGATACGCGGCCGGTATGGCTCAGGTCCGCGTTACTTAAATTAGGCTGCCAGGTATCACCCGGCGCCCCCTGCTCTGTTACCCGGTTTAGTGGCGAGGGCTCATATATGGTTACCGCGTAAGGAGTTGTAATATGAGGGATACCACCAGCAAGCTGTGGCTGGGTGGCTGGGGTTCCTGATGGATTGTAAAAAGCAGATACGCCATAGCCCGGAGTTAACGCATTACTTTTATAACTGCCATCACTGGTTTCTGTACTTAGCGTGTAAGGCAGGTATTTGATGTTATCGCGGCCGTACATATCATAAACCATGGGCTGTACTATATCCTTATCAGCCGGTGACCCTTTTACCTGTACCGTTTGGATTGGGCGACCGAGTCCGTCAAAGTATTGCACGGTTTGCATCAAATCGCAGGTACTACGATTGGCCAGGCCTGCCGGCGACGTAATACCGCCTATACGTGGCGTTGAGGTGATAATGTAGTTTTGCGCGGTACTGGGGTTAGCATTTAGTGGCACACAATATGGCGCGGTGATAAACAAATTTAAGCTGCTGCCTGTTGCGGCGGCAAAGCTGAATGGTGCTGTTAAAGTAATGCTGCTGTTATTATAATACGAGCCGGCTGCCGGTGTGCCCGTTATTTGCCCCCCGGTTACATAGGTTTGCGCCTTTACTGCCATTACCGAAAAGAGCAACATCGTGGTTAATAGCAAACCCGCTATACTCCTTTGTTTTTTTATTAACTTATATTTCATTTTAATAAGGTTTAAAGTGGTACTGCATTTAATTGACAGATATGGTTAAGTTGCCGCCGGTAGCGACGATTACGCCACTAAATAAATTTCGCGGAGCCGTTACTGATTGCGAACCGCACGTAATGGTATGATTAATATATGCGCCGCTGGGATATACATCTACAGAATAAGTGCCCGCAGGTACCTGCACTGTGGAACTTCCTGAATTTGGAAAGCTAAAAGTCCACGACGCTGTGCTATTTGAAAAGTATACATAATAACCTGTATTAGTGTTATTACTTAATGTAACCGGAACACTTTGCATACACGTTCCGTTAATATTAGCGTAGTTTTGTCCGTTCGCATTCAGGTAATTTTGTGCCTGCTGATCTGCATCACTCTGTGATATAATAGAACTAAAAGCTCCGGCTGAAACAGTATAAGTTACAGGGCTCGAAATATAACCAGCACCACAATTATTTCGGGTAAAGTTGCCAGACTGACTTGCGCTGGTGTAAGTTATAACAGGTGGCACAGCATAGTTGTAGTTATAATTTTTAACTATACTGCTATCCTTATCTCTGATATTTAACAGTCGCTGAAAGGAATCGTATTCGTAATAAGTAACTAAGCCCCTTCCGTCTGTACTGCTGGTCATCCCAATCCCGGGGTCATAGGTATAGCTGGTCATTTCCGCGTTCAATGGGTAAAAGCGAACATCATCAATTTGGCCAGTAGGTATGGAAATGGTGTAAGAACTTCCTGCAATTGTAACCGGGATACTTTGCCATGACCAGCTACTTCCGCTGCCTTTTAACCAATAGCTCAATGTATATGTGCCTGCATCCAGCCCTGTAAGCGCTTTGGTATAGCCGCCTGTATGACTATAATGCCCGGTTTTGCTAACGTTACGCACGCTATTACCACCTGTTTCTTCAAAGCCATCAAAAAATATATCATTCGCCTTTGAAACATTTACCTTAGCAACCGGGTAAGCCGCGTTATAACCCCACTGGTATGCTGCTGCCGGAGTTCCAAAAACATTAACCTGCGTGGTGTTACCTAACGCGTAATTGAAATTTGCCTTTTCGTTATACCCGGGATCTTTAACCAACGAATAATTATCCGCTCCGGTAGCGGTATAGGTAAAGCTTGCCGGGGGACCAAAAAAGTCGGTTTTGCTTACTTTAGAAAGATAGATTTGATTTTGCGATGCCGGGAAATAATTATACGTGTAAAGTGTTGAGCCTAATACGCTGCCGTTTTTTAAAGTAGTGGTTTCAACCGGTTGATAATTATTTTGGACACGCATGGCTATCAGTGGTTTCAGATCAGGGCCAACGTTATTTACGGCCGCTGCAAGCTGCACTTTAAAAGTATTACCGGTACCGGTAATATTGGCTATCCGGTAATTATTAAAGTCCTCGCGTTTATGTATCAGCCCAATGGTATAATCAAACCACGCTACACGCTGACAGCCTACGCTGCCCGTACAGCTTGATATACTTGAATTGAAGGTATTATTAACCGCGGCAAACTGGGTCAAATAATTAGCCAGGCCATCACTTAAACCATCTACATTTGAAAGCCGGTAGTCTGCCGCATACCTGTAGCGGGTTTCCATTACATCACCGGTTGAATTAGTGTTCGTATTTCTGGTTAACTGGTGGTGATACGGGCTGTCAAAGTATGATTCTTCGATGGTATTAACGGTGCCGTTACTCGCATATAAATTTTTAACTACAGTTTCCTTTATTTTACGCCCTGTTGTTTGATTATACCAGGTAAAAAAAGAAGGAATATTACTGCCTACCGGATTCCCTACAATTACAAACGCAGGTGTCGTCATAGGGTTATCCTGGTATACAGTGGTAAAGGTAGCATCATCTAACAGTGTCCCGTTTTCACTATAATCTGCCTTATACTGCAATTTTCCGCGATTAAAACTATTAGGCTCCGGTGCGGCTGGATAGTTTGGAATATCTGAGGTGCAGGTGTTGGGTGTGGTAACGATGGTTCTGTTTACGATATCGTCATGCGTTATATAATTCTCGCCATCTGTATCAAACATCGAAACACTATACCCTTTACCTGTTTGACTAACCGTAACCTTTTTATAACCGATATGACTGCCCTGGCTTGAGTTCATCGGGCGTATGCTACCTGCGGAAACCATGTACGGCAGACCATAACCGGGTGTTGCAGGGCATCCCTCAGCGTAAATATTTGTCTGGTGGGTGGCCTGGGATTCCTGAAAATAATTTTTGTCGATATCGTTGCGCAGTACCTGCGCCACGGTGGGTTTTCCAAAAAGCACCCCGGTAGAAAGATTGTTTGGCCCGTCGTTGTAGCTGTAGTTAGTTACCATGTCCGGTCTGCCATTGCCGCTGTTCTGGGTAATGGTTTTTATTCTTAAGCCGCCCACTGTCTCGTTTGTGCTTACAACAGAGCCCGCAAGCTGATAGATTTTGACCGCTGCCCCGTTGCCGCCGTAGGCATCGTCCTTGATGACCTCAAACTTGTAAGTGCCGGGAGCGTAGTTTCGCATAATTTCCCTGGTCTCGTCATTGTTTGCCAACAGCTGGTCGATGAGGGCGTTGTTGCTATTGTACACGTTCATGTGCCCCGCGCCGCCGTAGTGGAGGTTTGACAGCTGGAACACATACTGGTGGTAATCCAGTGCCTGAAGGATGAAATTAGTTTTGGTGGTTTGCCCGCCGTCATATCCCGCGCTGACGCTGTTTATAAACGTCCTGTCCCCGTTTGTACCGGAGATAATCGACTTGTAAAACTGGTTCGCTTCAAAGTCATACAAGTTGTACCCGCCTGTAGGGAAAGTGATTTTTTTTAAAGTGCCTCCCCGCATGGCTGGCCATTTAGGATCACGGTCGGCCCCGGTTACGGTAGTTTTTGTATTATAAGTATTGTAATAAGTGGCGATCAGGTTGTCGCCATTGCTCGTTACCCCATTAATAAAGCCCCAATGATCCTGGGCAAAGCTCATCCGCCTCGGCACCAACTCAGTAAAATAATCGAATCTATAAGGAGGGTTTGCGATACCCGTACCGCTTTTTTCCTGGATACTCAACAGCTGCAGCCTCTTTTTGTCGGTTGTTACTATGTTTAATGTTGTAGCCACCGGAGTGTTATTATCTACAAAATAATCATACAGAAAATTGTAACTCTTTAAGAGCGTTTGCCCGTTCCTCTGCAGCACGTCGATCCTGGCAAGGGCTTTGGCCGACGTGTTCACACCTTCAATGCCGTTTGCATTGGTATTTGAAAGGTCTTCCCTGGCGGCGGATGTCGGTATGAAGTTCACCTGGCCGTTTAACGAGGTGATGTTATCCAGCTCAACACCATGGATGATATTCCTCACCAGTTTATACCCTCTGGCATTGCCCGTTTCCACACTCGTGGATACCGTATAATAGCTATAGCCAACCGAACGGTAGTTAAGGGTAATGGAGTTATTGCCATCGGCAGACACGATTTTGTTCAGGTACCAGCTGGATAATACTTTATCCCAGCCCATGCCGTTCTGGTCTGTAAACACCTTCGTATATTCAACGGGGTCAACATCCGTTGTAGACGGCGTTGCCCCAAAGTAATATTTTACGCCATCCGGGGTAGTCAGCGTAAATCCCTGGATGCTTTCTGAAGAACCGTAGGTGTAATTGTATTCAATTTTAATATCCTGCTCCGGCAACAGCATCGGCGTGCGGTCGTCATTGAAATAAAACTTGCCGGAATAACCGCCAAAGTTAAAAAAGAACAAGTCCGGCTCCGAATCAAATTCTCCGGAAACGAAACGTAGATAGTTAACTTTATAGCCACTATCCGGCCGGGTATCAGCAGGGTAAGGGTCATTTGGATCATTCAGTGGATGCCCGGTTTCAAGCATATGACTGGTATAACCGTGATCACTGAAAAAACCCGTATGTTGAAAATTATTCACCGTTCCTTTCTCATCCGGCGTTCCCCTTACCGAACGGGTGATCACGCCACCGGCATTTAATGCCCATCCGGCGCCCACCCAGCCTGCCGGCTCAGCCGTTTTTAAGCCCGAAGCATGATAACTCATACTGATAGGCAGCGATAACTGGCCCTGTTGCAGCGTGTACAACGGAATACCAATGTCGGGAATACCTGTATGCAGGCTAACCGGGATATCCACAAACTTGGCCAGGGACCCAGCCGTTGGGGAAGCAATGGATACCTTATTGTATTCGTTGGCTTCAGCTGCTGTTTGAGCGCGGAGCTTGACCGGTTTTAAACAGACCAATAGCAGCATAAAAGCCGCAATTGTTAAATAAAAGTTTTTCATTGAAATTTGTTTTAACCCTGATTAAGGCTGTACTTTCTTTAATTTATAACTGTATTGATAAAAGGCTGATTTAATGGCCCTGGGCTTGTTCCAGTTTTTTTATCCTGACCTCCTGCTCGGTTAATCTCTGTTCCTGTTCCTTTTCCTTTTTATCCTTCTCAATCAAATACAAAGTCAGTTCCTCTACCTTTTTAACCAGCAGCTTATTCATTTCGCCAAGGTTCAACCCATCTTTGGCAACCTCCGCTTCAGATGGCATATCCGGCAAGTGTTGGTTTTGATCGATGTAGGTTTTTACATCGGTGAGGGATGGGAGTTGGTAATCTTTTTTGAAAACGTAATCGGGCCAGGTGGCCTGTAGCTTAACAGTTACTGATTCTGCAATCACACCGCCGCCCACAGCTAATTTATTGTTGCCTGTATTGCCGGTGGTTAGGCCAATCATCAGTCGTCCATCTCCGGTTAGCCACATCAATTGTTTCTCGTTGTTGCTATTATCATGATTATAGAATGCAAATCCTCCCACAGATCCTAAGCCCTGATTAGCAATAAGATCGGTTTCTCCTGCTCCTGCTGTTCTGTTCCATCCAATTAAAACTTTAGATGAGTTTGCTAAAAAATTTGTGTTGAAGCCGTCCAGGTTAGTATTTCCTCCGCACAGCGATCCATTAATATCCAGGGCTACATTTGGAGATGAGGTTCCTACACCTACTCTTCCGGCAAAATAACCCTGTCCATCGGCCCTCACACTAAAGTTAAGAGTCCCATTTGTTATACCATCATAGTAATAGTTTGCCGATCCAATGGGTTGATCTGTCCAGGCTCTGAAAATTCCAGCTGCCGGATATGAGTAGGTGGATCCTAATTGATGTCCTGTAAAAAATATTTGCCCAAGTGATGTTTGAGCAACTATTTTGGTATTATTATTTAATGCATCGTTAGCATCAACCGTAACGTTTTTGGTTTGCGCATCAGCAAAATGTATACTGGCTAAACCAGCCAGCATCAACAGTAAAACTTTTTTCATCTATCTTTTTAATTTGTTTCTTTAAATTTTTTACCTGGTTTTTTTAATTCGTTAATCTGCTTTTGCAAAGAGATCAAAAGCTCATCTTTTTCCTTGTCTTTCTGATCCTTCTCAATCAAATACAAAGTCAGTTCCTCCACCTTTTTAACCAGCAGTTTATTCATTTCGCCCAGGTTTAGCCCATCTTTGGCAACCTCAGCTTCAGATGGCATATCCGGTAAATGCTGGTTTTGATCGATGTAGGTTTTTACATCGGTGAGGGATGGGAGTTGGTAATCTTTTTTGAAAACGTAATCGGGCCAGGTGGCCTGTAGCTTAACGGTCATGGAAGTAGCTATGGCGTTGCCGTTTACCGCAAATTTGTAGCCTTTGGAATCATAAGTATTAAGAGCGATGTTTCCATTGGCATCGGTAATCAATACTGGCAATATAGCGGGAGTTATATCTGTCCCAACCGGGGTTTGTACTACAATAGTCTGTAATTGTGATTGCCCCCCGTTACCTAATTTGCAGGATTTAACAGAGAAAGCTTGCCAATCCTGCGTAATAACTATGTATATATCGGTATTACCATTTGGGTTGGCGTAAGCTTTTATTGTAAAACAACTTGTAGCATTGCCATTAGTTACCTGGTGAATAATCAGGCCGCCCCGGTTACCTACATAATAAGTGGCTACACCTGTATTATTTGAACCCCATCCACCACCAAGAACATCAATCTGGAGTTTGGCGCAGTTACCATCATTATCTGGTGGTAAACTACCTGCTAACAATGAAACACGCGCTGCCCCTCCAACATATTCATAAGAATATTGCGCGTGCGCTAACCCGGACAATGTTGTTAATATGATCAGCAGTAAAGCTGATTTAAATAAATTTGACTTACTATTCATGACTTTTATTTATTTGTGATTCAAGCTTTTCAATTCGTTTATTTTGTTCAATCAGATACAAAGTCAGCTCCTCCACCTTTTTAACCAGCAGCTTGTTCATCTCGCCCAAATTCAATCCATCTTTGGCAACCTCCGCTTCAGATGGCATATCCGGTAAATGCTGGTTTTGGTCGATGTAGGTTTTTACATCGGTTAAGGAGGGGAGTTGGTAATCTTTTTTGAAAACGTAATCGGGCCAGTTGACGATTTCTACTTTTATTTGTTTGGAACGGATATTGCCGTTTACAGATAGCGCCTCACGAGGAGTGGCAGTACCTATGCCAACAAAACCGGATGAAAGGATGGTCATTTTAACATCACTTAAAGTAACCGTTGAATTATCTACCGAATTATTAACTAAAAATTTTAAGCTCCCTGTTCCATAGGCGCCTGTGCGTTCGTGAACGATAGCCGCTTTCCACCAGCTCCCCTGGGCTTCGTTAAGAAAGCCTATGCCCACAGCATTACCGCCGGTTTGGGTTCCGTCCAGATTTTGAAAGCCGCCGATGATGTTCAAGCCATTATTGGATACCTGTGTATGTAATTTAGAAACAGGGCTTGCTGTACCAATACCTACGTTGCCAGATCCATTAATCAAAAATTTGGTTCCACCGGCGTTTTGAAGTTTTAGAAAATTATATTGTCCACCATCCCCGGCCGCAGTTTTTATTCCTGCTATTGTTGCAAAACCGCCAAAACCAGTATTATTGCCATTTACTAAAAACAGAGCGCCATCAGTAACATTTGATCCTTCGGTTTGTACAGTTAAGCCACTTGTTGGGGTACTTGTTCCAATACCTGCATTTCCACTGGGTGGAAATATATTTTGCGCATAGGAAGAAAAGGCTGAAAATAGTAGCGCTGATATTAAAAGAGAAAATGATTTCATTTATTTAAGATTTGAGGTTGAGCTTTTGATTAAGAGCTTTGTTATTGATTCGAGCTGATTTTTAAGCTCATCTATTTGTTGGGTGTTTTTTTGATTGATAGCTTCCTGTTCTTTTTTTTCTTTGTCCTTTTCAATCAAATACAAAGTCAGCTCTTCCACCTTTTTAACCAGCAGCTTATTCATTTCGCCCAGGTTCAGCCCATTTTTGGCAACCTCCGCCTCGGATGGCATATCCGGTAAATGCTGGTTTTGGTCGATGTAGGTTTTTACATCGGTTAAGGAGGGGAGTTGGTAATCTTTTTTGAAAACGTAATCGGGCCAGGTGGCCTGTAGCTTAACAGTTACCGATTCTGCAATCACGCCGCCGCCCACGGCTAATTTGTTGTTGCCGGTATTGCCCGTGGTTAGGCCAATCATCAGTCTTCCATCTCCGGTCAGCCACATCAATTGTTTCTCGTTGTTGCTATTATCATGATTATAGAAAGCAAACCCTCCGGGAGATCCTCCCCCCTGATTAGCAATAAAATCAATTTCTCCGGCACCCTGAGTTCTGTTCCAGCCAACAAGCATCTTCCCTGAATTTTGAAGAAAGCTTAAACTGCGGTTTGGAATATTAATGTCGAGATTGGAATTATTTCCAGCCATTATAGTTATACCGTTAACTTCAAGCAGTGCATTAGGCGGCGCTGTGGTGCCAATACCAACGTTACCTGTATTGGTGTTATTAATATTTGTGCCATTGGTCCATTGCGCATGTAAGAATTGCGAAACTGATAAAAGAATAATAAGTGTTAAGGATAATTTTTTCATGGTGGGTAATAGTTTGTTTGGGGATATAAAAAATGTTAGTGGCCTTTGTTCCGCTCAAAAAAATTAACATAACAGGCATAACAGCCGCTTTACGGCTATGCTGAATAAGTTAAAATCGGGAATTGAGTGGGTTTTATATTAAGAGTACTGATGAGATGGTTTCATGTTATTGTGATAGGGTTAAGGTGGTAAAATAGGTTTTAGGTAAAAAGGTATTTCTAATTATACTATTGTTTTATTTGATGATAAAAATAATATATTTTATTTAATATAAAATGTGCCTTTAACATTTTTTTCTTTAAAAATTTAGGTGATATGTTTAATTCAAAACTTCGTGATAGGCTTCCCCGTAACCGGGATACATACAAAGTTACGCAGCCCCTGTCAAACATATGGTGACACTGTTTTGTCAGTACGCCGCCGGGGTACCAGGTAAGGTATAAAGCAGGATGGCAGGGGTAAGGAAGGGGAGGTGTGAGGTGGTCCGCAGGGTAACTTTAGGGTAGGGTTGAGTGAATGATATGCCGGTTCAATATTTATCGTTAATTGTTAACTTTTCTCGTTATTTATTGTACAAATGTTATCTGTAACTAAATATTTCTCGCCTAAAATGAAGTCCGGGCTTTTGTCCATTTATTCTTCATCCCAATCCTCCCCCCAAAACAAAAATAGCGACTGATTTTTACCAGTCGCTATTGTGCAATAAATATATTAGTACAGCCTACAACCCGAAGGCTGCTTTTACCTTATCTACATAGTCCAGTTTCTCCCAGGTAAACAGTTCTACTTCGCGTTTAAGCTCGCTGCCGTCATGGGCTATAAAGGTTTTGGTTACAATTTCGCTTGGTTTACCAAAGTGACCGTATGCCGCAGTTTCGCTGTAAATGGGGTTGCGTAGTTTAAAGCGGGTTTCAATGGCATACGGCGTCATGTTAAAAACGGCCTCTACTTTTTGGGCAATCTCGCCATCATGTAATTCAACTTTGGCTGTGCCATAGGTGTTTACGTAAATACCCATTGGCTGGGCTACGCCGATAGCGTATGATACCTGTACCAAAACTTCGTCGCAAACGCCGGCGGCCACCAGGTTTTTGGCAATATGTCGGGTTGCATAAGCAGCAGAACGATCAACCTTTGAAGGGTCTTTACCAGAAAATGCGCCACCGCCATGCGCACCTTTTCCACCATAGGTATCTACAATAATTTTACGTCCGGTTAAGCCCGTATCGCCATGTGGCCCGCCGATAACAAATTTGCCGGTTGGGTTAATGTGGTATTTTATCTGGTCGTTAAAAAAGTGGGCGTACGTTGGGTATTTGGCTTTTACCCGTGGAATAAGGATGCTGATAATATCAGCGCTGATTTTGGTCAGCATGGCCTTCTCTTCATCGAAATCGTCATGCTGGGTAGAGATAACGATAGCGTCTATACGTTGTGGCTTATTATCATCGCTATACTCTAATGTAACCTGCGATTTTGCATCGGGGCGAAGATATTTGATCTCGCTATTTTCGCGGCGGATAGCAGCCAGCTCAATTAATAAGGCATGGGCGATATCTAATGCCAGCGGCATATAGTTTTCAGTTTCGGCAGTAGCATAGCCAAACATCATACCCTGATCGCCGGCGCCCTGCTCTTCAGGAGCTTTGCGCTCAACGCCCTGGTTAATATCCGGCGATTGCTCATGAATGGCCGATAGCACACCGCATGAGCTGCCATCAAACATGTATTCGCCTTTGGTGTAACCAATTTTGTTGATCACCTCGCGGGCTATTTTTTGTACATCTAAATAAGCTTTTGATTTCACTTCACCGGCTAAAAATACCTGCCCGGTGGTTACCAACGTTTCGCAGGCAACTTTTGAATTGGGGTCGAATGCTAAAAAATGATCTATCAGCGCGTCTGAGATCTGATCGGCAACTTTATCCGGGTGTCCTTCTGATACGGATTCGGAAGTAAATAAATATGACATATAAATTTTTTATACAATTACTAAAGTAAAACAGTAGGGAGGAGATTTAAGGGCATCGTAGTAAAAAGAAGCATTGGTTTTAGCACTTTTTTACGTGGTTGCAATCCGGTGCCTTTTAAATAAAGGCAATTAAATCAGTCCACTTTCGGGTGGCAAAAATAAAACAAATTTTACAAAGCCGAAAATACATTTACTTTTGATACTTTATTATTTAATACAGATAGTTGAAACGTAAAGCGTTATTTATAATAAACCCTATATCGGGGGGGAAGAAGAAGGATGGTGTGCCAGAGCTGATAGACCAGAACCTTGATAAGAATATGTTTGATGCCAGCATTGTTTATAGTGATGGCGTATCGCATGCCCGTATAATAGCAGGCGAGGCCGCAAATAAGTTTGATGTGGTAGTAGCCGTTGGCGGCGATGGTACGGTGAACGAAATCTCATCGGCTATAGTAGGCAGTAGCACAGCCCTGGGGGTAGTTCCTTTTGGCTCTGGCAACGGATTGGCGCGTTTTTTAGGAATTCCGATGAATACTGCCGAATCTATAAAAACATTAAGCGCTTATAAGGTTGAAACTATTGATTCGGGGCAAATGAATGGGCTGCCTTTTTTTAATATGGCAGGTATGGGTTTTGACGCCCATATCGCAGAAGTATTTTCACATGGTAAAAAGCGGGGTTTTTTAACTTACATCAAATCAAGTATGCAGGAGATTGTAGCTTACAAGTCTCAGCAGTACCAGATTGAAATTGACGGAAATGTGTACGAGCGCGAAGCATTCATAATAAGTATTGCTAATTCATCGCAATGGGGCAATGATGTGCATATTTCGCCAAAGGCATCGGTGAAGGATGGTTTGCTGGATGTATGTATTATTCGTAAATTTCCGATATGGCGCCTGCCCGAGATTGGCGTACGCCTCATGCTTAAAACAATTGAATCCTCTGGGTACATTGAAATTATAAGGGGAAAGGACATTAAAATTACCAGGCAAAGTGCAGGTCCTATTCACCTCGATGGCGAGCCGCAGGTAATGGATACCCATATACATATTAATATAATACCGGGTTCATTAAAAGTAATTGTTGGTCCGGGGTTTTAAATTTGATAACTATGGCTAAGAAGAATATTACCGGTGTAGTTTATTCAACCGATCCGGATTTTGAATACCAGGAAAACGGCCGGGATGATGCCCGAACTTTGCCGCCTCAACAACAAAACTTTAAAATATACCTTGATCGTAAGGGAGGTAGTAAACTTGTTACCCGTATAACAGGTTTTGTAGGCGCCAACACCGACCTGGAGGCTATTGGCAAAAAGCTAAAAACAAAATGCGGAGTAGGCGGTTCGGTAAAGGAGGGCGAAATATTGATCCAGGGCGACTTCAGGGATAAAATATTAACCCTGCTGCAAACGGATGGCTACAAAGCAAAAAAAGCCGGAGGATAACCTTGATTTTAAGGTACTCATAAACAGAATATTAAGTTAAGTAATAGCGTATTTTGTACACTAAAACATTTCAGACATGCTGCGGATGTTTTGCATTACAGAGATAATAAATGCCGGCCTAAATAGAAGTGTAACGAAATAGTAGCATAAATTTTATCACTATTGCTTGATAATATTAAAAAAAATGGTTTTCATTGCAAATAATTGTAGTGGCAACACACAATAACAGGACATTATTACGTTATTTATATCCAATTGCACACAAAATGTAATTTGGTATTAAAAAATTGTAAAGAATAATATAAATGATTTTTTTATTTCAATAAAATTCTATTTTTGTTATTCCCATTTTAGAGCACATTTAACTAACTTATAATATAAACAAAAACTAAAAACTAAAAATTAAAAGTAATGGCAAACGCACCAACAAAACCAACTACTCCTGTTAAGAAAGAAAGCTCAAGTGCATCGGGCATGTTTGCTTCTTTAACCATTCCAATCTGTTTGATTGTTTCAACTTCTATTTTTGTATTTATTCTTGGCGACCCAAGTCACTTTAAAGGCGGTGATGTACATGGTTACCCATCAGATATCTTTGGAACTGTTCATAGCGGCGGGGTAATTGTACCAGTGATCATGTCGTTTTTATTAATGGTGATCGTTTTCTCTATTGAGCGTTTTGTAGTTATCGGAAAAGCTTCTGGTACAGGAAGTGTAGATACTTTTGTTAGAAAAGTACAAGCGTTATTGAATGCAGGTAATATCGCCGGAGCATCATCTGAATGCGATAAACAAAAAGGTTCAGTAGCAAATGTTATTAAATCGGCATTGAAAAAATATGGCGAAATGGAAGCAGAGCCAAATCTTGATGTTGATCAAAAAACTTTGGCTATCCAAAAAGATATTGAAGAAGCAACTGCTTTAGAAATGCCTATGTTGGAGCAAAACTTAACTATCATCGCTACATTGGTATCTATCGGTACATTAACCGGTCTGTTAGGTACTGTTGTGGGTATGATCAAAGCGTTCTCTTCATTAGCGGTATCAGGTGTGCCAAACCAGGTTGAGTTGTCTTCACACATTTCTGAAGCTTTGATCAACACTGCATTTGGTATCTTAACTTCAGCTATTTCAATTGTAATGTACAACGTATTTACATCAAAAATTGATAAACTGACCTACGCTATTGACGAAACAGGATTTAGCATTGTTCAAACATTTGCTTCATCCCACAAGAACGCCAACAGATAAGAATATATTAGTGCTTAGGTTTTCCGGCTTTTCAATATTTAATACTTGGCCGGAATAATTAATACATTATAACACTATATATTTAAAAATTTTAATATGGCAAGGATAAAAGTTCCAAGAAAGAGTACAGCAATTGACATGACCGCAATGTGCGATGTGGCGTTCCTGTTGCTTACTTTCTTTATAATGACCGCGAAGGTAAGGACAGAAGATCCCGTTCCGATCGATATGCCGAAGTCTTCAATTCAACAGCCTATACCTGAATCTGATTTTGGTACTATAACTGTAGGGGAGCAAAAGGCATTTTTCGGAGTTGAGGGGATTGACATCCGCAAACAAACCTTAACCCAGATGGGCGAAATTTATAAAACCACGTTTACTCCTGAAGAACTGACACGGTTTTCAACTATCACTGCGTTTGGCGTTCCTATGAACCAGCTGCACCAGTTTATAGCTATGTCGGCGGATGAGCAAAAGAAACTTAAACAACCGGGTATCCCAAGGGATTCTGTAAGTAATGAGCTGTTCAACTGGATTCGCGAGGCCCGAAAAGCTACTGTGGCGCTTCACAATACGCAGTTACGTGTAGCTATTAAAGGTGATAGTAAGGAAGAGTACCCGGTGATTAAGGATGTTATAACTATTTTGCAAAAGCAAAAAGTCAACAAATTTAGTTTAATAACAAATATTAGTGGCGATGGCACAGGCGGCGCTCCTAAAAAATAAAAGATCATGGCAGAATTAGATACCTCCGGGGGAGGGAAACATAAAGGCGGGAAGGTTAGAAGTAAAAAGCAATCTACCCGTATTGACTTAACCGCGATGGTTGACCTTGCTTTCTTATTGATCACCTTCTTTATCATGACAACAACATTGGCCAAGCCTAAAGCGATGGACCTTGCAATGCCTGATAAGGATGAAAAAACTAAAGATCAGTTACCTATTGCTGCTTCCCGTTCATTAACCCTTTTATTAGGTAGTGACGATAAGCTGGAGTGGTACCTGGGCGAACCGGGTAAATCGGCACCAACAGTTGATAACTATGGTAAAGATGGTTTGCGTAAAACTTTAATTGAAAAAAGTAAAGAAGTACAGGAAAAAACCGGAAAGTTTATGTTTGTTGTGATTAAACCAAGCGATAAATCAAAGTACAAGAACATGGTAAGTGTGCTTGATGAGATCAACATAGCCAATATACAAAGCTATGGTATAGTTGACATCTCTCCTATAGAAATTGAGTTGTTGAAGAAAGACGGTTTATACAACGACAATAAATAAGAATATTAAAACGTTATTAATTTCCATTAAAGCCTAACAAATGTTTGGATCAAAATTAGACATATTGGATCAGAAATGGATCGACGTTGTTTTTAGTAACAGGAATAAGGCTTACGGGGCTTATGAACTAAGAAGAGATAACGCAAAAAATACATCAAGAGCTCTTATAATAGCTATTGTGGTGTTTGTGTTTATTATTTCTTTGCCTACTATTATCAATAAGATCAAGGGACTTATCCCCAAAGCTGATGAAAAAGTAAAGATAACAGACGTAGTGCTGTTACCACCACCACCGGTGGATCAAACTAAAAAACCACCTCCACCGCCACCAGAACCACCAAAGCCAAAGGTTGACCAGGTTCGTTTTCCTCCTCCGGTTGTGAAACCAGATAATGAGGTTAAGGAAAAAGATCCGCCAACGGTTAAGGAACTTGCAGTAGCCGATCCAGGTCAGAAAGATCAAAAAGGTGATCCTAATGCTGATATCAGAATTGATGAGCCGGTAGGTAACTCAGATATTAAACAGGTTGTTGAAGAAGATCCTAATAAGATCTTTGCATCAGTTGAAAATTTACCGGAGTTTCCGGGTGGCGTTGAAAAATTTGGTGCTTATTTGAGCAAAACCATCAGGTACCCTGCAGTTGACCGTGAGAATGGAACACAAGGACGGGTAATCCTTACTTTCGTAGTGGAACGTGACGGATCATTAACTGATATTAAGGTATCAAGAAGCCTTAGTCCGGGTACCGATGCCGAAGCAGTTAGGGCATTGAAAGGTTCACCAAAATGGAAACCAGGTATTCAAAACGGCCGACCGGTTCGTGTACAATATAGTGTACCGGTAAGCTTTACTTTAGCTGGTGATAACTAAGATAATGTCATTTAATTTCAATAAAGGTCAAAAATCGCCCAAAAGGCGGTTTTTGCTTATTTTAGGAACTGCTGCATTTATCTGTTTTATAATTTTAGGCTTAATGATCATGTTTTGGGACCGACTCCCGCTACAGTTACAGTCTTATCAGCGGATACTTTTTGGGGCTTTTATTATCGGATACGCGATGCTGCGTTTCTCCAGATTGTTCAAAAAAGATCAGTATGAAGATTAGTTTTGATGTTAGATGTGTTTTTTTAGTATTAATTGTAGCGATAAGCTTACAGGCCTGTAAACAAAAAGCTTCAAAACCCTTTTCCGATGATACGTTCAACTCGGGTAAAGGAACATTTGTTGCCGATGAATCTTTTGCACCAATAGTAAGTCAGGAGGAGTATATTTATAAAAGCAGGTACCCGGCTGCACAGCCTACTTTTTTATACAAAACAGAAAATCAGGCTGTAAATATGCTGTTAAATGATAGTGTGAGAATGGCAGTACTATCACGTGATTTGGATACCACAGAACGTAATATAATAATAAAACGTTCGTTAAGTGTTGACGTACTGCGTTTTGCTACTGATGCAGTTACATTGATCGTAAATCAGGCTTCTGTTGATACTACTATCACTGTTGCTGTATTAAAAAAGATGCTTAACGGGGAAGGGGACCCAAACAAAACAATTGTTTTTGATAACCCTAACTCGAGTTTGGTAAGGTATTTGAAGTACTTTTCTGGTAATAAGGAATTTAATCAGAAAAATATTTACGCACTAAAATCAAATAAGGAAGTTATTAAATACGTTAGCGAGCACCCCGATGCTTTCGGTATCACAGGTTTTAGCTGGCTTAATGATCCCGATAAGGATATGGTGTCTTACGTGGCTAAGGTTAAGATTGTAGGAGTTAAGGATGAGGCCAATAAGAAGTATGCTAATTACTACTTTAAACCTTCGCAGGAATCACTCGTCTTAAAACAGTACCCTTTAAGTAGGGGATTATACCTGGTTAATACATCGAGCAAGGCTGGTTTAGCTACCGGGTTTGCGACATTTTTAGCCAGCGATGTGGGGCAGCGGATAATATTAAAATCAGGTTTATTGCCAGATTCGATACCGCCAAGAGAGATAAATTTAAAAAGTAAATTATAACTAAATAAGATGAAAATGATCAGTAAAATAGCTAAGGCAACATTAGGACTGGTATTTATAGGTTCATCATCAGTTTTTGCGCAAAGTCTAGCCGACGCCAAAAAAGCTATTGACGCCGAACAATATCAAAAAGCCAAATCGATGCTAAAAAACCTTACGGTTACACAGGCCGATAAGGACGAAAATTTCTTTTACCTGGGTTGGGTATATCTTAAACAGGATTATACCGATTCGGCCAAAACAGCTTTTAATAAAGGTATTGCTGTAAATCCAAAATCGGGTTTAAACTATGCCGGTTTAGGTGCCGTTGCCCGCTTGGATAAAGATAAAGCAGGTGCAACCACCAGCTTTAACCAGGCTGTGTCGCTTGCAGGTAAAAATAGCAAGCCTTATGTATATGTAGGGAAGGCATATTTGTTACCTACCACATCAGATGGTAAAATATCAGTTGACGATGCCAGCGCAGCAATTGCCGTTTTATCAAAAGGTAAAGCAATTAACCCCAAAGATGTTGAGTTGTTGATCACCTTAGGAGATGCTTATGCTTCACAAATAAAAAGTAACGAAGCTTACCAGGCTTATTCTGATGCAAATACAGCTGATCCCAAAAATCCGGGTGCTAAAGTTGCAACCGGCGTTTTGTGGAGATATGCAAACAACTTTGAGGATTCAGAAAAACAATTCCAGGAAGCTTTAGCCATCGACCCTAACTACGGTCCCGCTTACCGTGAATGGGCCGAAACAGATAACCGTTGGGCAAACGCCGATCCTAAAATGGCATCTGCTAAAATTAAACAAGCCGTTGAGGAATACAAAAAATACCTGAGCTTAACAGATCTTTCGGTTGAATCACAAATGCGTTATGCCGACTTTTTAATCAGTGCGGGCCAATTCCAGGAGCTGCAAGCTGTTGCTGCCGATCTGTCAAAGTCTTCGAAATCAAATTTAAGGGCATACCGTTATTTAGCCTACGCAGCTTTAGAAAATAAGGATTACCCTGCCGGATTAACCGCTATGAATACCTGGTTGAGCAAAGCTGATCCAAAAAGAATAGTACCACGTGATTACTTATACCTTGGCCGTTTGCAAATGGCATCTGGTCAGGATTCTGTTGGTATCAATACTTTAAGGAAAACGCTTGCTTTGGATTCTACGCAGACCGATGTGTATGGCGAAATTGCCAAATCATTGTTTCGCGGTAAAAAATATCTTCAGGCTGGTGATGCATACAAATTGGTTACGCAAAAAGGTGGCCGCAGTGTAAAACTTACCGACTATTTTTACGAAGGTATCAGCTACTACTACGGATATGACGAAAAGAAACCTGGTGCCGATTCTGTAATTGCTAAAGCCGATTCTGCATTTAGTTATGTTACTCAAAAAGCTCCGACTACTTCAGATGCTTATGTTTATCGTGCACGTGTTAACGAGTTAAAAGATAAAGACCGTAATAATATTGTAGGTTACGCTAAGCCGTTTTATGAAAAATATATCGAGTTGGTAAACGCTAAAGGTTCACCCGATGATAAAACTAAGAAGAACCTTGCAGAAGCCTATGTTTATTTAGGTACTTATGCCGAATTTAAAGAAAAGGATTTAGCCAAGGCTACTGACAATTATACAAAGGCAAGGGATAATGACCCTACTAATAAACAAGTAGTGGCATTCTTTGCGCGTAAAGCCGGCGGACCCGGTAAAAGCAAATAATTTGTAGAATAGAATCAGGAGTTGCGAAAAAGCAGCTTAGCGTTTTTGTCTAACTCTTGATTTTTAAACTTTGCCTCTTAAAATAAAAGAAAGCCTCTTCTAAAAAGAGGCTTTTTTATTATTGTTCCATTAGTATATTTGCAGCATGGAAGTACAAAGTTTACCGGTTAATTATTTGCCCATCATATTTCAAATGCTGGTGGCTTTAGGGTTTGTGGTAACTACTATGTTTGTAACACATAAAATAGGCCCCAAACGCGCTACCAAAGATAAACTTACCCCCTTTGAATCAGGAATAGAGGTTGTTGGGAATGCCCGTTCACCTATATCCATCAAATATTTCCTGGTAGCAATACTATTTGTATTGTTTGATGTAGAGGTAATATTTATGTATCCCTGGGCAGTAAATTTCAAAGCAATGGGCGAAAAGGGCATGATAGAAATGTTTATATTCATGGCTACGCTTTTATTAGGTTTTATCTACGTTATTAAAAAAGGTGCTTTAGATTGGGACTAAATTAGACTGATTCTAAATATGGTCTTCGCAAACGCATAGTGTACCTTTTACATCTTATTATTGTAAATTTGCATTTCATTACCTGTATTGATCAGGCAGTGATTTTCTATTAAAATTGTTCAATGAGTGATATTCAAATAGTTGATGCCCCTGCAGGTGTAGAAGGCGCCGGTTTTTTTGCTACCTCGCTTGATAAAGTAATAGGTATAGCCCGCTCAAATTCATTATGGCCCCTGCCATTTGCTACTTCATGTTGTGGTATTGAATTTATGGCCACTATGGCTTCTCATTATGATCTTTCGCGTTTTGGCGCCGAGCGTTTAAGCTTTTCCCCTCGTCAGGCCGATCTTTTGATGGTTATGGGTACTATTGCCAAAAAGATGGCCCCGGTATTGCGCCAGGTTTATCTGCAAATGGCCGAGCCTCGCTGGGTTATGGCTGTGGGCGCCTGTGCATCAAGCGGTGGTATATTTGATACTTACTCTGTATTGCAGGGTATAGATGAAGTAATACCGGTGGATGTTTACGTACCCGGTTGCCCGCCCCGCCCCGAAGCTATTATCGATGGCTTTATCAACATTCAAAAGCTGGTACAAACAGAATCGCTTCGCAGAAGAAATGAGCCCAAGTACCAGGAGTTATTAGCAAAATACGGAATCCAATAATGGCTACGATACCCAACGAAGAGCTTTTAAAAAGAATCGGTGAAAAATTCGGCGAGCAAGTAACATTGGTAGGCGAACCCTACGGTTTACTTACCGTAGAAACCGGCCGAGGGCAGATCATTGATCTGTTGACCTTTTTAAAGACCGATGCCGCACTTCGCTTTATATTTTTAACAGATATTACCGCTATACATTATCCTGAACAGGAAAAGCAAATAGGAGTTATTTACCATTTGCATAGCCTTACTACCAATACCCGTATCAGGATAAAGGTGTTTTTGGTTGATGGCGATGTACATATCCCTACTGCAACTGTGCTATGGGAAGGCGCCAACTGGATGGAACGTGAAACATATGATTTCTTCGGAGTTATATTTGACGGTCACCCCGATCTCCGCCGCATTTTAAATGTTGACGATATGACGGCTTTCCCGATGCGCAAGGAATTTCCGCTGGAAGACCCGAACCGTGTTGATAAAAAGGATTACTTTTTCGGAAGATAATATTATGCCGTATTGGGGAAACCTTTACGGCATCACCATTAAAAGAAAATAATTTATACTGATGCAAAACCATCCTGTATATACAGATAACGATCCGCAAAACGAGCTTTCAACCTTAAACCTCGGCCCAACTCACCCTGCAACCCATGGTGTGTTCCAAAATGTGCTGCAGTTAGATGGCGAAAGAATTGTGAGCGGCGTATCAACCATAGGCTATATTCACCGCGCGTTTGAAAAAATTGCCGAACACCGTCCGTTTTACCAGATCACTCCACTTACCGATCGTTTAAACTACTGCTCATCGCCTATTAATAACATGGGCTGGCACATGACAGTTGAAAAGCTATTAGGCATAACTACACCAAAACGTGTTGATTACCTGCGTGTGATAGTGATGGAACTGGCCCGTATATCCGACCATATTGTATGTAATGGGGTATTGGGTGTTGATACAGGTGCTTTTACCGGTTTCCTTTATATGATGGAATTCCGTGAAGCTATTTATGAAATTTATGAGGAGGTTTGCGGAAGCCGCCTTACTACAAATATTGGCCGTATAGGTGGCTTTGAACGTAATTTCAACACTATAGCCTTTGCCAAGCTGCGTAAGTTTTTAATTGATTTCCCTAAAACGCTTAAAGAATTTGAATCGCTGTTTAACCGTAACCGTATTTTTGTTGACAGGACAAAAGATGTGGCCGCTGTTACCGCCGAGGATGCTTTAAACTATAGCTGGACAGGCCCGATATTGCGTGCAGCCGGTGTTGATTATGACGTAAGGGCCATGAACCCTTATTCATCATACGAAGATTTTGAATTTGAGGTACCAGTTGGCACCAATGGCGATGTTTACAGTCGTTTTTTGGTGCGTAATGAAGAGATGTGGCAGAGTTTGCGCATTATTGAGCAGGCGCTTGTAAAACTGGAAAAAGAACCATCAGATATTTTTCATGCTGATGTACCTGAGTTTTACCTGCCGCCGAAAGAAGAAGTTTATAATAACATGGAAGCCCTCATTTATCACTTTAAAATTGTGATGGGCGAGATCCCGACTCCTAATACCGAGGTTTATCATTCGGTTGAAGGCGCCAATGGCGAATTGGGGTTTTATTTGGTGAATGATGGCGGGCGTAGCCCATATCGTTTGCATTTCCGCAGGCCCAGCTTTATCAATTACCAGATGTATGCACCAATGAGCCGCGGTATGTTATTATCAGATGCGATTATTAATATGAGTAGTTTAAACGTTATAGCCGGAGAGTTAGATGCTTAGAGTTGAAGATGCTCAGGTTTCGGTTGAGTTTTCGCCGGAGCTGATCAGTAAATTTGATGACGTGGTTAGCCGCTATCCGCAAGGAAAACAAAAATCGGGTTTACTGCCAATACTGCACTATGTACAGGCCGAGTTTGGATGGGTTAGTCCGCAGGCAATGGATAAAGTGGCCGAGTATTTAGATATTTTGCCAATTGAGGTGTATGAGGTAGCTACATTTTATACCATGTACCTGCTGCGTCCATCCGGCAAATATGTTTTAGAGGTTTGCCGTACCAGCGGTTGCTGCCTGGTAGGTGCCGAAAAAATAATGGATCATATTGAAAACACTTTAGGTGTAAAAGAAGGCGAAGTTACCCCCGACGGTTTATTTAGCTGGCGTGGTGTAGAATGCCTTGCTGCCTGCGGCTATGGCCCGGTTTTACAAATTGGCCCCGAATATACTTTTTACGAGAACTTAACTAACGATTCGGTTGATAAACTGGTTAGCGATTTAAGGGCGAAAGCAAAAAATTAAAGCAATGGGACGCAAACTTTTACTTGAACATATAAACGTACCAGGCATCAATACATTTGATGTTTACCGCTCAAAGGGTGGGTACGCTTCTGTTGAAAAGGCTATAAAAACCATGTCGCCCGAGGCGATTGTGGAAGAGGTTAAAAAATCGGGCTTGCGCGGTCGTGGCGGTGCGGGTTTCCCTACCGGTATGAAGTGGAGCTTTTTGGCAAAACCAGAAGGGGTAGAACGCTACCTGGTTTGCAACGCCGACGAATCTGAGCCCGGCACTTTTAAAGACAGGTATTTGATGACCTACATCCCTCACTTATTAATTGAGGGGATGATTGTAGCCAGCTTTGCGCTGGGGGCCAAAACATCGTACATCTACGTTCGCGGCGAAATGATGCCGCAGATCCGGATCCTGGAAAGAGCCATCGCGGAGGCCAAAGCAAAAGGATTTTTAGGTAAAAACATATTAGGATCGGGTTACGATCTTGAATTATATGTACAACCAGGTGGTGGTGCTTACATCTGCGGAGAAGAAACCGCATTGTTGGAATCATTGGAAGGCAAACGGGGTAATCCACGTATAAAGCCACCTTTCCCGGCTATTGCTGGTTTGTATGGTTGCCCAACGGTGGTAAACAATGTAGAATCGATAGCTGCAGTTGTGCCAATCATCAACGAAGGGGGCGACGAATATGCAAAATTAGGCGTAGGCCGTAGCACTGGTACCAAGCTGATCTCGGCTGGGGGAAACCTTAAAAAGCCTGGTGTTTATGAAATTGACCTTGGTTTACCGGTTGAAGAATTTATTTACTCCGATGAGTATTGCGGTGGTATTGCTAACGGTAAACGCTTAAAAGCAGTTGTTGCAGGAGGTTCATCAGTGCCAATTTTACCTGCAAACCTGATATTAAAAACCATTAACAACGAGCCGCGCCTGATGAGCTATGAATCATTAAGTGATGGTGGCTTTGTAAGCGGTACCATGTTAGGCTCGGGTGGATTTATCGCTTATGATGAGGATGCTTGTATAGTGCGTAACACCTGGAACTTTGCCCGTTTTTATCACCATGAAAGCTGCGGACAATGTTCGCCCTGCCGTGAAGGTACCGGCTGGATGGAAAGGGTATTGCACCGTTTAGAATATGGCCATGGCAAAATGAGCGACATGGACCTGCTGGTTGATGTATCTAAAAAAATTGAAGGAAATACTATCTGTCCGTTGGGAGATGCAGCAGCCTGGCCTGTAGCCAGTGCTATCCGTCACTTCAGGGATGAATTTGAATGGCATGTAACTAATGGAGCGGAAGCGGTTTCAAGAAATTTTGGCCTTGCTCACTACGCGGATCCGTTAACGGTTGCAGCGACAGCATAATACCCACGCGTCATTGCGAGGAACGAAGCAATCCCTAACTATACAGGGCGAACCTGCTACTTGGGGATTGCTTCGTTCCTAGCAATGACGGAATAAGATAATTAGGAATCAAAATTCTAAATTTTGACTTAAAAGATGAAAGTAACAATAGACGGAATACCCGTTGAAGTAGAACCAGGAACAAGCATACTTAATGCCGCGAGGCAGATAGGTGGCGATATTGTTCCGCCTGCTATGTGCTATTACTCCAAGCTGGAAGGCAGTGGCGGTAAATGCCGTACCTGTTTGGTTAAGGTGACCAAAGGATCTGAAAAGGATCCACGCCCTATGCCTAAACTGGTTGCATCCTGCCGTACCGGTGTTATGGATGGTATGGAAGTGCAAAACATCACCTCGCCCGAAGTGGTAGAAGCCCGTAAAGGTGTAGTGGAAATGTTATTGATTAACCACCCGCTTGATTGCCCTGTATGTGACCAGGCAGGCGAGTGCCACCTGCAAGACTTAGGTTTTGAGCATGGTGCCGCTAAAACCCGTTATGAGTTTGACCGCCGTACATTCGAAAAGATTGATATTGGCGACAAAATACAGCTACACATGACGCGTTGCATCCTTTGCTACCGTTGCGTATTCACTGCCGATCAAATTACCAACACCCGTTTACACGGCATCCTGAACAGGGGCGATCATTCCGAGATCTCGACTTACATCAGCAAAGCCGTTGATAATGATTTTTCTGGAAACATGATTGATGTATGCCCGGTAGGCGCATTAACCGATAAAACCTTCCGCTTTAAAAATCGTGTGTGGTTCACCAAGCCGGTTGAAGCGCACCGCGATTGCGATAAATGCTGCGGTAAAGTGACTTTATGGTACAAAGGCGAGGATGTGATAAGGGTAACAGGCCGCAAGGATGTTTATGGCGAGGTTGAAGAATTTATTTGCAATACCTGTCGCTTTGATAAAAAGAAAACTGCCGACTGGGTGATTGAAGGACCCCGCAAGGTATCGCATAAATCGGTTATCAGCTCAAACCACTATGAGTTTACGCCGTTGCCGGTTGTTAAAACCAACCCGGTATTGATGGAAGCGAATAAAGAACAATTTGAAAGAGACACACGCTTATAATGGGATTAGTAGATATAGCATTTAAATTTGGCCTGATATTGATCATTTTTGTGATCAGTTTGGTTGTAGCCATGTACTCGACTTATGCCGAGCGCAAGATTGCCGCGTTTTTCCAGGATAGGATAGGCCCTAACCGTGCCGGTCCGTTTGGTCTGTTACAGCCATTGGCAGATGGTGCCAAAATGTTTTTAAAAGAAGAGATCATCCCCACCAATGCAACGCCATTCCTGTTCATAGTTGGCCCTTCACTGGCAATCCTTACAGCCTGTATTGGCTCTGCTGTTATTCCATGGGGGCAAACTATAACTATTGGCGGCCACGTAGTTGATCTGCAGGTTACCGATATCAATGTAGGAGTTTTATACATCTTTGGTGTGGTGTCATTAGGCGTTTATGGGGTAATGATAGGCGGATGGGCATCAAATAATAAATACTCATTATTAGGCGCAATTCGTGCAGCATCACAAAATATCAGCTACGAAATTTCGATGGGTTTATCCATTATCGCTTTGCTGATGCTAACCGGTACTTTAAGCCTGCGTGAGATTGCTGAACAACAGCATGGAGCTAACTGGAATATAATACGCCAGCCACTTGGGTTTTTAATATTTATAGTATGCGCATTTGCAGAAACTAACCGAACACCTTTTGACTTGCCCGAGTGCGAAACCGAACTGGTAGGTGGTTATCATACCGAGTATTCGTCAATGAAATTAGGTTTCTACCTGTTTGCGGAGTATATTAACATGTTTATCTCTTCGGCTGTAATGGCTACTTTATATTGGGGTGGTTATAACTATCCGGGTATGGATTGGATGCTTGCACATACTGGCCCAACTATTGCACCAATTATTGGTGTAGTGGTATTATTCACCAAGGTATTCTTATTCATCTTCTTTTTTATGTGGGTACGCTGGACAATCCCTCGTTTTCGCTACGACCAATTGATGGACCTGGGCTGGAAGATATTGATACCTTTGGCCATTGCTAATATTGTGCTTACCGGCGTAGTTAGTGCAGCACTTACACACTTTGGATTTTAATTAAATGGAATCATTAAGCAATAAACGAAAAGTACTGGAAGTAAAGCCGCTTAATTTATTGGAGCGTGCTTACCTGCCCGCCATTATTGGCGGTCTGGCCACTACAATGAAGCATTTTTTCAGGAAACCGGTAACAATCAGTTATCCTGAAGAGAAACGTGAGTTTTCTGAAAACTTTAGAGGCATGCACTCGCTTAAACGCGATGAGGATGGCAAAGAACGCTGTACTGCCTGCGGATTATGTGCATTATCATGCCCTGCAGAAGCTATAACCATGGTTGCTGCCGAACGACAGAAAGGCGAAGAGCATTTATACCGGGAAGAAAAATACGCGGCAGTTTACGAAATAAACATGCTGCGCTGCATTTTTTGCGGCCTTTGTGAAGAAGCCTGCCCCAAGGAGGCCATATACCTTGACGGAGATATTGTACCTGCCGACTATTTGAGGAAGGATTTTATTTACGGCAAAGACAAATTAGTAGAACCACCCTTAAATCAATAAAGAAGTTTTATACCTTTGCGCAACTCTTAAAAAGGGCAAGGGTATTTTGTAAATATAAATATGAGTACATTTTACTTCATCGCATTTTTGTCCATATTCTTTTCGATATTGGTGATCACGGCCAAAAATCCGGTACATAGTATCCTTTATCTTATACTTACCTTTTTTACGTTCACCATTCATTATATATTAATGAACGCCCAGTTTTTGGCGATAGTTAATTTTATAGTGTACATGGGCGCTATCCTGGTATTGTTCCTGTACACACTGATGCTTATCAACCTTAATAAGGATAGTGAACCTGTTAAGCCATTTATGGTGAAGTTTGCAGGGGTATTTGGTGGTGGTATTCTGATGGTGGCCTTAGCAGCCTCCTTAAAATCAATCGGAATATCTAACCCGGTTGTATTGCAGAACCCGGAGCTGGGCCTGGTGAAAAACCTGGGGAAAGTATTGTTTAACGAATTTTTACTGCCATTTGAAATATCGTCAGTATTGCTGTTATCGGCAATGGTGGGTGCTGTTTTACTGGCTACAAAAGACACTAAAACTGCATAATGGAAAGCTTAACAAATACAATACAAGCGGTACCGCTTAATCATTACATTCTATTAAGCAGCATTATTTTTTCGATAGGTGTAATGGGCGTATTGATCCGCCGCAATGCCATCGTAATATTTATGTCGGTTGAACTGATGCTGAACGCGGTGAACCTTTTGCTAACAGCATTCTCTGTTTACAGGGGCGATGCTACCGGGCAGGTTTTTGTATTCTTTATTATGGCACTTGCGGCCGCCGAAGTAGCTGTCGGGCTGGCCATCATTGTGATGATTTACCGTAATACCAATTCGATAGATATTAACGTGCTGAACAGGCTGAAGTGGTAAGATGATTTCGGAATTCGGAACTATGATTTCGGATTTAAGGAAAATAAATACATAACACACCGTCATTGCAAGTGAAGAGATTGCTTAGTTCGACGCAATGACGATTAAATAAATTAAAGCGTATAACGTAGTACGTAAAACGTATAACTGAAAACATGAATCAATACATCTGGCTTATTCCCATATTACCGTTAGCTGGTTTTATTATTAACGGATTTGGCCGTAATTCATTATCAAAAGGAATAATAGGCTTTATTGGCAGCTTACTCGTACTGGTATCTTTTGGGTTAAGCCTGGCAGCATTCTTCCATATCAAATCAACCGGCAACCCTATCAATGTTACTTATTTTGATTGGATCAACGCAGGTCCGGTTCATATACCTTTCGCATTTTTGGTTGATCAGTTGAGCTCTATTATGCTGCTCATTATTACGGGTGTTGGTTTCCTTATACACCTGTATTCTATTGGTTATATGCATAATGATAAAGGTTTCGGTAAGTTTTTCGCTTACTTAAACCTGTTTGTATTTTTCATGCTGCTATTGGTGATGGGTTCAAACTATATCATCATGTTTATAGGATGGGAGGGCGTAGGTTTATGCTCATACCTGCTTATTGGTTTCTGGTATACCAACCCAAGCTACGCCGACGCTGCAAAAAAGGCCTTCATCATGAACCGTATCGGCGATTTGGGCTTTTTATTGGGAGTGTTCCTAATGATCTACGCGTTTGGGAGTGTTGAATTTGCTACTCTATTTCCTAAGGCGGCAGCAATGAAAATAGGTGCCGCGCCATTTACAGTTATTGCCCTATTGTTGTTTGTTGGCGCTATAGGCAAATCGGCCCAGTTACCATTGTTTACCTGGTTACCAGATGCAATGGCCGGCCCAACTCCCGTATCGGCATTGATCCACGCTGCAACCATGGTTACAGCAGGTATTTATATGATTGCCCGCTCAAACATATTTTACAGCATGTCGCCATTTGCAATGGAGGTTGTGGCTATAGTAGGTTTGGCTACCGCGTTATTTGCCGCGTTAATTGCCCTTACGCAAACTGATATTAAAAAGGTACTGGCTTATTCAACTGTGTCGCAACTGGGTTATATGTTTTTAGGTTTAGGTGTGGGCGCCTATACCGGCGCTTTCTTCCACGTATTAACACATGCTTTCTTTAAAGCCCTGTTATTCCTTGGTGCAGGCTCTGTTATCCATGCGGTAAGCGGCGAGCAGGATATGCGCAAAATGGGAGGCTTAAAAGGCAAGCTGCCTGTTACATTTGCTACCATGCTTATTGGCACTATCGCCATTTCGGGGATCCCTCCGTTCTCTGGTTTCTTTTCAAAAGATGAGATTCTGGCTCATGCCTTTGAGCACAGTACTACCTTTTATGTAGTGGGTGTTTTTACAGCTATGCTAACCTCGTTCTATATGTTCAGGATGATGTACCTTACTTTTTGGGGTAAATTCCGTGGCACGCATGAGCAGGAACATCATTTGCATGAGTCGCCGGCAACCATGACCATCCCATTGATCATATTGGCAATACTTTCTATTATCGGCGGTTTAATTGGCGTGCCCGAGGTTTTAGGTGGTCACCATGAACTTGGCCATTACCTGGCCCCTGTATTTAAAGCATCAACCACCATCCTACCTTCAAATGAATTGTCATCAGGTACCGAGTGGATTCTGATGGGTGTTTCGGTAGGTGTTGCATTTATAGCATTAATTTATGCTTATATAAAATATGTTCAAAACGACAGCCTTCCGGTAGCAGATACCGAAGAACGCCCGGCATTGACCAGCTTATCCTATCAGAAATTTTATGTAGATGAGCTTTATGATTTCCTGATCCGCAAACCATTGGATTTCTTGTCAACCTTTTTCTACAACGTAGTGGATAAGATGGGTATTGATGGTTTAGTGAACGGCCTGGGTAAAGGAACTATTGAAACCAGTAAGGGCCTGCGTTTATTGCAAACGGGCAATGTAGGTTTCTACATATTTGTAATGGTGCTGGGTATTATAGCCATATTGGTTTACAGTGTATTTGGATTAACTAAAGTATAAACGATAGCGTTTAAAATATAAAATGACCGTTAGTATATTAATTTTTTTACCGGTAGTTGCCGCAGTTATAGTAGCCTTATTAAAAAACGGGGTTGCCAAACACGCCGCATTATTTTTCTCTGTTGCCGAACTGGTAATAGCCGGTCTGTTTTTAAGCCGTTTTGTACCCGATGCAACAACACAATTTGGTATTGATGTTCCGTGGATAGCAAAATTAGGTATTTATTTTAGCGCCGGTATTGATGGTATCAGCATGATCATGGTACTGCTTACCACGTTGCTTGTGCCGCTTATTATATTAACCACCTATAAGCATGAATATAAAAATGCCGGTGCTTTTTATGTTTTAATATTATTTATGCAGGCCGGTTTGCTGGTAGTGTTTACCGCGTTAGACGGGTTTTTATTTTACGTTGGATGGGAAGCCGCGCTAATCCCTATTTACTTTATATGTGCCCTTTGGGGTGGCGAAAACCGCATCCGTATTACCCTTAAATTTTTCATCTATACATTTGCCGGTTCGTTATTTATGCTGGTAGCTATCATCTACCTTTATTTACAATCACCGGATAGAACTTTCGATATTCACAGCTTTTATGCTTTAAAGCTTACTGCCCCGCAACAATCCTGGGTGTTTTTGGCATTTTTCCTGGCCTTTGCTATAAAAATGCCTTTATTCCCTTTCCATACCTGGCAGCCCGATACTTATACCGAGGCACCTACGGGCGGTACCATGATGTTATCAGGAATCATGCTCAAAATGGGAATTTATGGCGTTATCAGGTGGTTAATACCATGTGCACCTCTTGGTTTGGCTCATTGGCAAAGCCTGGCAATTATACTTGCTGTTATAGGTATTGTGTATGCTTCCATCATAGCGTTTAAACAAACAGACGGTAAACGTTTGGTAGCTTATTCATCTATAGCGCACGTTGGCCTTATTGCTGCGGCAATTTTTACCTGGAACGCCCAAGGTTTACAAGGCGCGATGATACAAATGCTTAATCACGGTATAAATGTGGTTGGCATGTTTTTTATATGGGATATCATCAGCAGACGTTTAAATACGCGCAACATTGGTCAGCTTGGCGGCATTGCGCTGGTAGCTCCTAAATTTTCAATAGCGTTTTTAATTATAGTATTGGGTACGGTAGGTTTACCACTTACCAATGGTTTTGTAGGCGAGTTTTTATTACTTGATGGTGTTTTTCAATACAGCGCTTATCACTACATGAATTTAGCACTGGTAATAGCGGCGGGTTTAACTATCATTTTTGGCGCTGTATACATGTTACGGATGTACAAAAATGTTATGCAGGGCGAGCTTAATGAACTGACAACAACTTTTAAGGATATAAGTGGATCTGAGCAATTGGTACTGACTATTATCTGTATACTAATAATAGCTATAGGCGTTTATCCGCAGCCAATAATGCACATATCTGAGGCGGCAGTTAATAATTTGTTAGGCACTTTGAATGGAAAGTTGACGTATTAGGAATTAAAACCTAAACTCTAAACCCAAAATTCTAAAAAAGAAAATAAAATATTTAAATGAGTACTTTAATCATCATATCTGTTTTACCAATAGTGTTGCTGTATCTTGGTTTATACAAGGCTGCAAAGGCATTGTTACCTGTTACTGTGATTGGCTTAATTGCCGCGCTGGTTTGTGCCGTTGCCGAATATAAAACCCCGGATACAACTGTGCCAATTTATCATGGTATGATGATGTTCAACAACTTCTCTGTTGTATTTTCGTCGGTTGCTATTATTACCACAATCCTTATCCTGCTGTTATCAGGTGGATATTTTGAGAGGATCAGTAAGCATGTGGCCGAGTATTACGCTATTATATTGTTCTCGCTAACGGGTATCATTGTTATGGTATCTTACTATAACCTTACCATGATGTTCATTGGTATCGAGATCATGTCGGTAAGTTTATATATCCTGGCGGGTATCAGGAAAAGCGATTTCGCATCAAACGAAGCCGCTTTAAAGTATTTCCTGATGGGAGCATTCTCAACCGGCTTCTTATTGTTTGGCATCACGTTAATATACGGTTCAACAGGCTCATTTAGTTTAGAGGTTATCCGCGATTGGGTTTTGGCACATCCGCACATCGATCCAATGTTTTACACAGGCATTGCGTTGATCATTGTCGGGCTTTGCTTTAAGGTTGGCGCCGCGCCATTCCATTTCTGGACCCCTGATGTATACGAGGGCTCACCTACCCTTATAACCGCCTTCATGTCTACAGTGGTAAAAACTGCCGGTTTTGCAGCATTTCTGCGTTTATTTTCGGTCTGCTTTGCTCCACTGTCTGATTTTTGGATGCCGGTTTTACTTGTTATTACTGTAGCAACTTTATTTATAGGTAACATCACCGCGCTGTATCAGCAAAGCTTTAAACGAATGCTGGCGTTTTCAAGCATATCACACGCAGGTTACTTGCTTTTTGCTATTGTGGCTTTAGGTTCGGCATCGGCTAATTCGGTATTTATATACGCTACTGCTTATTCAATTGCTTCAATTATTGCTTTTGGCAGTTTAATATTGGTGCATCAGCAAAGCGGCAGCGATAGCTTTGAAAGCTTTAACGGCCTTGCAAAAAACAATCCTTTCCTGGCTTTTGTATTAACAATATCTATGCTGTCATTGGCTGGTATCCCGCTTACTGCAGGGTTTATTGGAAAGTTTTTCATGTTTTCGGGCGCGCTGTCAAAGTACCAGTTTTGGCTGGTTATTATAGCCGTTGTAAATGCCATTATCAGTATCTTTTATTATTTCAGGGTTATAGTTGCTATGTATTTCCGCCCGGCAGATAGAGCCGAAGTTACCATACCGGCATATTATAAGCTTGTTTTTGCTGTATCGGCATTAGCAACTGTTATTATCGGTGTTTACCCCGATTTTATCTCCCGTTTCATTTAATAATAACTGGGTACTGCAAATTGATATAATATTTGTAGTTTTACAGATATAGTGAATGGAAAGTTTTTGGGATTACCTTCAAAATTTAACGGACGCTCAATCCATCATAAGCAGGGGAGGCTTTTATTTCCTGCTTGTTGTTGTTTTTGCTGAAACCGGCCTGTTTTTTGGTTTTTTTTTACCAGGAGATTATCTGCTATTCATGGCAGGTTTGCTGTGTTCGGCAGGAAAGTTGGATGTAGGCATATCTACGTTGGTGCTATCGCTCATTGCAGCTGGCATATTAGGAAATTTTACGGGTTATTGGTTTGGTTACCGAACAGGGCCTGTGCTATTTAATAAGAACGACTCGCTGTTTTTTAAAAAGCGCTATGTGGTACTTGCAAGCGATTTTTATAATAAGTACGGCGGAATGGCCTTGATTTTAGGGAGATTTTTCCCGATAGTTAGAACATTTGCCCCTATATTTGCAGGTGTTGTAAAGGTTGACATAAAAAAATTCGGTTTATATAACCTGATAGGGAGTGTAACCTGGGTATGTACATTTACTTTAGGCGGATTTTTCTTAGGTAAAAGGTTTCCGCAAATAAAGGATTATATGCAGTATATAGTTTTAGGGCTGATAGTTATTACTACCATCCCGCTTGTTACAGCTTACATCCGAAAAAAAATAGCAGTGAATAAAGAAAAGAGTAACACATAAAAATACATAACAAATACCAATGAGTACACAACACCCATGGCACCAGGTTTCTCCCGGTGAAAACATCCCCGAGATTGTTAACGCTATAATTGAAATCCCTAAAGGCTCTAAAGCCAAATACGAAATTGATAAGGATTCTGGTTTACTAAAATTAGATCGGGTTTTATTTTCGTCGGTAATGTACCCGGCCAACTACGGCTTTATTCCACAAACTTACTGCGATGATAAAGATCCATTAGATATATTGGTACTTTGCTCAATTGATGTTTTCCCGATGTCGATCATCGAGGCAAAGGTAGTAGGTGTGATGCACATGGTTGATAATGGCGAACAGGACGATAAGATTATTGCTGTTGCCAAAAACGATATGTCGGTAAATTACATAAATGATTTGAATGAGCTTCCTCCGCACGCCATGACCGAAATTGTTCGTTTTTTCAAGGATTACAAAAAGCTGGAAGGCAAAAATGTAACTATCGAACATTTATTAGGTGTGCGTTACGCGCATAAGGTAATAAATGAAAGTTTGGAATTGTATAAATCTACATTTCCTGTTTACCAATAATTAATAGATGGACCCTGCGCATTACGAAATAAGTGCTTTTTATTTAATTGCAACCGCGTTTTTGGTTTTGCTCAATGGTTTTTTTGTAGCCGCTGAGTTTGCCATGGTAAGGGTACGGGGTTCACAAATTGAAATCAAAGCCAAAGCCGGAAGCGGGGTTGCAAAAGTAGCGCGCGGCATATTGCATAACCTTGATGGTTACCTGGCCGCAACACAGTTAGGTATTACCATAGCGTCACTTGCGCTGGGTGTTGTGGGCGAAGAAGTGGCCACCAACGTTGTAGTAAGGGCTTTTATGGCTGTTGGCATTACGCTTTCCAGCGGTTTTATAACTGCCAGTCATATTTTAGCGTTTACTTTTATTACGGTATTGCATATTGTTTTTGGCGAGCTTGCTCCCAAATCAATAGCCATTCAAAAGTCCATACGTACGGTGTTGGCGGTTTCTTTGCCACTTAGGTTTTTCTTTGTGTTTTTTAAGCCGTTAATATGGCTTTTAAACGGCTTTGCTAATTTTATTTTAAGGCTTTTGGGCATCAATACTTTGGAAGGTGGCGAAGCGCATCACAGCTCTGAAGAATTGCAATACCTGCTTGAGCAGGGTAAAGAGACCGGTGCGCTTGACTCAAATGAGCATGAACTGATCCAGAATGTGTTTGATTTTAATGAGCGGGTGGTTAAAAACATCATGGTTCCGCGTACCAAAATATCAGGTATTGATATCAATTCAACCACGGGCGAGCTACTGGATATGATCATAGATGAGGGGTATTCGCGGATGCCTGTTTTTGATGATGTGATAGATAAGATCATCGGTATAGTACATGCCAAAGATATATTACCGCTACTGGCCCGAAACCAGGAGATTGTACTTAAGGATATCATTCGCAAACCTTATTTTATCCCCGAAACCAAAAAGATCAACGATTTGATGGCCGAGTTACAGCAAAAACGAATCCAGATAGCTATTGTGCTTGATGAATTTGGCGGCACAGCGGGTATGGTTACCCTGGAGGATATTGTGGAGGAGCTTGTAGGCGAGATACAGGATGAATACGATGAAGAAAAGCCGATAGTTGAAAAAGTGAACGAACGGGAATTTATCGTAAACGCCCTTGCGCCTATATACGATGTAAATGAGCATTTGCCTCATGACCTGCCCGAAGATGGCGACTTTGATACGGTATCAGGCTGGCTTGGCCATATATTTGGTAAGATCCCCGACGTTGGGGAGCAAAAGGAATCTAACGGCTATAATATTACCGTATTAAGAAAATCAGACCAGAATATCGAATCTGTTAAGCTTGAATTACTGATAAATGAAGAAGATGCAGTAGATTTACATTAATCTGCTTAGCAAAATGCAACTTTTTTATACACCCGATATTGAACCCTCGCACCCGCAGTATTTTCTTAGCGAAGATGAAAGCAAGCATGCCATACGGGTATTGAGGTTGGAGACCGGCGACGAAGTTCAGCTGATTGACGGTCGCGGTGGTTTTTATAATGCTAAAATCCAGGATGCGCATCCTAAGCGTACTATCCTTAATATTACTTCGGTTACCCCAAACTTTAATAAACGGAATCATTACCTGCAGATAGCGGTAGCCCCTACAAAAAATATTGAACGGCTGGAATGGTTTTTAGAAAAAGCCACCGAGATTGGTATTGATGAGGTTACACTCATTGTTACACAACGATCTGAACGGAAAGAAGTAAAGGTTGACAGGCTCAATAAAATCATTACTGCAGCAATTAAACAATCTCTTAAAGCTTACCATCCCGTTTTAAATGATGCTGTTAAACTGAATCACCTGTTAGTTGAGCCATTTGATGGACAAAAATTCATTGCCCACTGTGAGCCGGGCGAAAAGCTTGATTTGCGCAAAGAGATAAATCTCAAAGGACGGTATTTGATATTGATAGGCCCCGAAGGAGATTTTTCACCGGCCGAAATAGCACTTGCTTTGGAAAACGGTTTTAAACCCATAACTTTAGGAGAAGCCAGGCTGCGTACCGAAACCGCTGCATTAGAAGCCTGTTTCGAGGTTAACTTTATAAACCGGGTATGAAAAGGGTAAGATACATAGTAACAGCTTTTGCCGCATTTATAGTAATGAGCAGTTTTAATGCGCCATCATATAAAATAGCCCGGCTTAAATACGCGGGTGGCGGCGACTGGTATGGCGACCGTACGGCTTTAACCAACCTTATAAAGTTTTGTAACGAAAACCTTAAAACTAACTTTGACGCGGATGACGAGGTGGTAGAAGTTGGCAGTGCATCTATATTTAATTACCCGTTTGTTTTTATGACTGGACACGGTAATGTGATTTTTAGCGAACAGGAAGCACGTAACCTGCGTAAGTATCTTACCGGTGGTGGCTTTCTGCATATCGACGATAATTACGGGCTGGATAAATTTATTCGCCCCCAGATGAAAAAGGTTTTCCCCGAGCTTGAGTTTGTAGAGCTTCCGCTTGATCATCCCATTTATCACCAGAAATATAGCTTTCCTAATGGTTTGCCTAAAATACACGAGCATGATGGCACGCGCGCGCAAGGTTTCGGCCTGATATACAAAGGCAGATTAGTATGTTTTTATGACTACGAATGCGACCTTGGCAACGGGTGGGAAGATTATGGCACTTATGCCGGTGATAGCCAGGATAGTCGGTTAAAAGCGCTTAAAATGGGCGCCAATATGATACAGTACGTATTTACGCAGTAGTTTTAAGTTGGCAAGTTTTAAGTTAAACGGTTCTCAATTTCCAGAAATATTTGCTAACTTTAGTATACACAAAGCCTTATAACAAAAAAGAAGCGCTGACCTCGCAACATAAACCTATCCGCAGAAAAAACACCACAGATGTATCAGCTAAAAGTAAACGACCAGTATATTTTTGAAACCGAAAGAAATAGTGACGAGCTGCTTTTAAATAAAACCAAAACCCAGGCTGATATAAAACATATTGGCGGGAATATTTATCACATTATAGAAGGCAACCAATCCTATAATATAGATGTGGTATATTTTAACAGCGCCGAAAAAACTGCCGAAATTAAGGTCAACAATAACTGCTATATCATTAGCGCTAAAGATCAGTTTGATATTTTGCTCGATAAATTAGGCCTCAGTAGTTTAAACAGTGCAAGGTTGAGCGAAATAAAAGCGCCGATGCCGGGGATGGTACTTAAGGTTTATGTAACCGATGGCGAAGAAATAAAAAAAGGGGATAACCTTTTTGTACTTGAAGCGATGAAAATGGAAAATATCATCAAATCTCCGGCTGATGCGATCATCAAAAAAATAAAAATAAAAGCGGGGGATAAAGTTGAAAAAGGTCAGATTCTGATTGAGTTTTAAAAAAGCTGTTTTTTTGAGGCTTGTTTTTTATAGTAACTATTTAATAAATAAAAACATATATTACTTTCCCTATTGTTTTAGTGCCTTTTTGTTAATAACTTACTTTTTTAATTAATATTTTAACTTTATGAAGAAAAATCTACTAACAATTTTGTTGTTATTTTCCTGCATGTCATTCGTTTTCGGGCAAAACCGTTTGATAACAGGTAAGGTAACAGATCAAAAAGATGGGTCACCCTTACCTGGGGTAAGTGTAACCGTGAAAGAAGTTGCCGGTATAGGTACTCAAACTGATATCAACGGATCATACAGCCTGTCTGTTCCGGCGGCTGCAAAAATTTTGGTTTTTAAATTTATAGGGTACACACCAGCCGAAGTTGCTATTACTAAATTGGTTGTTAATGCAGGTTTGGCAGTTGATGCCAGGCAGCTTACAGAAGTTGTGGTAGTTGGTTATGGTACCCAAAGCAGGCGTTCATTAACCGGTTCGATATCAAAAATTAAAGGTGCGGATATTGAAAATATCCCGGTACCAAGTTTAGAATCTGCCATACAGGGCCGTACTCCCGGTGTTTACATACAAGCGCAAAATGGAAAGTTAGGCCAGGGTATCCAGGTACGTATCCGTGGTGCATCATCAGTATCGGCAGGTAATCAGCCATTATATGTTGTTGATGGCTTGCCTATTACCGTTGATAACTTTTCGAGTAATGGCGCATCAACCAACCCATTGGTGGACCTGAATCAAAACGATATCGAATCTATCGATATATTGAAGGATGCTTCTGCGGCTGCAATTTATGGTTCAAGAGCCTCAAATGGCGTGGTTTTGGTAACCACCAAAAAAGGTAAAGCTGGCGACACCAAGGTAACTTACAATCAATACTATGGTTTTAGTAAACCAACAAATGATCGTGAATTTTTAAATTCACAACAATACGTTACCCTACTAAGAGCCGCAGGAGCTGCGGGTGGATATTCAACTACCTCGGTTGAAGCAAGGTTAAAAAGATATGCTGCTGGTAGCGATGATTATAAAACCTATAAAGTAAATACTGATTGGCAAAAACAAGTTACACAGCATGCGCCGGTACAAAATTATAATCTTGTACTATCCGGAGGTACCGAGAAAACTAAATTCTATATATCGGGCACTTATAATAATCAAAAGGGCTTCCTGATAGGTAATGCAATTAATCAATACAGTTTGCGTACAAACATTAGCAACCAGGCCACAAAATGGTTGGAAGTTGGGGCTAATTTAAGTGTATCACGGACAAAAAATTATCGCCTGGATAACGACAATGCTTTTTCAACGCCCGAGCAAGTTGTAGCCTTATCGCCAATTACCCCAATCATCGACCCTCGTACAGGATTAACCAGTGGTGCACTTGACCCCGCTACCGGGCTTCCAAATGCCAGTTTCCCTATCTACTATAACCCTTTGTTAAATGCACAAAACAGCTATTTTAACACAGTAGATTACCGGAACTTAGGTAATGTGTACGCCCAGATAAAACTGCTCCCGTCGTTGAGCTTTAGGTCGGAAGTTGGCGTGGATATATTAAATTCAAATGAGGATAGTTATTCGGGGAGCTTAACAGCCCGTAACTCCGGCACACCAAACGGAACTGGCCTTAGCTCATATGTTACAGCCACAAACTTTAACACAAATAATTTTTTACAATTTATAAAAGACATAGGTAAGAGTAATATTAATGCTGTGGGCGGTATGACTTTTCAGCGTCAGCAAAATGATCTTAACTCCCTTAGCGGTAATCAGTTTCCCAGTGATGCATATAAAAAGCTTACCAGTTCGGCAGATATTACAAACGGTATATCCACATTATCAGCCTATTCATTGCTGTCTTATTTTGCAAGGGCAAATTATAAATATGATGATAAATACCTTTTATCATTGAGCGGCCGTGTTGATGGTTCTTCAAGGTTTGGCGCCAATCATCGCTACGGATTCTTCCCTGCAGGTTCGGTAGGCTGGATTGTATCAGAAGAAGGTTTCATGAAAAAACAACAGCTGGTTTCTGAATTAAAATTAAGGGCCAGCTATGGTATAACCGGTAACTCCGAGATCGGCAACTTTCCGTCTCGCGGGCTATTTACAGAGTTTGGTTATGCCGGTGTTGCCGGTGCAAGGCCAACCCAGTTACCTAATCCTGATTTGAAGTGGGAAACAACTGCGCAATCAGATATTGGATTGGATATTGGGTTTTTCAATGGACGCCTGAGTGGTCAGTTTGATGTTTACTTAAAGAAAACAAAAGACCTGTTATTAAACGTACAGGTTCCGGCTACATCCGGTTTTACAACTATTACCCAAAACCTTGGTAAACTGCAAAACAAAGGTTTTGAAATGCAGATTGATTCAAAGAATATTGTTGGTAAGGAACTTACCTGGTCAACAAGTTTTAACTTCTCTGTTAACCGCAATAAAATTACCGACCTGAAAGGCCAGGTTATTACCGGTAGCGGCGACGCAGTGAACCGTGCTGTAGAGGGCCAGCCATTAGGCATATTTTACACGGTAGAATTTGCCGGTGCCGATCCGGCTAACGGCGATGCGCTTTACTACAAAAACACCGACCTTGGTGGTGGCAAACGTGACAGAGCAACTACCAGTGATTATAATGAAGCAACACCTGTAGTTGTTGGTGACCCTAACCCTAAATTTATTGCCGGTTTAAATAATACGGTAGGCTATAAGGGGTTTGATTTTAGCTTTTTATTACAGGAAGTAAACGGCGATAAGATCTATAACGGTGGCGGCCAGTACATGTCTGTAGGTTTTAATAATGGAGCAGACAACCAAACGCTCGACCAGCTTCAGTCATGGAAAAAACCGGGTGATATAACCATGGTGCCAGAGGCCCGTTTGTTTGGTGGCAATGGTGTATCGCCAAGTTCAAGGTATTTGAGTGATGGATCTTACCTGCGTTTAAAGAATATAGTTTTAGGTTATAATTTCCCAAAAGGCGTGTTGGAGAAAATAAAGCTGCGTAGCTTAAGGATTTATGCCCAGGCTACAAACTTAGCCACCTGGACCAAATATAAAGGCTGGGACCCTGAGCTAAATTCGGATGCATTCTCTGGTAATATTACCCAGAACTATGATTTTTATGCAGCTCCGCAAGCTAAAACAATAACTTTTGGTATTAACGTGGGATTTTAATTTAAGCTGAAGAAGATGAAAAAAATAAAATATTCAATTATAGCATTAAGTACATTAGCAATGCTATATAACTCCGGCTGTCAAAAACAGTTAGATATTAAGCCTCACGATTCCGTAGAGTCAAGCCAGGCTTTAAAGACGTCAAAAGATGTAGAAGGCGTGCTTATTGGCGCGTATACAGCAGCGGGCTTAAGTGGCCTTTATGGTGGCAGATTACAGTCAAGTACAGATTTTTTAGCCGATGATGGAGATTTTCAATACCAGGGTACTTTCTCTGATTATACTGAACTTGATAATAAAAAAATAACCATTAATAATTTTTTTGTTGAAGGAGTATGGGATGCCGGCTATAATACCATTGGTGTTTGTAATACGGTTTTGGCTAATTTGAACCTGGTTGTTGCAGCCAAAAAGGCAACAGTTGAGGGCGAGGCCAAGTTTTTACGTGGAATGACTTATTTTGATCTTGCCAGGGCTTTTGGCAAGGCCTGGAATGATGGTTCGCCAACAACAAACTTAGCTGTCCCGTTGATTTTAGCGCCAACCACAACAATATCGGGAATACAAAATGTTAAACGGAATACCGTTGCCGAAATTTATGCACAGGCGATAGCTGATTTAACCACGGCCGAAGCTAATCTTGAAGAGAGTAATCCTCCGTATGCCAGCTCTTCATCTGCAGCGGCTGTATTGGCGAGAATTTACTTAACCCAGGGAAAATATGACCTGGCCGAAACCGAAGCTACAAAAATAATTAACAGCGGACTATTTGAGTTGGTTAAGAATTTTGCCGACGAATTTCAACATCCGCCTCAAGCTACACGCGTATTTAACTCTTCCGAGGATGTATTCGCAATCCAAATTTCAAGTCAATCGGGCTTTAATGCATTAAATGAGGCTTATGCAAGTTCTGATTTTGCGGGTCGTGGGGAGACAATTATTTTTGATCAGCATTATGCCCGTTACGAAGCCGGAGATGACCGTGCTAATGAATTCTATGATGTTTATACATCTAAGTTTAACAATGCATTTGGTAACGTAATTACTATTCGCTTAGCAGAGATTTATCTGATCAGGGCCGAAGCAAGAATATTAAAAGCTACTCCAGACCTGGCTGGAGCAGCGGCAGATATTAATGTTATACGAAACAGAGCTAAATTGGCTAATACGACAGCCGCAACAGCTACAGCCCTGCTTGCAGCAGTTAAGCAGGAGCGCAGGGTTGAACTACCTTTTGAAGGCCAGCGTTTGGGCGATTTAAAACGTTATAAGGAAACCACTCATTCAATTGATGGGGACGGTAATGCCGTTGATTCCTTTGATTGGAACTCCCCAAAACTTATATTTCCGATACCAAAACGTGAACGTGATGCAAATCCTAATTTGACACAAAACGAAGGTTATCAATAATATAATCATTATTCTATGGACCCCGGTTGCTTAATGCTCCCGGGGTTTTTTGTTGCTTTTGAGTATAATGGGATGTAAGAGAATTGCCGAAGATCTTAGCCATTATCCATGTATACGCGATTTCATGAGTATAAAATCAACCTTATGCAAGGAGTAGTTTTTAATAAAACTCGTGCCTTTATACAACAAATAATATACCATTTACTATTAGAGGAGGGGAGTTTAAGGTTGAACATGCCGGAGGTACCAGTACCCATAACAGTTAAATAATCAATATGAATCCGGCATTCCTAAATGCAGATTATTATAGCAATTTAATTGCACCACAAAATGCTTGCAAATAAAGGTTATTTGAACCAGGTCAGTTGTATTCAACTCCGACTCTTCCCTAAACAAACAAAGCCATTCATCACTGAACGGCCTTGTATTTTAAGTTTAAAATTGGATATTATTTAGCTTTAAAAGGCTTTGCTTTTTTAACACCATAATGTGGTTTACCATTTGGATAAATTTCTGGTGCGCCTACCAATGTCATTGCACAACGGAAACCAATTTCGGCAGTTGCTTCATCCTCGTCTAAAAAGCGGCGGGTGGATGGGTTTAGCCAGAATGCCATGTCATTCCATGAACCACCTTTGTACACTTTTGAATGGTTGTTAACCAATGTTGTAGTACCATAAAGCGCGGTATTCACCGTATCTTTTTCGCCCCTGAAATCAGGATCGTATTTCTTGCCAGAATTTTTTGGTGATAAAGGATCTAATGAATTTGGTATTGCCGGTACAGCGTTAACAGGTGCAGTTGGCACTGCATTTGGGTTAGCAGCATTATTAACCGTATTAGGGTTTTGTTGTGCCTGCTGCAATGCTATAAGATCGGCATATTTTAGCTTTTTGTTTGATACAGCTGGGTCTTTAATGGGTTTGCCATATTTATCCTTTGCATATAATCCTTTTGTTGGATCGGCCAAACGTTTATTAGCATATTGGTTACCACGGAAAGGGTTAAAATCCTCAAATTCTTCAAATGAAGTTTGGCGGTAGGTATCCTGTACCCACTCATTAACATTACCGGCCATATTATACAAACCAAAATCATTTGGAGCGTATGAGCGTACCGGTGCAGTAATGTCGGCCTTGTCATTCAGGTAACCGCCAACACCCGCGTTATCGCCATTGCCACGTTTAAAGTTGGCTAAAATTAAACCTCGTGTTTTGCTTTTAGCAGAACGTACACCCATTCCGTTCCACGGGTACATTTTGCCATCGTCGATGTTTTCAAATTGGGTATTACCGGCCAGGGCCAATGCAGCATATTCCCACTCGGCCTCTGATGGCAGGCGGTATCCCTGTTTCAAAATACCATCCTCCATACGCACAGGTCGTACTGGTTTGTTATTTTTGCCGGTACCTGCGGCCGCATTAGGGCTTAGGTTGGGCAACATTTTTTTACCATTAATACCCGGTCCCTGTATTTGTCCGTTCAAATAAATATCAGTATTAAAGGGTTGCGCAGATGCGGTTGTAGCAGCAGGCGCAGCATTTTTACCTTTGCCGTTCTGATCTTTCCAGGCAACTAATCTTCCTGATTCGCGTAAAATATTTTCGTTGGTACGATCGGTACGCCAGGAGCAATATTCCTGTGCCTGATCCCACGTAACACCTACAACCGGATAATCCTGGAAGGCAGGGTGGCGCAGGTAGTTATCTACATATGGGTCGTTATATGATAGTGGTTTACGCCAAACCAAAGTATCAGGTACGGCATTGTAGTACAATTCATGATCCTGGGGGAAGGTTATGTTGATCCAGTGCAGGTAATCCAGCCAATCCTGGTTAGATACTTCAGTCTCGTCCATATAAAACGATGGAACTGTTACCCGGCGCCGAACGTTGTTGTAATCATAAGTAACATCCTGGTCTGCACTGCCGCCCATTACAAAAGTACCGCCCTCAATAGGCACCAGACCGGGGCCCGGTGATGGGTGAACTTTCCTGTAACGCTCATAACCGCCATTGTTTTTGTCATTATAAGTTAAACCCGTTTTTGACGATTGCGGGCGTTTACTGCAGCTGCTCACCAATGCACCTGCAGCCACCAGCACTAAAGCAGTTTTAGTAAAAAGTATTTTCATAATTTTACAAATATATTAATGACGTAAATTTAGAAAAAAATGGGTACAAAGCTAATGCAGACAGCCCATTATTCTAAATAAATCAAACAATTATCGGTTGTTTTAACGGAATATTGGTAATATTAGTTACAGTATTCTGTTTTTTTTGCCAATTGTAATTTAAAACATCCCTTTAAAAATCCAAAGTAAATTAAGAACGTATATTTATCAATTAAAATATTAAAGCTAAATTGCACCCAATGAAGTTTTTTACCTTTCACAATATTCTGTTCGTAATTGTTTATTTATTGCCTGTTGCAGTTATTGGGCAAACAAGCACCGATGGAAGTACATTTAGGGGGTCACGGGTGGAGGTGCCTTTCTTAAACATCACGCCCGATTCACGTTCGGGTGCTATGGGGGAGGCGGGTGTAGCTTTGTCGCCAGATGTTAATGCCAGTTTCTGGAACCCCTCAAAACTTGCGTTTATAGAAAGTAATGATGCGTTATCGCTTTCGTATAGCCCATGGTTAAGGCGTTTGGTTCCGGATATAAGCCTATCGTACCTTAGTTATGCGCACAAAATAGATGATCGTAATACACTTGGGGCATCGCTGCGGTATTTTAATTATGGATCGTTACAACTAACAGATGATAATACTAACGATCAGGGCACTTATACCCCGAACGAATTTTCGCTGGATGTTTCCTATGCCCGTAAGTTTGGCGAGAATTTTTCATTGGGTTTAACCGCCCGTTATATTCATTCCAGTATATCCAGCGTGTCATTTGCTACTTCCGGGTCAAATCAAACCGGGAGGGCAGGGAATGCTTTTGCTGCCGATGTATCTATGTTTTATAAAGCTCCATACGGCGATAACAACCTGTTTGCCTTTGGCGCCAATATATCAAACATTGGGTCAAAAATAAGTTACAGCGATAACGGCCCTAAATATTTTTTACCGGCTAACTTAAAATTCGGCGTTGCCAATACCTGGAACCTTGATGAAAGTAACCAGATAACCCTTGCCTTTGATATAAACAAGCAGCTAACCCCTTCCCCGCCTATAAGGGATGCAGATGGTGTTATAATAAGTGGTAAAAATGATGATGTATCGGTGCCTTCGGGTATTTTCCAGTCGTTTGGTGATGCGCCGGGAGGTTTTAAAGAGGAATTGAAAGAATACAGCCTTTCTCCGGGTGCCGAATATTGGTATAATAATCAATTTGCTATAAGGGCCGGTTATTTGTATGAAAACCCAAATAAAAGCGACAGGCGTTATGTAACCCTTGGCTTTGGTGTTAAATACGATGTTTTTCAGTTCGATTTTTCGTACCTGGCAGCCAGCCAGCAAAACAGCCCCCTGGCTAATACGCTGCGTTTTTCATTATCGGCAAATTTTGGCGGTACCTCAAATGTATCTAAACGGTAATGGGTAAAATAAAAGTAGGTTTTGGTTTTGATGTTCACCAGTTAAAAGAGCAGCATCCATTTGTTTTGGGAGGAGTTAACCTGGAGCATCATGCAGGGGCCTATGGTCACTCGGATGCTGATGTATTGCTGCATGCTATTTGCGATGCACTGCTTGGCGCCGCCAACCTGCGCGATATAGGTTTTCATTTTTCTAATACAGATAACCGGTGGAAAGGCATCAGCAGCCTTATCCTGCTGCAGCAGGTTGTTGTGTTAATAAAAGAAAAAGGGTTCAGCATTGGCAACATAGATGCTATGGTATGCCTGGAGGCCCCCAAGATAAATCCGCACATCCCGGCTATGAAAACGCATATTGCCAAAGCCGCCTCTATCAGTGAGGATGATATATCCATTAAGGCTACCACCAACGAGCAATTAGGCTTTATAGGCCGCGAGGAAGGCGTTGTAGCTTACGCGGTTTGTTTAATTGAGCGGGATTAGTAAGATTACCCCATTTTATGCTTCGTCATGAATCTTCAGGGAGATTGCCTTGTCAAAGTAAAAATGGTGCTGTCGAACATCGCCAACAACACCATTTTTTAGAGTTTTAAAATCGGGTTTGGAGTTTCCCTTTTTACTTTTGAATTTTTTCTGCTTCCACCTTCACGTTACCTGTGCGCTTCAATACTCCCCATCCGCTCAGCTCGCCTTTTAATGCCCGCCTGATAGATTTGAACAGTACGTAATACATGAGTTGCCTCCACAGGAATCGCTGCGGTATAATGTAGATGAGTTTCCTGTAATCCTCTTTTTCCATGCGGAAGGCGATGATGCCCACAATAAAATCGATAACCACAAAGGCTACATAATAAATAAGCATCTTCTCTGGCTTTTCGCCAAACAGCGCAAAAATCATCATCAAATCGGCTAATGGGGAGAATAGCGGCAATATGATCTGGAAAATGAGGATGTTGGGCATACCCACCATCCCAAAAAATTTATATTTTTTATTGAACAGCGCGTCCCGGTTTTTCCAGAAGCTTTGGATTACCCCAAAGCTCCAGCGGAAACGTTGTTTCAACAGCATGCTGATAGTTTCGGGCGCTTCGGTATAAGCAATAGCTTCGGCACAATTTTTTATGATATAGCCCTGTTTCAGGATACGCATAGTGAGGTCGCAATCTTCGGCAAGGGTATCATAAGTAAAGCCCCCGGCACGGAAAATGGCCGATTTACGGAACGCGCCAATAGCCCCCGGTACCACGGTTATGCTGTTGATGAGATCAAAAGCGCGGCGGTCCATGTTTTGGGCGGTAATGTATTCTATAGATTGCCAGCGGGTAATGATATTGGTTTCGTTACCAACTTTTACCGTGCCTGCAACCGCGCCGATTTCCTCATCCGTAAAGTAGCTCATGAGGTGATAAACAGCATCGGTTTTAAGCTGGGTATCGGCATCAATACAAACCACGAAATCGCTATTGGCATGGGTAATACCAAAATTTAAGGCCGATGCTTTACCGCCGTTTGGTTTGGTTAATATTTTAACCAGCGGATTGTTTTCATAAGCCGCAGTTACTACCGCATATGTTTTATCCTGCGATCCGTCATCTACAAAAATAATCTCGAACGCCGGATACTCGGTTTTTAACAGGCTTTGTATGGTAGCAACGGCATTAACCTCTTCATTATAGGCCGGTACAATGATACTTACCGAAGGCAGAGGAATATTGTCGCCCCGTAACTTTGTTGTTTTTTTATTTTCGATATTTTGTCTTACCGCCAGTATGCCAATTAATACAATACGCCCGATTGCCAGGAATATGGCCGATAGAAACACATAGATCAATACCCAGTTGATATAGTAATAGCTATGTATAGTAAAATCATACATCGGGCCAAAAATTCCTGTGTGGTCATCCTTTATGGGTGGCATCAGGTCATCTTTGGTTTTATCAAGCACATCGGCAATGGTAGTAAACTGGTAGCCGTGCGTTTTAAAGTAATGAATTATAGCAGGCAATGCCTTTACGGTTTCTTCACGGGTATCGCCACCGGCATCATGCAGCAATATCATTGAGCCATTATTGGCCTGTCTTATGGTGCGTGCAACAATACTATCGGCTGTTACACCGGGCTGCCAATCCCAGGGGTCGATAGATTCGCCTATGGTGATATAACTTTGCCTGCGGCTTTCGGCAACCGGTATAACCTCGGCAAGCGTTTCCGGCTCGGCATCAGCATTAAACGGCGGACGGAAAAGTATGGTGCTGCGGCCCGTAACCGATTCGATGATTTTACGGGTAGCATTAAGTTCCAATACAACACGATCAAGGCTGACAGTTGAAATATCGGGGTGGAAAAAGGTGTGGTTACCAATTTCATAACCCTCTTCATAAATGCGCCGAAGGATGGCTATGTTTTTTTCGGCCATGGAGCCTACCACGAAGAAGGAGGCCGGAACTTTTTCTTCCTTAAGGATATCTAAAATACGTGGAGTATAGTCGGGATCAGGCCCGTCGTCAAAGGTTAAAACCACCTTTTTGGGCTTATAACCATACTTACGGATCATGTATTTGGTAGGCAGCTTTTTATATTGCTGATAGGTTATATTAAAATTGGTGGTATCCAGCTTTACGGCAATTTCTCCAGTTTGGGGTGTTGTAATCAGGTCGAGCACCTCTCCGTCGCCATCATACTCTACGTTTTTACGGTTATTTAAACCTACAGAGGTTAACTTTTTTAAGTCGACGCCGGTTTTACGCAGCGAATCAATAGACAGGTTTTTCTGGAAGAACGACCATAGCCTCGGGTCCTCGGTGCCCATCCGCCATAATGCCACACCACCGGTTGCCCAGTCATCGGCCATGCGGATAACGTTAAAGTTGGTAGCGGCGTCAGCAAAGTAAATGGTATGGTCAAGGCTGTCCTTATCCATATAGGTAAAATGCGAGTTGGCCGAAGTTGAATCAAAGGTGATCTTGCTTTGGTTCTCTTCGGCCGTACTGATAGCCTGTTGATAGCCTATGGATTTACCTACGCTGCTTTCCCGCCAGTCATACGCGCCGGCGGCAAAAGTTAAAATAATTTTTTCGCTTGGCACTTTGCTACACACGTCATCCAGGATCTGTTCAACCCAGTGCTGGTTTGATAAGTCGCCGGCATTGCTTACTTCATTATGCTCATCAATCGCCATAATGAAAAGGAAATCGTTAACATGCTGCAGCCTTGAAATATCATAAGATTCATCTTCGGGCACCACATTTTGTGTAACCAGGAAGTTTTTTGCCTTTAATGTTTTATAAAGCTGGTTTTGAAAGGCAATATAATTTTTGCTGTTGCGATCCTTAATTTCATCAAGATCAACATTTATACCCTTGAATTTATATTTCGTAAGGGCATTTGTTATACTGTTGATAAAGCCCGTACGCAAAACGGGGCTTTTAAAAATGCGCTCAACATCCTTACTGTCATATCCGCCTGTTTGGTTATTTACGTTAACGTAATTTGATAAGGTGAGTATAATTGGCCTGTTGTACTTTTTATTTACGTTTATAAGGCCGGTATCAACTTTGGTTACAACGGTATCTACGCCGGGCAATATAGAAAAACCCTCACTTACCACCATATCCAGCCGGGCCATATTGTCCAAAAGCGAATAATACGCCTGTGGCTCCCATGGGCGGTAAAAGGCAACATTTAACCTGTCTTTATTGTTGGGGTGCTTGTGCTGGTGTATCCGTTTTGCACGTTCAAGGGCTTCAATTTCGCCTTTTTGTATTTTGAACGACCTGTATTTGGTTGATTTTTTTATCTGTTCAAGCTCCTCCTTCGACATTTTTTTAGGTGCCGGGTCGAGGTTTGGCAGATTGGGGTAATACGTTGATTTAATAGTGACTATTACGGCTATTATCCCAACTATAAGTACGGCAAGCAGCACACGGCTGAGCCACTTAAAGCGGTTCCATCTGCCGGGTGATTCTGCCTGAAAAACTTGCTTATTTGAAGACATTAAGTGAAATTACTTTTTGGTTAAAAGTATGGGTAACAAATGAAGATATCATGAATGGCTATTGCCGGTTATTTATTTGATTTACCGGCATCTATATCCGAAAAATCAACACCGCACTTGCAATTACCACCACAGCTTTTTTTTGCTGTAATGCTTTTATACATCATTTTACCGATGTAAAACACTGCGGCGGTAAAAAGAATTATAACTAAAATCACCTGGACATTCATGATGCAAAAATACTTAATTTTTAATATATATGCTTAGACGCAATTAATAGTATATAGTTTAACGCGGCATAAAGGCAATTGTTCCGCCTACCCAATCAAAATCTTTATTATAACGTACGCCAATCATTTTTCCGCGGCTTAAACGGGCCAGGTTTATGGCTAATGTGGGCCTTGCATCGCCGTTGGGCCATAGGTATAACAGCCTTATCTCGGCCTTTACACCGCCGTCTGGAGCCTGCACTACGGGTTCGTAATTTACTTTTTGCTGCAAAATCCAGTTCTCAGGGTCGGTAATTTTGCTGATGTCGGTAGCGGTAACATCAATAATAACACCCTGCCCGGCAAATGAGAATAAAGGCTTCAGGACATAGTTTTCCAGGTCGGCAGGTATTTGATCTACCTTGTGCAAAAACCGTGTTTCGGGAATATAATTGCCGCTTAAAAAGGGCATAGTGAATTTACTGATGCGGTAAAACCAGTTAGGATGGGTTATCCATTCCACATCAAGCGGCTGCCTTATATCAGCTACTTTGTCAAATAAAATGTCGTCGCCATCTATCTCATCAAATATCAGGCGATTGTATATGCGCTTAACCTGTTTCTTTTGGCCATTAAGGTTGTAAAAAAGCTGCTTACCCTCCTGTACCAGGTCGCTTAATGATATTACGGCTATGCCCAGGTATTTTTGGGTAAGATAAAAATCCACAGCCGTTTTTTGTTCGGGCGCGTTCACATCCATTAGTACCACTTCTTCGGGCAGATGGGGGCCTACAATGGTTTTTCTTAACAGATCAAGGTAACTAACTTTATCAAGTCCGTTAAAATAGGTGGTTTGGTCATAGGCTATATCAAAAACTTCTTTATAAGTATCGCCCAGCAAAACCTGGAAGCCATACAGCGAGGGAAAGCCCTGCATCTCTATCAGTTTGGGTACGATGTTGCCTGCCTCGTCTTTACAGATCCCAAAATCAAGGGCAATAAAATGCGGATGATCATTCTCATTGGCTACCTGCCATTTATCGGGAATGGCACGCTGGGTAAGCTGTTTAAAACCGGGCTGTAAAATTGTGGCGATAATATCATCGCCCGCAGTCATGAGCTTATCCCTGAAACCGGCAGTAAGTAAAACGGGTGTTTCGGCCACGCGGAAAGCAACCGGCGAGTGCAGGCCGCTGTTAAGTTTATCTAAAAACTGCTGATATTTTTCGTTGGTAAAACCTGCGTTAAATGTTTTCCTGGCTGATGGGTTCATAGGTTCCGTTTTTCTGAACCCGTTATTGCGGGGCACGAAGCAATCCCCGACCTACAGAGCCGCTCTGTAAAGTTAGGGATTGCTTCGTGCCTCGAAATGACGGTATTAAATGTAATACGTGTATAAACAAACTTAACTAATTTAATTTAACCTTCGTCCCCTGATCTTTTGTCCTTCGTCCCAAAGTCCTTCGTCCAAAAATCCTTTGTCTAAAAATCGTTCGTCTAAAAGTCCTTCGTCCAAAACAAATAATATTTCATTAATTTGCCGTGTCAATTAAAACCTGGCAATTCTACTTAATGTTAAATCAAAAGAAAAAGATAGCCGTTATTGGCGGAGGCAGCTGGGCCACGGCTAATGTTAAAATGCTGGCTGATAATACTACCGAAAAGGAAATTTTTTGGTGGATGCGTAACACGCAGGCCGTTGAGCACCTGCATAAATTTGGGCACAATCCCAATTATTTAAGCTCGGTTGAAATTAAACTGCCTAAAGAAAACATATCCGGCAATCTGAAATCGCTTATACGCGTTGCTGATTTCATTTTACTAAACGTACCGGCCGCCTTTTTAAAAGAAGCGCTTACGGGCATTACCGCCGAAGATTTAGCCGGGAAGAAAATGGTGTCGGCAATAAAGGGTATTGTACCCGATGAAAATTTAATTATCGGGGAGTTTTTGAACCAGAAAATGGGTGTTTCTTTTGATGACTTTGTGGTAATTAGCGGGCCTTGCCATGCCGAAGAGGTGGCGCTTGAAAAACTATCATACCTCACCATTGCATCGCGCGACGCTGCCCTGGCTGCCGAATTTGCCGGCATGATTAATACCCGTTACATCAAAACCATTGTATCTGACGATATTTATGGCACCGAGTGGGGCGCTGTTTTAAAAAATGTATATGCTATAGCAGGCGGTATTTGCCATGGCGTAGGCTATGGCGATAATTTTCAGGCGGTGCTGATCTCAAACGCCATACGCGAGCTGGAAAGGTTTGTTGCCGAGGTACACCCCATTAACCGCGATATTAAGGAATCGGCCTACCTGGGCGATCTGTTGGTTACTGCCTACTCGCAGTTTAGCCGTAACCGTACTTTTGGCAATATGATAGGCAAAGGTTATACGGTAACATCGGCCCAGCTGGAAATGAATATGATAGCCGAAGGATATTATGCAGTAAATTGCCTACAGCAGGTTAACAAACAGTACAAGGTAAATATGCCCATTTGCGATGCCGTTTATGCTATTTTGTACCAGAAACGTTCCCCGGTAATTGAAATGAAGATTTTGGCAGAAAAATTGAGTTAGTTATTTTATTAATAACTCAATTTACTTACCATGAAAAATCTATTCAGGATTGCAATATTCGCTGCCGGATCATTTATGATGTCGCCGGTTATTGCACAAACTCATAAGGACAGTACCCTTGGTCATAAAATAAATAAAACCGCTAAGGATGTTGGCCATAAAACAAGTGTAACGGCCAAAAAAGTCGGCCATAAAACCTCGGAGATAGCGGCCAAAGGTGCATCGGCAGTAGTTGATAAAAAGTTTGAAGGAAAGGTAGCGCCCGGTGGGCAAACTATTTATATCGACAAAAACTCGTATTACTATTACATCAACAAAAAAGGGCACAGAGTTTATGTTAAAAAATCGGCCCTTATTGATAAACCTGCTCAATAAAAAATTAGTAACTTACATTGCCCTGTAAAAGCAATGTAAGTTTAAAAACCCTGTCATGAAAAAATACCCTTTAATTTTTGCGTACGCATTTTGCGCATTAATATTGTTTTCCTTTGCGTGCACTACCAACCAGGTTAATAAAAAGTTGCTGGGCAAGTGGCAATCAAAGGATGGTGAAACAAAACTGGAAATAACCGAAAAAGGTTTTACCACCGATGACGGGAAGCCGGTTACCGAGGATTATTTTGTGACGAACGATACAATTTTTACATCGTATGAGGGGAGCCGGCCATATACTAAATTCCTGATAAAAAACCTGGACGATCATAAACTTACACTCCTTTACCCCGACTCTGATATTGTTGAGTTTACCCGTTAAAAACTAAGTTTAAAGTTGCGAGCATTAGGTTCTGATAATCATAGACTTGAAAACTCGTCGAATACCGAGCAGCCCAGCTGGAAAAAACAGTAATGGCATCATCGGAGCTCTTGTAGAGGCGCATCACATGCGCCTTCCGCCAGACAGGTTCGATTTACATGTGGGAGACGCATGTGATGCGTCTCTACAAAAAAAACAGCATTAATAATCAATACGTTAGAATCATGTCATACGAGTAACCACCAGGATAAGCCTGGAAAAAACGAGGATGACGTGCTGGCTTTAGGGGCTCACAACAACCATGTCATTGCGAGCGTGGCGCGGCAATCGCGAACTGTGCAGGTCCGCTCTGTATAGCATGCGATTGCTTCGTGCCTCGCAATGACATAGATTATATTAAAAAACAGTACTGATAATCAGCAGTTTGCAAACACGTCATTATAAGGAGGTACGACGAAGTAATCCCCAAAATACAGAGCGGATTTGCACAGCTACTCTGTAAATCGAGGATTGCTTCGTACCTCGCAATGACGGGGAAGAGGTACTTAACTAATACCGTTAAAAAACAAAAGCCTTCATAACTGCTGGCGGCAGTTGAAGGCTTCGTTAACAAAACTAAACTAAAACTAATGCTTCCCTACCAGGGGAAGCTCACGAAAACTATCTTTATTAGTATCAAGTAGTTAGTATCAAGTATCAAGATAGCTCCAGGTTGGCCGCTGATGTCTTGCTACTTGATACTTATTACTTGATACTTTTTAGAATCTTCTTTTACGTTCCGGGCGATCTTCGCGGGGTTTGCCCGAGAAGTCACGGAAGCCACCACTACGACGATCGCCGCCGCCTGAGTTGCTTCTTTCGCCACCACGGTAACCGCCACCGCCTTCTCTGCGTTCGCCACCACGGTAACCGCCGCCGCCTTCGCGACGCTCGCCACCTCGGTGACCACCACCACCGCTTTCACGACGGTCGCTTGTGCCTTCGCCAGATACTTCTATCCGTACAGGGCGGCCTTTGTATTCGGCATCCTTAAAGCCGGCGCTCACTTTTTCAACATCCTCGTTTGGAACCTCGAAGAAAGAATAAACACCCTTAACATCTATTTTACCAACACTACGGCCGCTAATTTTTGATGTGTTGCAAATGTAACCCAGCAAGTCGCCGCGGTTAAACTCGTCTACAGAACCTAAGTTTATAAATAAACGGGTGTAAGCAGATGGTCCGCTTGATGCACCACGCTCGCCACGGTCACCGCGATCGTCCCTGTCTCTGCGGCCTTCTTCAACGTTTGCGTTAAGGTCTGGCGCGTTTTTGTAATAATCAAGGAAACGGTTAAATTCAATTGATGCAAAGCGTTTTATAAACTCTTCTTTGCTCATATCCTTAAACTCATCCATAATACGCGGGATGTATTGCTCAATCTGCTGCTCATTAACCTGTACGTTATGTACTTTATGAACAATTGAGAATAATTGTTTTTCGCAAACATCAAACCCGGTTGGTATTTCGGCTTTAACAAAGCGTTTACCCAGGGTGCGCTCAATCTGGCGTATTTTACCTAATTCTTTGGCGTTGATAATGCTGATAGATACACCTGTTTTACCTGCACGGGCTGTACGGCCGCTACGGTGGGTGTAGTTTTCAACCTCATCTGGTAACGAGTAGTTAATAACGTGTGTTACATCATTAACATCAATACCACGTGCGGCAACATCGGTAGCAATTAACAATTGCAGGCTGCGCTCGCGGTAACGTTTCATCACCTTATCGCGTTGCTGTTGTGACAGGTCGCCATGTAACGAATCGGCATTGTAACCGTCTTTTATCAGGGCTTCTGCAATATCCTGTGTTTCAATTTTGGTACGGCAAAATACGATACCAAAAATATCAGGATTAAAATCAACAATACGTTTAAAAGCGGCATACTTATCACGGGCACGTACAATATAGTACTCGTGCTCAATGTTGGCATTGCCGGTGTTTTTTGTGCCCATGGTAAGCTCAAATGGCTCATTCATGTACTTTTTCGCTATACGGCGAACTTCAGTTGGCATGGTGGCCGAAAACAGCCAGGTTTTTTTCTCGTCCGGAGTGGTAGATAAGATATTATCAATGTCTTCCTGAAAGCCCATATTGAGCATTTCATCAGCTTCATCCAATACTACAAATTTTACCTTCGAAAAATCTATCGCCTTACGGTTAATGATATCAAGCATACGGCCCGGAGTGGCCACAACGATCTGTACGCCGCGTTTAATCTGGCGTAACTGATCCATGATGCTTGCTCCGCCATAAACGGCTACAACGTGAACGTTGTCCATTTTTTTGGAGTAATTTTTAATGTCGTTCGTGATCTGTAAACAAAGTTCACGTGTTGGGCATAAAACAAGTGCCTGTGGATGATTTTCTTCAAAATCCAACAGCTCTAATAATGGTAGGCCAAAGGCAGCAGTCTTACCGGTCCCGGTTTGGGCTAATCCGACAAAATCGTTGCTGCCTGTTAACAATACCGGAATTGACTGTTCCTGGATTGGCGTTGGGTTTTCAAACCCTAACTCAGAGATGGCATTAACAATATCATGACGGATTCCCAGTTGAATAAATGGGTTCATGAATTAAAATAACGAATTTGGCAACATCGCCAAATCGGGCGCAAAGATAGCGTTAATATTTTGCAAAAGCAATACTTGGCTGGTATTAAATAAAATATGCAATTGTATGAAAATTTGATAGTTACAGCTTTTGATGCGGTAAACAGGTGCGCTGTTTTGAAATTCCTTTTGGTGAACAGGTTTTTTTATGTAGGTTTAAAGCCGTTAATTGACACAGGAATGAACGATCTGGAAATATATTTTAAAAATAATACCGAACGCGTTATATACAAATGGGCCCATTACTTTGATGTTTATGAACGTCATTTTAGTAAATACAGGGGTAAGGATATTGTGATTTTGGAGATAGGCACACTACATGGCGGCAGTTTGCAAATGTGGAAAAGCTATTTTGGCGATAAAGCAAAAATTTACGGTATTGATATAAACCCAAATTGCAAAGCCGTAGAGGAGGAGAATATTAAAATACTGATAGGCTCGCAAACCGACCGTAATTTCCTGAAACGGGTTAAGGAAGAAATACCCCCGATTGATATTTTAATTGACGATGGCGGCCACACCATGCTGCAGCAGATTATATCATACGAGGAACTGTTTAATCATGTAAAACCCGATGGTGTTTACCTTTGCGAAGACATTCATACCTCATACTGGTTAAAATACGGCGGCGGCCATAAAAGACGCGGCACCTTTATTGAATACTCTAAAAACTTTATTGATAAACTTAACGCTTACCACTCGGTAGAGAAATCATTAAAGGTTGATGATTTTACCCGCTCGGTAAATTCTATTCATTATTATGATTCGATAGTTGTTATAGAGAAAAAACCAACACCACAGCCCACCTCTTCAAAAACAGGCACCATAACTACTCCTTTCATGAACATGGAAAAGCATGGGTTAGCTAAGGTGAAGAAAAATGCCGGCTATCGCCTAAAACATATCTGGAATATAGTAACCGCTTTTTTTAAGCTGCCATTTAAGAAGGGGAGCTTTGATTACTCGTAGAAGCTGTTTAAAATTAATAAACAGACCGTCGTTTCGAGTACCCACCAGCCGAGCTGGAAAAAACAGTAATGACATGTATGGATACCACAACCGCCTCGTGACCGTCATTGCGAGGAGGTACGACGAAGCAATCCCCAAAGTACAGAGCGGATTTGCAAAGCTACTCTGTAAATCGGGGATTGCTTCGTTCCTCGCAATGACGGACAAGAGGTTTATTTGTAAAAAAAATACATATTACCTTAACCTGTCTGCCGATTTAATCAGCTTTTCATCATTTTTGATGCTTTTAATAGCCAACAGCAACATAACAATGCTTATTGAAGTAAGAAAAAGCCCAACCCCCATTGTTTTGGTACCCAGTTGCACGCCTTCGCCAACAGCTTTTTTAACGGTTTGAGCCATCCAGAAACTATAGCCAAACAATACCAGTATGGCGCTGTAGCAAAGTGCTATTTGCTGTTTGCGGTTTTTAAATAAGAAAATTATAACCAATGGAATAAGTGCCACTATAGCAGTAACGGCGGTAAGCGCCGTGAAAGATTCTATATTTTTATGCGTACCGTTTAAGTCCTGGAAAATGCCGGTAACCATAATGGTTACGGGTACATCATTAACGTACACGTTGTGAGCCAGCGGAAAAAAGTAAAGGGCAAACAACACCAGGCCGGCAAACAACAGGTAAATACTTTGTATTCGTTGTAACATGATATTAAAATTATAAGCGCAAATATAGTGTTGTTAAGTTAAAAAGTATGTAGCAGCAAATTATAAGTTAGTCCTGTTTTTTCCTGATTTTTGTTGATATTTCTTATTTTTTCTCAATTAATACTTGAGATTTTTAACTCAGTACTATCCATTATTACATCCCTTAGGTTATTTTTAATGGCAGTTAAATTTGCTTTTTATGATAATTAATATACTATATTTAAACAAATTTTCCAATTAGCCATTTAGCGATGATCCCGATCCAGAATAATAATTTATCCCCTCAAGAGGTGAAGTTTGAAGATGCACACCTCAAAAAAATATTTCTGGAGCATTTAAACAGTATTTACTGTGGTAAACAGCACCTGGTGGTTTTTTTTGAGGAGATAAAAGCGCTTGCATCTTTACAGTATTTAAAAAATGCCATACAGGATTGTTGCGATGATGCCCAAAATCAATTAGCGCATATAGAAGGTATATTTAACAGCATTAACGAAGACCGGGCAAAGATAAGTGTACTGGGTATGAAAGCCATGACGCTGGAAGCATACCTATCGGCTATTAAAGCCGGTAAAACTCCTATGGAACGCGATGTTTTTATTGTTTTTTATCTGCAGTTGGTTGAAGGTATTGAGGTTACTTATTTTAAGGTTTTAAAAAACCTGGCCAGGGCCATAGGGTACAGCAATACTTTTTTAGATAAGCCATTTAACCAGGCTGTGGAGGATAAAATTATGTTTGAATCTATTTATAAAGAGTATATCAGCGAACCTTCAGGCGGATAGATTTAGTATTTTGGCATAAAATTACGATACGCTAACTTGTTTATTATCAAGTACAAAGGTGTTCCATGCTGTGTTTTTGAAAATAGCTAAAGTGTTGATTGTCAGCAGAAATTGCGTTCCACACCGTTCGGGGCGTACCAGTGTTCCAGCGGAACGCTTTTGTAAACCAATATCAGTGACAAAACAGCATGGATACTTTGACCAAATTATGAATTCCCAAGCCCGGCATAATAATTAACTTTGCCGCGTGACGGGTAAACAACGCTATTTTATTGAACTGGCTTATGATGGTACGGCCTACCATGGCTGGCAGGTGCAGCAAAATGCCCACAGCGTTCAGGCAGCGCTTAACAAAGCGCTGGCAACAATTTTACGCCAGCCAATTGAAACAACAGGATGCGGCCGCACCGATACCGGCGTACATGCGCGTGAGTTTTTTGCACATTTTGATGCCCCCCAACCCCCTGAAGGGGGAGTAAGTGCATTAGAAAGCACCCCTTTCATAGGGCGGGGGCTCAATGCCATATTGCCACCCGATATCGCTATAAAAAACATTCTCCCTGTTCATGAGGATGCGCACGCCAGGTTTGATGCCACGCTGCGATCATACCAATACCATATTCATTTTAATAAAGATCCTTTTTTGAGGGGATACTCCTGGCAGGTGCGCGATGTGCCCGATTTAGAGCTGATGAACCAGGCAGCAGCCATGATCATGGATTATATTGATTTTAGCTGCTTTAGTAAGTCAAATACACAGGTAAAAACCAATAACTGTAAAATTAGCCGGGCCGAATGGGTGCAAACGGAGCAGGGTATGGTGTTCCATATCTCGGCAGATAGGTTTTTGCGCAACATGGTAAGGGCAATAGTTGGTACCCTGATGATGGTTGGCAAAGGCGAAATACCTCCCGAAGCTGTCAGGGAGATCATTGAAAGTAAGAACCGGTCAAACGCCGGTATGAGTGTACCTGCCTGCGGATTGTATTTAACGGAGGTAAAGTACGACTATCTATAGGGGATTATTTCGGATTTCGGAATTTCGATTTCGGAATTGTGGAATAAAGATATTTAAGAATTGTATAATTGTATAAATCCGAAATCGAACATTCGAAATCCGAAATAAAAAAATGTCTGAAGTTACCGGGAAAGCACTTGATTGGAAACTGTTAAAGCGGGTGATGCGTTATGTAAAACCGTACAACACCACGTTTGTTGTGGCGGGACTTTTAACTGTTTTTTTAGCAGTTAGCGCATTGCTGCAGCCTATCCTGATCCAGCGCACGTTGGATGTTAATATCCTGAATGATGATTACGACGGACTGGTTTTTATGGTGGCACTGATGATAGCCCAATTGCTTATTCAAACTGTGGCACAGTATTACCAAACCTACTTAACCAACTCGCTTGGCCAATCCGTGATCCGCGATCTGCGGATAGATATTTTTAACCATATCACCAGTCTTAGGTTAAAGTATTTTGACCGTACACCTATTGGCATGCTGATAACGCGTACCGTATCCGACCTGGAAACCATCGCAGATATATTTTCTGAAGGGCTAATCTCCATCATGGGCGATATGCTGCTGGTATTTGCCGTTATTGGTTTTATGCTTTACCAGGACTGGAAACTGGCCCTGATCACCCTGATCCCAATGCCTTTCCTGTTTGCATCAACCTATGTATTTAAGGAGGCCATTAAATCCTCCTTCCAGGAAGTGCGCACGCAGGTGGCCCAGCTAAATACTTTCCTGGCCGAGCATATTTCAGGAATCAGCATCATTCAGCTATTTGCGCGCGAAGACCAGGAGATGCGCAAGTTTAAAGCCGTAAACCTTAAATACCGGGATGCCAATATTCGTTCAAACTGGTATTACTCTATATTTTTTCCTGTGGTCGAGATCCTGTTTGCCATTTGTATTGGTTTGCTGGTATGGTACGGCTGTAAACGGATGCTGTCTGATAATCAGCTGGCAGCTTTGTCGGCATCAAAAAAAGGTATTACTCCCGGGGTAATTACCGGCTTTATTGTGTTGTTGAACATGCTTTTTCGCCCTATTCGTCAGCTGGCCGATAAATTCAATACCCTACAAATGGGTATGGTTGGGGCCGACAGGATTTTTAAAGTGCTGGATACGGATGAAGTGGCCATTGATAACGGAACACTGAAAACAGGCAGGTTAAAAGGGGATATAGCGTTTGATAAAGTTTGGTTTGCCTACAACGATGAAAACTGGGTGCTTAAAAATATCAGCTTCCACGTAAAGCCCGGCGAAACCCTTGCCCTTGTTGGTGCTACCGGTGCCGGTAAATCATCAACCATCAATATCCTGAACCGTTTTTATGAGATAGGGCAGGGAAGTGTAAAGGTTGACGGACACGATATCCGCGAATACGAGGTGCAGTTCCTTCGATCACAAATTGCTACCGTTATACAGGACGTATTTTTGTTTACCGATACCATTGCCAACAACATCAGCCTCAATAACCAATCTATAACACGTGAGCAGATCATTGCCGCGGCTAAGGACGTAGGCGCACATGAATTTATTGAACGCCTGCCCGGCGGATACGATTATAATGTAATGGAACGCGGAGCAACCCTTTCGGCAGGGCAATCGCAGCTGATCTCCTTCATCAGGGCCCTGGTATATAACCCGGCAATTTTGGTTTTAGACGAAGCAACCTCATCGGTGGATACAGAAACCGAGATCCTGATCCAAAACGCTATCAATAAACTAATGCAGGGCCGCACAGCCATCGTAATAGCCCATCGCCTGTCAACCATTCAAAATGCCGATAGGATCATTGTGCTCGATCATGGCGAGATCATGGAAACCGGTACCCACCAGGAATTGCTAAAAATAGAGAACGGCCATTACAGAAAGCTGTATGATCTGCAGTTTAATTCGGCGGGGATAGCAAGGTAGTCAAGTTGCGTGTTGCGTGTTGCCTGTGGCGGGATGTTTGTTCGGAGAGCTAAACCATCGTCCACCCGCAACCCGAACCTCGCTCCACGCGACTCAATTTTTAGGAACTTCCTTAACCGAATGTACCGGCTGTTCTTCCTTTTCGTGTTTTTTGGCAATATCGCCACCATGGGGTTCATCGGCGTGGTATTGCTTGTCTTCTGTTTTTACCTTGCTTTTACCACCGTTGTCATTTGGCCGGCGGGTTGGCGTATCTGAAGGTGATGGTTTGCCTTTATCGTTTGCTGGCTTTGTCATAGTGGTATAACAGGTAGTGGCTGGCTTTTGTTTATTTCGCCTGAATGTGAATTTGCCGGATTTTATAATTTGCAGAAATGATCAAGGAGTCCGATCAGCATTCTTTACTTCTGTAAATTCTGATCCAATGGTTAATAAATGTTAAAACCACCACACTATTACACCATTAAACAATATTTATAACTAATAAACTTTTACCTTTAAGGCGTGTTTCTTAATTTCGCACGAATATAGATGTGAGGTATTAAGATATGAGACGTAAGACAAGCTCCAAAATGTGGCTGTTTTTTTAATCTCAAATCTCAAATCTCATGTTTCATATCTAAACAACATGGAAGAATTTGAAGCAAGTGCATCGGCAAAAAAAACCAAAACCATATACGTTTCTACCGTATTTGGTATTGCCATGGTATTATTAATGATAGGGCTGCTGGGACTGCTTTTGGTACATGCCAAAAATCTTTCGCGCTATGTTAAAGAAAATATTGTGCTGAATATTTTTGTTGATGATGCCGCGCATGAAACCGATGTATTGCAGCTACAAAAACAATTGGATGGTAACCCTATAGTTAAGCAAACCCAATACGTAAGTAAAGAACTTGCCGCCCGTAACCTTCAAAAGGACCTGGGTGAGGATTTTGTGAAGTTCCTGGGGTATAACCCACTTTCACAATCGCTTGATGTTTACCTTAAGGCCGATTTTGCAAATAATAAGGATATTGAGAAATTTAAAGCCGATCTACTAAAGAATCCCCTGGTTAAAGAAGTAAAATACCAGCAATCGTTGGTTGATCAGATGAATCAGAACCTAACGTCAATCAGTTTGATCATCCTGGTATTTGCGGGCATATTTGTTGTGCTTTCGGTAGCGCTTATAAACAATACCATCAGGCTTGCTATCTACTCGCAAAGGTTTCTTATAAAATCGATGCAACTGGTAGGTGCCACAAAAGGATTTATCCGAAAACCGTTTTTATTTTATGGAATCTGGCATGGCTTGTTAGGCGGTTTAATAGCCATTATTATACTAATAGCTTCACTTTACTTCGCCTACAAGGAAGTGCCCGATTTGGTGATCCTACAGGATTATACAGAATTTGGCGTCGTATTTTTAGGCGTTATCGGAGCAGGGATATTCATATCCGCATTCAGTACATTCCTGGCAGTTAATAAGTTTTTACGTTTAAAAATATACGATCTATATAGATAGGTTAAAGGCGAAAGGTTAAAACTGAAAGGTTTTATACTTCGGGGCTAAATCAACAATTCAATAATTCAATCATTAAAATATACATGGCACAGCAATTTAAACCAACTACGCCTTTAAAAACATCGGCACAGGCAGCTAAACCAACACTTAAAACTACCAGCAACGCGCCGGTTGAATTTATATTTGATAAAGGGAATTACAAGTTTTTAATCATCAGTGTACTGGTGGTTGCTTTTGGCTTTGTGCTGATGTCTGGTACTACAGATATTTATAGCAACACCAAAATAGTTATTGCCCCAGTAGTAGTATTGGCTGGCTTTGGGTTGGGCTTTTACGCGATATTAAAGAAACCAGAAGTAAAGTAAGGTTTTTAGTTAATGAGGTTGATTAAGTGAGTAGTTGATTGGGTTGTCCGTCAACTCCCGGCTTAATTAACCCAATTAACATGATTGCTTTACAGCCATTCCAACTTAATCTACCAATCCTCTAATCCCACCGCCCCCCTAAAAACAATGGATACCATAAAACTTATACACATAATAGTACTTGCTATAATTGAAGGAATAACCGAATTTATACCGGTGTCATCAACCGGGCACATGATAATAGCTTCATCCATAATGGGTATAGCTGCTGACCCTTTTATAAAATTGTTTACCATAGCTGTACAGTTAGGCGCTATTTTATCGGTTGTGGTATTGTACTGGAAAAGGTTTTTTCAAACCGTCAATTTCTATATTAAACTATTGGTGGCATTTATACCGGCAGCAGTGTTTGGCGTGCTGTTTAGCAAAAAAATTGATGCTTTGCTGGAGAGTGCGCTTACCGTAGGTATTACCTTATTAATAGGTGGTGTTATTTTGCTGTTTGTTGATAAATGGTTTAACAAACCCACAGTAAAAGAAGAAAAAGATATCGGCTATTTAACAGCATTGAAGATCGGTTTTTTTCAATGCCTGGCCATGATCCCCGGTACTTCACGCTCGGCTGCATCTATAGTGGGAGGTATGTCGCAGAAGCTTACCCGTACTGCCGCTGCCGAATTCTCTTTCTTTTTAGCTGTACCAACTATGTTTGCTGCCACAGCAAAAAAACTATATGATTTTTATAAGGAAGGTCACACTTTCACCGGCGAAGAAATTAAGTTAATGGCTATAGGTAACGTTATAGCTTTCGTGGTAGCTATGCTGGCTATCAAAACATTCATTACGTTCCTGGAGCGTAAAGGTTTCGTGATCTTTGGTTGGTATCGTATCGTTATAGGTATTGTGATTATCGGTTTGATAGTGAGCGGACATCAGTTGGAAACGATATAGGATCAGTCGCCCAAACCTTCTCCTGAAGGGAGGGCTTTAAAGATTTTCTTAAGTCTCCTCAACCGGAAGAAATTATTCGCAACAGTTAATCATATAATAATGGCGTTTATAAACGCTTCGCCATTAAGAAGGGGCTTGTTGCTGTTATTTCCCTACCTTTGCGGCTTTAATAGCAATAATTGAAGACTACTTATACTAAATTAGAAGAATTTGCCGAAGGTCAGCTTTTGCTGGTTAATAAGCCTTATAACTGGACGAGCTTTGATGTGGTGGGTAAAATTCGCAATTCGTTTAAGCCGCTTAAGTTAAAGGTTGGTCATGCCGGCACGCTTGATCCGCTTGCTACAGGCTTGCTCATCATCTGTACCGGTAAAATGACCAAGCAGATTGATACTTTCCAGGCCGAAGAAAAGGAATATACCGGCACTATGGTGCTTGGTGCAACCACGCCATCATACGATTTGGAAACGGACGTCGATAATAAATTCGACATCAGCCAACTTACCCAGGAACAGCTGCGTAATAACTGCGAACGGTTTATCGGGGATATTCAGCAATATCCACCCGCGCATTCGGCTATAAAAATTGATGGCGAACGTTTATACGAAAAGGCCCGCCGGGGTGAGGAAGTTGAATTGCGCCTGCGTAACGTAACCATCAGCGAGTTTGAGCTAACCCGCATTGAATTGCCCGAAGTTGATTTCAGGGTGGTGTGCAGTAAAGGGACCTACATCCGTTCGCTGGTGAACGATTTTGGAGCAGCTTTAAATAATGGGGCTTATTTATCCAAATTAAGGCGTACACGGAGCGGAAATTACCGGATAGATGATGCGTGGGAAGTGATGGAACTGGTAAATATGATCAGAACTTTAAAAGCGCCTGTTGAGCCGGTGGATGATAATGGGTAATGATTAACCATTTCCCGGTCAAAATATAATGCCCGGTATAGCCAGGTGAACTAAAAAACTAAATTTGCGTTTTTACTCATAAAATGAGGATATATCACAATATTGATGAATTTACAGCGATAAAAAACGCGGTTGTCACCATCGGTACATTTGATGGGGTACATATCGGCCATCGCAAAATTATTGCAGGTATAAAAGAACTTGCCGGCGAGATCAATGGCGAAACTGTTATTCTTACCTTCTTTCCGCATCCACGGATGATATTACATCCCGAGGACGAAAGTTTGAAGCTGATAACCACCATTACCGAAAAAGCCCAGCTGATGGAACAATTGGGCGTAGATCATTTGATCATCACCCCCTTTTCAAGAGATTTTAGTAACCAAACTGCCGAAGGCTACATTCGTGATGTGCTGGTAAACAAGATCGGTACAAAAAAAATAGTGATAGGGTACGATCATCGCTTTGGTAAAGACCGGCTGGGTGGCCTGGATGATCTGCTAAAACTTGGTCCGGTTTATGGTTTTAATGTAGTAGAGATCCCCGAGCAGGATATCGACGAGGTAGCCATTAGCTCAACCCGCATCAGAACGGCGCTGTTAAACGGGCAGATCGACCTGGCAAATACCTTTTTAGGTTACCCTTTCTTTATTACCGGTAAAGTAATCCGCGGCGACCAGATAGGCAGACAATTAGGTTATCCAACAGCTAATATCGTAGTAGAAGAAAAATATAAACTCATCCCATCCGATGGGATCTTTGCCGTAACTGTAAATATTGCCGGCGAAACCTACAAAGGCATGGCCTATATTGGCAGCCGCCCAACGGTAAATGGCCTTACCCGTAATATTGAGGTAAACATATTTGATTTTGATCGGGAGATCTACAATCAGCCCATCAAAATGGAATTTCATCACTATGTTCGCGGGGATGTGAAGTTTGCATCGCTGGATGAACTTAAGGTGCAGTTAGGGCAGGATAAAGTGGATGTGCTGGCACTGCTTTAGCCTCATCCCACTCCTCTCTAAAAGCGAAGGCTTAATAAAACCAGGTGCAATAAGCTTCTGAAAAATTAAAGTCTCGCCAACCCGGGGGAGATTATTCGCTATGTAATTAATTAATTGATATAGATGCTCATGAAGCTTCGCCGTTTAGAGGGGGTTTCGTACCTTTGCCTGTCAATATGGCTCTAATTGTCGCTGTGGCGTAATTATTGAGTTTGTAGGATCATATCAAAATAATATGTTAGATTTTATCAGTAAGCTTTTTGGAAGCAAATCAGAACGGGATGTAAAAAGTATTAAGCCGATAGTTGAAAAAGTAAAGGCTGAATTTACAAAACTCGATAACATCAGTAATGATGAGCTTAGAGCTAAAACAATAGGTTTTAAACAAACCATCGCCGAAGGCCTTTCAGGCATCGACAGCGAGATCCAGGCTATAAAAGATCGTACCGAAAACGAACTTGATATGGATGTAGCCGAAAAGGTTGATCTATATACTCAACTTGATAAGCTGGAAAAAGACCGTAACAAAGAACTGGAAGACATATTGATCAATATATTGCCAGAAGCTTTCGCGGTTGTAAAAGAAACTGCTAAGCGCTTTTCTGAAAATAAAACCATTGAAGTTACTGCAACCGAGTTTGATCGTAATCTTGCCGCGCATAAAAGCAATGTTACTATAAAAGGCGAAAAAGCATTTCACGCAAGTACCTGGCTTGCTGCTGGTAATGAGGTTACCTGGAACATGGTTCATTACGATGTACAGCTTATAGGTGGTATAGTTTTGCACCAGGGTAAAATATCTGAAATGGCAACAGGTGAAGGTAAAACGCTGGTAGCTACACTGCCTGCCTACCTGAACGCATTGGCTGGCCAGGGAGTACACATCGTAACAGTGAATGACTATCTGGCACGCAGGGATAGTGAGTGGATGGGCCCTTTATATGAGTTCCACGGTTTATCAGTTGATTGTATTGATAAACATGAGCCAAATTCTGAAGAACGCCGTGCTGCTTATCTTGCAGATATTACTTTTGGTACTAACAATGAGTTTGGTTTTGATTACCTGCGTGACAACATGACACGTAGTCCCGAAGAGTTGGTACAACGCAAACTGCATTATGCAATGGTGGATGAGGTCGATTCAGTTTTAATTGATGATGCCCGTACACCTTTAATTATATCTGGCCCTATCCCACGTGGTGATGAGCATGAGTTTTATGAGCTGAAACCACGTATTGAACGTTTGGTTAACGCGCAAAAAGCTTATGTAAACAGCGTATTGAACGAAGCCAAAAAAGCAATTAATGATGGTAATACCGATGCAGAGGGTGGTGGTTTGGCTTTATTGCGGGCCTACAGGGGCTTACCAAAAAGTAAGGCGCTTATAAAATTTTTAAGTGAAGGCGGAAACAGGAGCACCCTGCAAAAGGTAGAAAACCACTATATGCAGGATCAGGGTAAGGATATGCCCAAGGTAGATGCCGAACTTTTCTTTGTTATCGACGAAAAAAACAACCAGGTTGAGCTGGCCGAAAAAGGTATCGAACTGATCACCTCATCCGGCGAGGACCCACATTTCTTTGTGATGCCTGATGTAGGCACCGAAATTGCTGAGATTGAAAAATCAACCTTGAGCACCGAAGAAAAAATTGCCCGTAAGGATGAGCTGATGCGTGATTTCTCTATCAAATCTGAACGGATCCACTCGGTTAACCAGTTATTAAAGGCTTATACCTTGTTTGAAAAGGATACCGAATACATTTTGGACGAAGGCAAGGTGAAAATTGTTGATGAGCAAACAGGCCGTGTATTGGATGGCCGCCGCTACTCCGATGGTTTACACCAGGCTATTGAAGCTAAAGAAAATGTGAAGGTAGAGGATGCCACGCAAACATTTGCAACGGTTACCCTGCAAAACTACTTTAGGATGTATCATAAGCTTTGCGGTATGACGGGTACTGCCGTTACCGAAGCCGGCGAATTCTGGGAAATATACAAACTGGATGTGGTAGAGATACCAACAAATACTCCTGCAAGTCGCGAGGACAGGCAGGATTTGGTATACCGTACCATCCGGGAAAAATATAATGCCGTTGCCGATGAGATTGTGAAACTAACACAAGCCGGCCGCCCGGTACTGGTGGGTACCACATCGGTAGAAATTTCTGAACTATTAAGCCGTATGCTTAAGCTGCGCGGTATTAAACATAACGTACTGAATGCCAAAATGCACCAGAAAGAGGCCGATATTGTGGCCGAAGCCGGTCAGGCTGGTACAGTAACCATTGCTACCAACATGGCTGGTCGTGGTACTGATATTAAGCTGGGTGCAGGTGTACAGGCAGCAGGCGGTTTGGCCATTGTGGGTACCGAACGCCATGAATCACGCCGTGTTGACAGGCAGTTACGTGGTCGTGCCGGTAGGCAGGGTGATCCGGGTTCTTCTCAGTTCTTTGTATCGTTGGAAGATAACCTGATGCGTTTATTCGGATCTGAAAGGATCTCAAATCTGATGGTACGTATGGGTATCGAAGAGGGCGAAGTAATTCAGCACTCCATGATCTCTAAATCTATTGAACGTGCGCAAAAAAAGGTAGAAGAAAATAACTTTGGTATTCGTAAACGTTTGCTGGAATACGATGATGTGATGAACTCACAGCGTACTGTTGTCTATACCAAACGTAAAAACGCTTTGTTTGGCGAACGTTTGGATGTTGATTTGAGCAATACCATTTTTGATGTGGTTGAGGATATCACTACCGAATATAAGGAGGCTAACAATTACGAAGGTTTCACTTTAGAAATGATTCGCCTGTTCTCTGTTGATGTGGAGATTGATGCTGATAAATTTGGCGCCAACTCTATCAACGCCCTGGTTGATCATAGCTTCCAAACGGTGATGGATTTTTACAAACGTAAGGGCGATGCAGTTTCTGCACAGGCTTATCCTGTATTAAAAGACGTTTATGATACCCGTGGCCAGTATGTAGAAAACATTGTGGTTCCGTTTAGCGATGGTATTCATGGTATACAGGTTTCTGTTCCGCTTAAAAAAGCAGTTGATAATAAAGGACATGAAGTGTTTAAGTCGTTCGAGAAGAACGTTACCCTTTACCTGATTGATGACGCCTGGAAAGAGCATTTGCGTGAAATGGATGAGTTAAAACAATCTGTACAAAACGCGGTTTATGAGCAGAAGGATCCGTTATTGGTTTATAAGTTTGAAGCTTTTGAACTGTTCCGTGGCATGTTGGCCAATGTGAATAAGGAGATTGTAAGCTTCCTGTTCAGGGGAGGAATCCCGGTTCAGCAGCAGGCAGAAGAGGTGAAGGAGGCAAAACCGCAGCCAAAGCTTGATCTGCGTAAAATGAAAACCACCAAAGCCGAGCTGGTAAACGAAGTTAACGGCATCCCGATGGATGATTTTCGTGAGCAGCAGAAAGCTACACCTGTAAGGGTTGAGCAAAAAATTGGTCGTAATGACCCTTGCCCTTGCGGTAGTGGTAAAAAATATAAAAACTGCCACGGCGTAGGGCAGAATTAGCCCCACCCGGCCTCCCCTGAAGGGGAGGAGGAAAAAAAGAATAACAACACCACGTCATTGCGAGGTACGAAGCAATCCCTAACTATGCAGATCCGCTCTGTAAATCGGGGATTGCTTCGTTCCTCGCAATGACGGTTTCTAATTATAGTAACCATGAAAAAAGCAGTATTTGATCAAAAAGCTAAACCAGCCTTCATCAAATTCTGCTTTTTTTTTATACTGATAATTGCCTCCGGCCAAACTTTTGCGCAAACCCGTGGTAAGGTTGAAGTGGTAAAAGATCCTTTGGTTGACACGTTGATTGCCAGGCGCTTTGCTTTAAGTAAAGAAACCGGTGTGCCGCCCGGTGTATCATCATCCTATGGTTACCGCGTGCAGTTCTTCAGCGGATCGAGCCGGCAGGAAGCTTACAGCGCCCAGGCCAGACTGCAACGGGAATACCCCGAACTGCGTACCTATATCCTTTACAGCGAACCTAATTTTAAAGTTCGCGCTGGTGATTTCAGAACACGCCTGGAAGCTCAAAAACTGATGCAGGAACTCCGGGCCTTGTTTCCGAGCCTGTTTATCATATCCGAAAAAATAAATCTACCTAAAGCTGATGCCAACGATGATTAAAGAAAAAATACAGGACCTGTCCCAAAAAATATTTGATGATGTGGTAGCCAACCGCCGCCACCTGCATGCCAACCCCGAACTATCTTTCCATGAGTTGCAAACCTCTGTTTTTGTAGCCAACAAGTTGGAAGAGCTGGGCTTGGAGTACCACAAGATGGCTGATACCGGGTTGGTAGCCCTGATAAAAGGCGATCTGCCGTCTGATAAAGTAGTAGCGTTGCGTGCCGATATGGATGCTTTACCTATTACCGAAGCTAATGATGTGCCTTACAAATCAAAAAACGTTGGGGTAATGCATGCTTGCGGTCATGATGCGCATACCTCATCATTGTTAGGTACTGCCCGTATTTTAACCGAGCTAAAAAGCCAGTTCGGCGGAACAATTAAACTGATATTTCAACCGGCCGAAGAGAAACTTCCCGGCGGCGCCAGTTTGATGATAAAAGAAGGCGTACTGGAAAATCCAAAACCACAGGCCGTATTAGGCCAGCATGTAATGCCTTTGATAGAGGCGGGTAAGGTGGGGTTCCGTGCCGGTAAATACATGGCCTCAACTGATGAGTTGTATGTTACTGTTAAAGGTAAAGGCGGTCACGGTGCCCAGCCACAACAAAATATCGACCCGGTAATTATTACAGCCCATATACTAACCGCCCTGCAACAGGTGGTAAGCCGCTTTGCCGATCCTAAGAGCCCTTCGGTATTGTCATTTGGTAAAGTAATTGCCAACGGTGCTACCAACGTGATCCCTAATGAGGTTTACCTGGAAGGAACTTTCCGCACCATGGACGAAAAATGGCGGGAAGAAGCCCACAAGCGTATGAAAAAAATGGCCGAAGGCATTGCCGAAAGCATGGGCGGCAGCTGCGATTTTAATATTATGCGCGGTTATCCGTTCCTGATCAACGAAGAAGTACTAACCCATGCCACCCGCGGCCACGCCGAGGATTACTTAGGTAAAGAGAATGTACTCGATTTGGATATCTGGATGGCTGCCGAAGATTTTGCTTACTACTCGCAGGCGGCAGACAGCTGCTTTTACCGCTTAGGTACCCGTAACGAGGCACGCGGTATCACCTCATCGGTACACACACCTACCTTTGATGTAGAGGAAGACGCTTTTAAAATAAGTACAGGCTTAATGGCCTACCTGGCTATTAAGCAGCTGGGGAATTAACATCGGATTGCAAAATAACAGGCGTCATGCCATTTGCCAACCGGTCGGATCAGCATCCCACGAGCAATATGTGTGGCATTAAGTCGACCGGGGGCCTGTGGGATCTTGAAACAGGTTCAGGATGACTTTGCGTTTTTAATATTATAACGGGTTCTACAGGTAGAATTTCAATAGCTTGATGAAGAAAATATTATTAGTGTGCGCTTTTGCAATTGTCAGCAGCGTTACCTTTGCCCAGCAAATTAACCGTTTTAACCCCGATACTATCCGCACCATTGTTATTGATTCGCTGGTTGATATTCGCTCACATAAATTAAATGCGCAGGATTTTATAGATGCCGTAATGGCCGATACCAGTTTTTATAAGGCTTTTCAGAACATGAAAACCTATGCCTTTACTGCCGAGAACCGCATTTACACTTACGATAAAAAAAACAAAGTTGATGGGAAAGTTTACCGCAAGTTACGCCATAGTAACGTTGTCGGTCAGCATAAATTAGAGTATTTTGCCAAACAGGACAGTGGTGCTGTTTATAAAAAGAATGGCAAGTACCAGCTGTACACGGTAGAAATGTTCGACTTTATTTTCCAGAATGCTTACAACTCTGATTTTGTTAAGGGGGATGCGCTGCCGGGCTCTGGCGGTAAGAACGAGAGCTATAAGGATAAATTGAAAACACTTATATTCACGCCGGGGCGCAAGGTAAAAGGGATCCCGTTTATTGGTAGCAAGACAGAGATATTTTCCAAAGATATGCGCGAGTTTTACTACTATGAATTTGCCCGCGGCAAGTACCTGGATACTATACCTGTTTATCGTTTTAAGGTAAGATGTAAACCAAGTACATCGGATGGCGATACCATGATAAAGGAAATGACCACCATTTTTGATGAACGCTCATTTGAAATCCTTGGCCGCTACATCGATATGAAATTCAGCAATATGTTTTTCGATTTTAATGTGCAGATGAACATCGAGCTTAATAACTTTAACAGCCAGCTGCTGCCCACTAAAATCACTTACCAGGGCAACTGGAACATTCCTTTCCACAAAGAAGAGCGTGCGAGCTTTTTGATAGTGCATAAGGATTATAAGAGGGAGTGAGAACGGGTAACTACTATAATTGATCTCAAAATAAATATGTCTTTTATCGACGATAGCAATAAAGAGACTTTTATGTATTACAAGGGCAGCCAGCTTCTATGTGCAGAAGGTATAATTCAATGGAGCTTTGCCTCTTTTTTTTGGTATTGTGCTATTGCCACAGTTTTTCAACTAAAAATTCAATTTGCCATATTCAGCATACTCCTGGTGTTGTTCTTGTTTTTATACCTAAGTAAAAGAATGCATTATTTTGGATTATCGGCCAATTATCTGATCGTTAAAAATCAGACTAAGTTTTGGAGACTGAATGCATACTCACTCAGCGATATTAAAGAAGTTGTATTTGAACAACAATTTAAAATGCCGGTTGCCGTAAGGATAATCAACAAGGATTTCGAAAGTAAACTATATCCGGCAGCTTCATTGTGGGATGAAACGCTGGCGCGAGTTAAGAGATGATCTTAAGAATAAAAATATCGAAGTGCGGATCGAGTGTTCTATCGGGTAGATGATTTTGCACGTTTTTTTCTTAAAAACGATGCGCTCGTTCGCAAACTATACCGATGTGCATGGTGGAACAAGGACTTTTGGAGCAAGGATAAAGGAAACTCTAATTGGTCGAATCGCCTTCAATCGTTAAAATCATTAAAACAATATAAATTTATCTATCTGCTCGTTGGTGAACTTTAATGTATCGGCAGTTAACAGCTTGCTATTCCCGTCAAATTCTTTATGGATGGCAGCTATATGCAGCTTTAGCGACATTACGTTAAGATGTACGTAATGACAAACACCGGTAAAATGATCTATCCCCCGTATGTTGCCATATTTACCCGATGATATGCCTACCAGCGCGACCTTTTTATCATAAAAGCTTTCGGGGAAATCGCAGGCATCAATAAATACCTTCAGCACACCCGGATAGCTGCCGTTATATTCTGGTATCACAAAAATAAATTTATCGGTATCAGTTACAATCTTTTGAATGGTGGCAAACTCCGGGCTTCTTTTACCATAAAGGTCTGTTTGCAACAGGTTTGGCGGTAATTCTTCTAACGATAGCAAATTTGCTTCAACACCTTTTTCACGCAATTGCTCCTGGTAATATTTAGCCATCTTTAATGTTGAACTGCCTGGTCGGTTGGTTGATGCTATTATAGTTATCATGTATAATTATTGGATTATAGATTTATTGAGTTATTGAATGACAGATTGTTTAATGCTTAAACTATTGAATATGAGAGTTATTTAAATATGATAAGACTTTTAGCATTGCATCGCTAATTCATCAATCAATAATTCAATAAATTCAGTAAATCAATAACTAATTATGTTTGTAAATTGACTAAACCTGTGGATTTCCTAATTGTTTAATTTCGTATCTTTATCACCAGATTAAAACTTTACGAAAGTAGAAATTTCTGAACCTACTTTGCGTTATTGTAAATCATTATAATATCAAATTTTGAACGTATAGAATGAGTAAAATTATTGCTTTAGCCAACCAGAAAGGTGGCGTAGGAAAAACTACATCATCTATAAATCTGGCTGCAAGTTTGGCCGTATTAGATTTTAAAACATTATTGGTTGATGCTGATCCCCAGGCTAACTCAACATCTGGAATAGGTTTCGACCCCCGTAATATAAAGAACAGTATATACGAGTGTATCATTAACCAGGTAGATCCTCATGAGGCGATCCAAAAAACGGAAACCCCGAATCTTGATCTGCTGCCAGCTCATATTGACCTGGTAGGTGCCGAAATTGAGATGATTAACCTGAGCGGCCGCGAGTATAAAATGAAACAGGTTTTTGAAGCCGTGCGCAATGAATATGATTTTATTATAATTGATTGCTCGCCTTCATTGGGTTTAATAACTATTAATGCCTTAACCGCCGCTGATTCGGTCATTATACCTGTACAGTGCGAGTATTTTGCACTGGAAGGTTTGGGTAAACTGTTAAATACTATTAAAATAGTACAATCGCGCCTTAACCCGCAATTAGAGATTGAAGGTATATTATTAACCATGTATGATGTGCGCCTGCGCCTGAGCAACCAGGTAGTTGATGAGGTGAAAACGCATTTTGAAGATATGGTTTTTGATACCATTATACAGCGTAATACCCGTTTAAGCGAGGCGCCAAGCTTTGGCGTATCGGTTATTATGCACGATGCCACCTGTAAAGGGGCAATTAATTATTTAAACCTGGCCCGCGAAATTATTCAAAAGAATGGTCTTGTAAAAAGCGAAGCAGCAACGGCAACAGCAACAGTATAAGTAAATGAGTAGTGAAAGAAGAAATGCCCTGGGCAAAGGATTAAGTGCGCTGTTGAATGATTCTGTAAACGTACAACCATATCAAAATAAGAGTAAACAACAGGAAGCATCAACATCTGCAGCCGAGGTTAACAGCCTGGGTTCGGTTAATGAGATCCGCCTGAGCGAAATTGAAGTTAATCCTTTTCAGCCCCGTACCGACTTTGATGAGCAGGCCCTTAATGAACTGGCCGATTCAATTAAATTGCAGGGGCTTATACAGCCAATAACTGTAAGGCGTATCAACGCGCATAAATACCAGCTGATATCCGGCGAACGCCGGTTTCGTGCATCAAAACTGGCTGGGTTAACCCAGATACCGGCTTATGTACGTACAGCTAACGATCAGCAGATGCTGGAAATGGCCTTGATAGAGAACATTCAGCGCGAAAACCTGAATGCCATTGAGGTAGCCCTCAGCTTTCAGCGGATGATTGAAGAATGTAACCTGAAACAGGAAGAACTGGGCGATAGGGTGAGTAAAAACCGCTCGACAGTTACCAACTACCTGCGTTTATTAAAATTACCGCCAAGTATCCAGGCATCCATCCGCGATGGTGCGCTCAGCATGGGCCACGCCAAGGCGCTTATTACTATTGATGACCCTGCCAAACAATTATATTTACATCAGCATATTATCCAGCAAGGTTTATCCGTTCGTAAGGTTGAGGAATTAGTTCGGGATATGCAAAAGGCGCCGGTAAAAAAAGAGGGCAAACAACCCGAGCCGGTATCATACCAACTGCAAAAAATTCAGGACGACCTGGCTTCAAAGTTTAGTACAAGGGTAACGCTTAAGGTAGGTAACAAAGGTAATGGGGTTATTGAAATTCCTTTCCTGTCAGAAGATGACCTGGGTCGTATTCTTGAGATGCTGGATTGGTAAAATGTCAATGCCATATTTATTAACTAAAAACCGCGAATAGTAAGTTATGCGCGGTTTTTGTATTTATTAGCTGCGCACAAGCCATAATAATTTTGTTGTAAACAAGTTAAGATGTACCAGGTTAGACGGGTAATTCTTTAGCTGACAGACAAGCTGATAGGTGGTGCGTAATCCGGGGATAAAAATTACCTTTGTAATAAGGTAAAAGCTGGGCGGTTGTTGTAATATCAGCCGTTTGCTGTTTACTTAATACTTGATAATAAATGTATAAATATTTGTTAATTATTGGGATGTTAGCGGCTTTAACCTTTACTGCCAAAGCGCAGCAAAAGGCAGATACGGCATCGGTAGCTAAAAAGGATACTTTTAAAAAAGCTTCGGGCACCGCCCCGGGTTCATTTGCGCCGCCTATAAAGAAGGAGAAAGAATACCATCCTGATAGTACCCACAGCCCGCATAAAGCCGTAATGCATTCACTGATGGTGCCAGGGTGGGGGCAGCTTTACAATCACCGCTGGTGGAAAGTTCCTATCGTTTATGGAGGAATTGGCTTATTGGCATCAGCAGTGATCTTTAACCAGCGGTATTATAATCAATTTAACGTACTGGCACATTATTATAAAAACGGTGTAACACCCAAAACAACCGATAAGTATTATGCAGAGTATATAGTATATACAAACGCCCGTGTGCCCCAACAAAATATATTTGATGCGCTTGATAGCTATCGCCGCAACCGCGATTTAAGCATATTGGGAATGTTGGGGGCCTGGGGAATACAAACTATTGATGCTTATATTGACGCAAAATTTATAAATGCTTATTCGGTTGATAATAATTTTTCTATGCGGATTACGCCAAGTGTTATTAATCAGCCTGTTTATGCTCAAAGTGCGTTTGGTTCCTATATTCCGGGTATAAAAGTTACCTTTACGTTTTAACGGCACATTTATATCTTAGCTGTTAATTCAATAAATATTAAAAATGAAGATAGCGTTACTGGGCTATGGAAAAATGGGCAAGATCATCGAAAAGATAGCCCTAAGCCGCAAACATGAAATTGTTTTAACTATTGATCATGAAAACCAGCATGAGCTTACTGCCGAAAATCTGCAAAAGGCCGATGCTGTAATTGAGTTTACCATGCCGGCATCGGTGCTGGGCAATATTGAGCACTGCTTTAATGCGGGTGTGCCGGTTGTGGTGGGTACCACAGGCTGGTACGATAAATTGGACGAGATAAAGCGACTATGCGAAGACAGTAACAACGCATTGATGTATGCTACCAACTTTAGCGTTGGGGTTAATATATTTTTCCATATCAACAGGATGCTGGCCCGGGTGATGAACAATTACCCTTATTACGATGTGCAGGTTGAGGAGATTCATCACACTCAAAAGCTGGATGCCCCAAGCGGAACAGCCATAACCATTGCCGAGGGTATTATTGATAACCTGGAATCAAAAACAGACTGGGTGAATGTTTTAACTACCGATGATAATAAGGACGATGAAAGTGTTCTGCCCGACCAATTGCTGATAGAATCTATGCGGATAGACAGTGTGCCGGGTACGCATACCGTAATTTACGATTCGGAAGTTGATACCATTGAATTTAAGCATACTGCCCATAATCGTAATGGTTTTGCCCTTGGTGCCGTATTGGCCGCCGAATGGATCCATGATAAAAAAGGATTTTATTCGGTTGAGGCCATGTTTGATTTTAAATGCTAATTTCCGGTTTATAGCAGATGGAGATAGCTGATTATATTGGGGTTTATATAATATTGGCCCCTTTATTAATATTAGTACATGCCGGCCTTTGGAAACTATTTCAAAAAGCAGGGCGGCCCGGCTGGGAAGCGCTCATACCTATTTACAGCACATATGTTATGCTGAAACTAAGTGGCAGGCCACTATGGTGGCTTTTGCTATGTTTTATTCCGGGTATATATATCATAATTGGGGTTGGTATAGCTATCGATTTCATTAAATCATTCGGTAAAACAAGAATGATCCATATAGCCGGGGCTATCATTTTGCCATTTGTTTTTTTGCCTATGTGGGGATTTGATAAAAATACCCATTACCTGGGCCAGTCTGCAAGTAATGATTTTCATGAAAAATATCAATCCATCCTGCATAGATCATCTGTACGGGAATGGACGGAGGCTATTTTTTTTGCAGTATTAGCGGCAACCATCATTCGTATATTTTTTATTGAGGCCTATACTATTCCGTCGGCATCAATGGAAAGTTCGCTTATGATTGGCGATTACCTGTTTGTAAGTAAATTTAGTTACGGCCCCCGCCTGCCCATTACGCCGGTATCATTTCCTTTTGCACATAATAAACTGCCATACTTAGGTACAAAATCCTACTGGAATGGTTTAAAACTACCCTACTTTAGGCTGCCGGGTTTAAGTGATATTAAAAAGGGTGATGTTGTGGTTTTTAATTATCCAATGGAAGTCGATTCGCCGTATTACAGGCCGGTTGATAAACAGGAAAACTATATCAAACGCTGCCAGGCAACTCCCGGCGATACATTAAGCCTGGTTAGTGCACAGGTTTATGTAAATGGTAAACCTGCCATTACGCCGCCGCATGGCGAAATGCAATATATGGTTAATGCTGATAGAAACTCCATAAGTCCTAAATTGCAACATGATCTTCATTTGTCGGATATCCAGGCGTTTACCGATGTTGATTACATGGTAAATATGACAAATAAGTCGGCACTTGCTTTAAAGAAAGCGCAGCATATCAGGTATGTAAGGCCAGATATACAATTTAGGGGTGTTTATGATCCTGAGGTATTTCCGCATGATCCCAATCGCCGGTGGAATGTAGACAATCTTGGCCCCATCATTATACCCAAAAAGGGCTGGACAATGAAACTGGATACCCTTACATTGCCCATTTATCGCCGGGCCATCGAGGTATATGAAAACAACAAACTGCAGGTTAATGGGAACACTATCAGCATTAACGGCAAAAAAACAAATACTTATACGTTTAAAATGGATTACTATTGGATGATGGGCGATAACCGTCATAATTCATTAGATTCACGTTTTTGGGGTTTTGTGCCCGAAGATCATATTGTAGGCAAGGCCTTGTTTGTGTGGATGAGCTGGGATGAAACATCGCCTTTTGCTGATAAAATTAGATGGAACCGGGTGATGAGCTGGATTAATTAGTAGATTTTAGATGTGCAGAAGATAGATGTGCAAATTTCAAATGTGCAAATATGCAGATGATGGAAGCCCCATGTCATTGCGAGGAACGAAGCAATCGCGAACTATACAGAGCATCTGAAATCTGCACATTTGCACATCTAACCGGGTAACATATTGTTTACATGATAGTCTTAGGGTTAATTAATAAATATATTCACTTAAAAAATAAACAAATTTGTAATCTGCATATCTGCACATCTGAAATCTGCACATTTGCATATCCGCACATTTGAAGTTTGTACATCAAAGAAATGGCCTTGAAAATTTTCAAAAAAGATACAAGTAAGGTAAAAAAGAAAAAGGGCCCTGTTCGCGAATGGGCTGATGCTATTATTTTTGCCGTTATAGCCGCAACACTTATCCGTACACTTTTTATTGAGGCCTACGTGATCCCCAGCGGATCGATGGAAAGCTCGCTGCTTATTGGCGATTATTTGTTTGTGAGCAAGGTTAATTACGGCGCACGTATGCCTATAACACCCATTGGCATACCGTTTACAGCCCATAATATCCCATATACAGATATAAAATCATATTGGGGCGGTTTACAATTGCCATACTACCGTCTGCCTGGGTTTAGTGATATTAAAAAAGGAGATGTTGTTGTATTTAATCTGCCAATGGAGGCCGATTCGCCATATTACCGCCCGGTGGATAGGCGCGAAAATATTATTAAACGCTGCCAGGGTACTCCAGGCGATACATTAAGTTTGGGCAATGCCCAGGTGTATATCAATGGTAAGCCCGAACTAACTTCTCCAACCGGCGAAATGACCTACGTGGTTCGGTCCGATGGTAATCCTATTAATCCCGAGTTGATCAATGAACTTCATTTAACAGATATCGCGCTTATCAATAATACCGATTTTAAAACCAATACTACTGTGGCATCGGCCAATAAGTTAAAAGCGTTTTCGAACATTAAATCGGTTACCCCGGATATTGCTATAAAAGGTGTAGTTGATGATCTGAATCCTGTATACCCGCTATCGCACCCGGATTATAAAATAGGTGCCATGCCCCGTTATGGCTGGAATGTAGATAATTTTGGTCCGGTTATTATTCCTAAAAAAGGATGGACGGTTAAACTCGATAGCCTTACATTCCCCATTTACGGCAGAGCTATTGCCATTTATGAGCATAATACTGTAAAAGTAGTAGGTAACGATGTTTTTATAAATGGAAAAAAAGCCGATACTTACACCTTTAAAATGAATTACTACTGGATGATGGGTGATAACCGCCATAATTCAACCGATTCGAGATACTGGGGCTTTTTACCTGAAGATCATGTGGTAGGCAAAGCTTTATTTACCTGGATGAGTATTGATAGTACTGCGTCATTTGTAAATAAAATACGCTGGAACAGGTTATTTAGAGGGATACATTAATTAAATAAAAAATAGCATATAGTGAATATTATAATCGGAGTTTTATTATTGATAGTACTGCCTTATATAGGCCTATACAAATTATTTGAAAAAGCCGGCCGGCCAGGCTGGGAAGGCATAGTGCCCATCTACAATATTTATGTAATGTTAAAACTAAGCGGCAGGCCATTGTGGTGGCTGGCGTTGATGTTGCTGCCGGGTATCAATATCCTGGTACTTATAGGGATTATTGTTGATTTTGTAAAATCGTACGGCAAGTTTGCGTTACTTGATCATATAGGCGCTGTGGCATTGTCATTTATATTTTTACCAAAGTGGGGGTTTGATAAGGATACAAAATACCTGGGCAAGTCGGCAAGCCCGGAATTCAGGGAGAAATATAAAACAGCCCTGAAAAAAACACCTGTACGCGAATGGGCTGATGCTATTATTTTCGCGGTGATAGCCGCCACCTTGATCCGTACGCTTTTTATTGAGGCTTACGTTATTCCAAGCGCATCCATGGAAAGCTCATTGCTAATTGGCGATTACCTGTTTGTGAGCAAGGTAAACTATGGCGCCCGACTGCCCATGACACCGCTTGCATTTCCTTTTGCACACCATACTATGCCGCTCATTAATACCAAAGCCTATTGGGATGGGATTGAGCTGCCATATTACCGTTTACCGGGCTTAAGCGACATTAAAAAGGGCGATGTTGTGGTTTTTAATTACCCTATGGATGCCGATTCACCTTTGTACAGACCGGTTGATAAACGCGAAAATTTTATTAAACGCTGCCAGGGAATACCCGGCGATACATTAAGTATTGTTAACGCAGCGGTTTTTATAAACAATAAGCCCGCCACTACGCCTGTAAACGGCGAAATGACTTATAGGGTTAAATATGATGGAACACCAATTAACCCCCAGCTTATTGCCGATTTGCACCTACAGGATATAGGTAGCGATAAGATTAATGAGTTTACAACCAATACAACAGCAACTTCTGCAAATGCTTTAAAAGGATATTCAAATATTAAATCGATTATCCCCGAAATTGCACCAGCCGGGGCGCCTGATCCTAATTATGCTGTTTATCCGGCAAAATACCAGACTTATAAAATTACGCCAAACTTCCCCAATTTTGTTTGGAACCCGGATAACTTTGGTCCAATCATAGTGCCTAAAAAAGGCTGGACGGTTAAGTTGGATAGTTTAACATTCCCGGTTTATGGCCGCGCTATAGAAATTTATGAGGGCAATAAGGTGCAGGTAGTTGGTAAAGATATCCTGATCAACGGCAAAAAAGCCGATAGTTATACCTTTAAGCTCAACTATTATTTTATGATGGGTGATAACCGCCACAACTCCGAAGATTCACGCTTCTGGGGCTTTGTGCCCGAAGATCACATTGTGGGTAAGGCGCTCTTCATCTGGATGAGTATCGATGACCAGGCATCATTCCTGGGCAAGATCAGGTGGAGCAGGTTGTTTAATATAATCAGATAAAAAAACACCTGGATACCAAAAAAGCCCTGCCGTCATATATAAACAGCAGGGCTTTTTTTATTATTGCTGATCCAACTCCTTTAAGAACTCCAGCCCCTTTTCCCAATTCGCTAAACCCGATGCCGCGTTGATATGCGCTGCATCACCAATGTTGATGAGCTTGCTGCCCCAGCTATCGGCAAATAATTGTGCGCGTTCTGCGCGTACATAGTAATCATTAGTACTCATCACTGTAATACTTTTAAACGGCAGCTTTATTAATGGCACAGGTGAAAATCCGGTAGTGCCTTCGGGATAGGTATCTGCCTCCGTATCGCTGGGAGCAACCAGGAGAGCGCCTTTTATGGCAACGTTAAATTCCTTGGCCCAATAAGCAATAGTGGCACAGGCCAGGCTATGGCCAACCAGGATAATATCTGCAGGGTTGTATTGGTTTACATAATCGTTAAGGGTATTAATCCAATCGGCACAAACGGGTGTTTCCCAGTCCTGCTGTTCTACACGGATAAAGCCAAATTGCTGTTCCCAGATTGATTGCCAATGTTCGGGGCCCGAATTGCCGAGGCCAGGGATGATAAGAATGGTTGATTTAAATGTCATTTTATGATTACACCGATTATTTTTATGATTACACCGATTGGAAAATGATATTACGGTTGGGAGTTATGAACAATAATAAAATCAAAGCATTCCAACTCCGCTTTCAGGGAGCGGAAGTCTCTGCAGCTTGTTTTATAACCTCGTTTCGTTGCTCCAGTAGCCTACGCATATATCTTTCCAAAAACAGGAAGTTAGCTATAATTCCTAAAAATCCGAAAGGCGCGTCGAACATAAAGATGTCTTTCATCATTGTTTGGTTATTAACAGGATAAAAGTAATGTTCATGCCGGAAGGCTTTAAAAGCGCCCGCAACCATTTCATCGGTAAAGTAGTTGGGGTATTCCATTTCGGTAACTTTGGAGGTTAGGGTTTGCCATACACCAAAATGCTTTGCCCGCCAGGTAACGGTTTCGCCCAGCTCAATAAGGCCGCTGCTGCGCCCTGCCACGGCGGTTTCTCCGCTTTGCTGCATCGAATCCACATGCATATCAATGCTCCGCGCAAGGTCGAAACACTTTGCAATAGGGGCATTGATATGGGTGTCGATTTCAATAATGGGCATGGCTTTAAGCGATTGTACATTAATATGTCCTAACGAACAAGGCAATCACATGATCTGCAAGTCCGCCCTGTTAAGTTCGCGATTGCCACGTCGTTCCTCCTACCCATGACAAGTTGTAGAATCCCAGACTTACGAAGTTTTTAAAACTTCGTAAGTCTTTCGCCGGTTTGTCATTCCCCCTTCAGCGTTTCGCGAAATTTTACCACTCGCAATGACATGGTTTTTATGGTGTTTCGCAGGGAAAATCGTATTTGTCCTGCAAAATCCAAAAAATCAATTAAAATTCCGCGTTCTTCGGGAATCTTGGGAAAGGGATCACATCACGGATGTTGCCCATGCCGGTAACAAACAGCACCAAACGCTCAAAGCCCAAACCAAAGCCGGCATGTTCGCAGGCACCAAAGCGGCGGGTATCCAGGTACCACCAAAGTTCATCTTTAGGGATGTCCATTTCGTCCATGCGTTGCTCCAGTTTACCAAGGCGCTCTTCACGTTGTGAACCACCTACAATTTCACCAATGCCCGGGAAAAGAATATCCATGGCGCGAACGGTTTCGCGGCCCTGGGCATCAGGCTCGTTCTGGCGCATGTAAAACGCTTTGATAGCCTTGGGATAATCGGTAAGGATCACCGGTTTTTTAAAGTGTTTTTCTACCAGGTAACGCTCATGCTCCGATTGCAGATCGGTACCCCAGCCTTCAATAGGGTACTGGAATTTTTTCTTTTTATTAGGGGTCGATTCTTTTAAAATCTCAATAGCCTCGGTATAAGTAAGGCGCTCAAAATCGTTATCTAAACAAAACTGAAGTTTCTCTAACAAAGTCATTTCCGACCGTTCATTCTGCGGTTTTTGCTTTTCTTCTTCCTGCAGGCGCTGGGTTAAAAATTCCAGGTCATCGGCATTTTTATCCAACGCGTATTTAATCACGTATTTCAGCAGGGCCTCGGCAAGGTCCATGTTATCATTCAAATTATAAAAAGCCATTTCGGGCTCTATCATCCAAAATTCGGCAAGGTGACGGGTAGTGTTTGAGTTTTCGGCACGGAAGGTTGGTCCGAAGGTGTAAATATCGCTCAAAGCCATAGCACCCAGCTCGCCTTCCAGCTGACCGGATACGGTAAGGTTAGTAGGACGGCCAAAAAAGTCTTGTTTAAAATCAACCTCGCCGGTATCCGTTTTTGGGGGATTGGCCAGGTCGAAGTTGGTAACATGGAAAGTTTCGCCCGCGCCCTCCGCATCAGATGCGGTGATGATTGGCGTATGCAGGTAAACAAAGCCACGATCCTGGAAAAACTGGTGCACCGCAAATGCCAGGCTGTTACGCAGGCGGAAGATCGACCCAAAAGTACTTGTGCGGAAACGCAGGTGGGCGTTTTCCCTTAAAAATTCCAGGCTGTGTTTTTTTGGCTGGATAGGATATTTTTCAGGATCGCTATCACCCAGGATCTCAATATCAGCAGCAATAACTTCTACCGTTTGGCCTTTACCTAATGACGCGATAAGCTTTCCTGATACGCTGATAGCGGCGCCAACAGTAATCCGTTTTAACAGGGCGGGATCGGTGTTTTCAAAATCAACCACGATCTGGATGTTGTTATTGGTTGAGCCATCATTCAAAGCAATAAAACGATTTGACCGGAAGGCACGTACCCATCCCTTAACTGTTACATCAATATCGGTTTGCTGGCTCTGCAGCAATGCTTTGATCTTTATGCGCTGACTCATATAAGTATATTTTTTAGAGCCGCAAAAATACAATTAATTATGTAATGATACTTTGAATTTTCCGTCTAAAAAGCTGATGCTATCCGGCTGGCTGCCTGCCGGGTTGTCATAAATTTTAACATATTTAAAATCGAAAAGCCCCTGTAGAATTTTGTCTTTGCCGTTATACGAAACAATAGTTACCGTATTGCTATGTGTGGAGCTAAGTTTATAAGTGCCCACCTTTTCATTGTCTTTGGTTACATGATAATAACCCTCATTGCTTTTCAGTGTATAATAACCAAGCCCGTCTAACCTTATCCTAAAGCCAAATGTTTCTTCCTGCCCTGCTACATTGTTCCTGCCAGATACGATGAAGGTGTCCTGCACTATGGTAAGACTTAAAGGATTAAACAGGGCTTGCGTACCTGCTTTTTGCACAACAATAAAATCTTTAGTTACCGGAAAATCGCAGCATTTCTTTTTAGCACATGATGCAAAAAGTAATGGGGTTGCTAAAAGTAAAAAAAGCAGGTTTTTTTTCATGTTAGCTAAACGGCAGCAGGTTATTAATAAGCGGCTTTATAAATGTATAATAAATGTATATAAAAGTAGGTGTTACATCTTTATTTATAAGTCATTTCCTTATTTACACCACTTATAGCTCCCTATTTATGCAAGGCTACATTGAATTTGCCATTTAAAAATTGAAGGTTGGCTGGTTTATCTGCGGGGTAGGTGTGCTTAAACTTTAAGTTAAATGTGCCGGCAATAATACCTTTGTCTTTGTCAAAACTTTTAACCTCAACGGTATTTGCAAAGGTATCATCAAGTTCATATTCGCTGGTAATTACATCCCGGCCTATTGTATTATAATACAGAGCCTGCTTGCCTTTTAAAGCATATTTTCCCGGTGCCGAAACCTTAAACTGCAAGGTCAGGGTTTCTTCGATGGTAGTATTAAAATTGGTGCCAAATATGGCAACTGTGTCGTGAACCATATTACTGCTTGCTGGGTCAGCGCTCCATTGGCTGCTGTTCTTTGTAGCTGTAATAAACTGTTGACCTGGTATAACACAGCAGTCTTTTTTGCCGCAGGTGGTAAAAAACAGGGTAATAATGGCAGTGATAAGTATATGTTTTTTCATGTCAGAAGGTTTTATCATCCTTACGAAGCATCAATGGCCTTTGATACAGTTTATCAAAATAAAAGCAGGTAACAGGTATAACAAGCTAAATATTAAAAACCTATTTGCTTAAGTTTGCCCCTCATTTAAATGCTTTCATGAATCCCAAATTGAGCCTTGTTATTGGTATTTTGTGCATTTCGTTTTCGCCGATATTTGTAAAGCTCGCCGGGGTATCGCCTATTGGGGCGGCATTTTACAGGGTATTTGTAGCCTGGCTTTGCCTGCTGCCTTTTTGTATTATTAAAAAGAAACTACAGATTGAAAAACGGCAGTTGCTAATTGCAGTTGCAGCCGGTATAGTATTCGCGGCAGATGTGGCGGTTTGGAATTTCTCTTTATTAAAGATCAGTGCAACGGTTTCAACCCTTATAGCCAACCTTGCCCCGGTTTGGGTGGGGCTGTTTACTTTCCTGCTTTTAAAAAAAAGTTCGGGAAAATTATTCTGGATAGGTACGGTGATTGCTATCGCCGGGATGGTGGTACTGGTTGGCTATGAGCATATTTTGCACCTGGAACTTAACGCCGGTATTTTGCTGGCCATATTGGCCAGTTTGTTTTATGCAGCGTATATTATGATCTCTAAAAATATCATGGCGGGTATAGATGTGTTTACTTTTATGTTTTATAGTATGCTGAGCGCCAGTGTTTTTTTATGGCTCATCAATAGCTTTATGGGCAATAGCATTGTTGATTTTTCAATTAAAGTTTGGCTGTGCTTTGTAGGCATGGGGGTGATATGCCAGCTTGTGGGGTGGCTCACCATCAATTATTCGTTAAGATACCTGGAATCTACCAAAGTTTCCATTGCATTACTCAGCCAAACCGTTTTCGCCGCGATACTCGCCTCGTTTTTGTTGAACGAAAAACTGGAGCTTAACGAGATCATTGGCAGTGCAATTGTGCTTGCCGGGATTGCCGTAACATTTTTAAAGCCACGTAATCAACTAAATAAAATTGTATCTTAACGTTTGTTAAATATCAATTGATGATTTGCCCTACATTTGCATTTTAGCATATGATCATAAAATCCACCATCGACCGTATTATGGAAGCCACCGACATTGTGGAGGTGATAGGGGAGTTTGTGCAGTTAAAAAAGCGCGGAGCCAATTATGTGGGGTTATCACCTTTTGTAAACGAGCGTACACCATCATTCACTGTTTCGCCGGCTAAAGGGATCTTTAAAGATTTCTCGTCTGGCAAAGGCGGCTCTGCGGTTACATTTTTGATGGAACTTGAAAAGTTCAGTTATCCTGAAGCCCTTAAGTGGCTGGCAAAAAAATATAGCATCGAGGTTGAAGAAACTGTTGAAGCGCCAGAGAACCGCGAGGAAGAGCAACGCCGCGAAAGCCTGATGATAGTAACGGCTTATGCAGCTAAATTCTTCCATGAAAGCCTGCTGGATACAGACGAAGGCAAAAGCATTGGCCTGAGTTATTTTAAAGAGCGCGGTTTTAGCAACGATATCATAAAAAAATTTGAACTTGGTTACTCTCCCGATCAATGGGAAGCTTTTACCGGTACTGCCATAAAAGAAGGTTACCAGGCACAGTTTTTAGAAGAAAGCGGCCTTTCGGTAAAGCGTGATAATGGTACGCTATATGACCGTTACCGTGGCCGGGTAATGTTTCCTATCCATAGCTTTACCGGCCGGGTGATTGCCTTTGGCGGCCGTACGCTTAAAAAGGATAAGAACGTACCCAAGTATGTGAACTCGCCCGAGTCGGAGATCTACCATAAATCAAATGTGCTTTATGGGCTGTACTTTGCCAAGAAAGCCATTCGCGAGGAGGATAACTGTTATTTGGTAGAGGGTTATGCCGATGTGCTTTCGGTAGTGCAGGCCGGTATTGAAAACGTGGTGGCCTCGTCTGGTACTTCGTTAACCGTAGAACAGATCAAGCTGATCAGCAGGTTTACCAAAAATATCACCATTTTGTATGATGGCGATGCGGCGGGGATCAAAGCCTCTTTACGCGGGCTGGATATGATCCTGGAAGAAGGCCTTAACGTAAAGGTGGTTTCTTTTCCCGAAGGACATGACCCAGACTCCTACGTGCGTAGTGTGGGTACAAATGCTTTCAAAAAGCACATTGAAGAGAATAAAAAGGATTTTATTCTTTACAAAGCTAATATCCTTTTAAAAGAAGCGGGTAACGACCCAATAAAGAAAGCCGAGATCATCCGCGAAATAGTGGAGAGCATTGCTAAGATCCCGGATTCTATCAAAGCATCAGTTTTTATTAAAGAATGCAGTTATATATTGCAGATAGATGAGCGGGCACTGCTATCCGAACTAAATAAAATGCGCCAGGTCAAGGCGAAAAAGGATGGGCAGCAACAGCAAAACAACACTAGGTATTCATCGCCGCCACCCGATGAGCCCAACTTTTTTGATGAACCCGAGATAAAGGAAACTAAACAGGAGTATTTTCAGGAAAAGGAGATTATTCGGTTATTGCTGTTGTATGGTAGTAAAATGATAGATTGGGATGGCATTGCTAATACTTATATCGGTCCGTTTATGATTGCCGAACTTGGGGATGTTACTTTTGAGCACACAGCCTGTAAACTGTTTGTGGAGCTATACCGCCAGGAAGTAGAAAATGGCGTACTGCCCGAGGATAATTATTTTATCCATCACCATGATAAAGGAATTGTAGATCTTACTATAGATCTGCTTACTACTAAATACACCCTGAGCGAGAACTGGTACGAAATGCACAGGATAATGATTAACGATGAGCAGGCCAATATGAAGGCTACCATTTTGGGCGCTATTTTTCATCTTAAAAAACATAAGGTAGAGAAAATACTTGACGGCCTGCGTGCCGAACTTAAAACCGCCGAAACTGAGGCAGACCAGGAAATTTTGCTCAACCAATATATCCGGATGAAAAAAGTTGAAAAAAGTATCTCCGACTTTTTAGGTTCAGTAATCATCAAATAAATGGCTCAACACCTTGAATTAGGTCGCGAGGGCGAAACTTTAGCCAAAACACACCTGGAAAATTCCGGCTACGAAATATTGGACGAGAACTGGACCTATGGTAAAGCCGAGATAGACCTGATTGCATATAAAGACAAGGTTATTATATTTGCCGAGGTTAAAACCCGTACAGGAATAGGTTTTGGCCTGCCCGAAGATTTTGTAGATGCCCGTAAACAAAAGCTACTGGCCGATGCTGCAGATGAATATATTTACCTGATGAACCACCAGGGCGATGTGCGGTTTGATATTATCGCCATTTTGTTCGACAAGGATAAGAATTATATACTAAATCATATCGAAGACGCGTTTTGGCCGACAGGAACTTAAACTTATGAAGATTAATAAATTAAAGGTAATTTTTGCTACAGGCTTTTTGCTGGCATTTGGCTGTAACAGCTGTCGCGAAAAATCGGCAGATAATGGTGCTGATTATACCATAAGCCCCGAAGCAGGTACCACCTACAAAGCAGGCGACGAAGTGCAGGTAAAAGTTGGTTTACCTGCAGGTACCAAACCCGATTCGGTAGTGTATATGATGGAAGCTACCCGTTTAGGGGCAGCTAAAGATTCATCTGGTATCAACCTAAAAACGGATACCATTCCTTTAGGTATTAAGATAATTACTGCCAGGGTTTACAATGGTGGCAAAAGCCAGGATGTAAGCACCAATATACTGTTATTAGCCTCCAAAGCGCCCGAAAGCTATACTTATAAAGTGGAAAAAACTTTTCCGCATGATACCAGCTTATACACCGAAGGATTACAATATATTGATGGCGTGATGTACGAAAGCACAGGTGATTACCAACGATCTGCCTTGCTTAAAGTCGATTTACAAACCGGAAAAACTTTGAAAAAGGTAAAGTTGAAGGACACTACTTATTTTGGAGAGGGCCTGTCTGTTGTTGGCGATAAAATTATCCAGCTTACCTGGAAAAACAAGGTTGGTTTGGTTTACGATAAAAATACTCTTAAACTGCTTAATACCTTTACCAATAACGTTGGTGCCGAAGGTTGGGGTATGTGCTTTGATGGTAAAAAACTTTACATGGATGATAGCACCAACCGTATTTGGTTTTTAAATAAGGATACGTATCAGCAAATTGGATTTATTGATGTATGTGATGACAAGGGTCAGATTGATTCTGTTAACGAATTGGAATACATAGATGGTAAGCTATATGCCAATGTTTACCAAACGGATGATATCCTGGTTATTAACCCCAAAACAGGCGCTGTAGAGCAAAAAATAGATATGACAAACCTGTACCCTGAATCGGAGCGCCCGGCCGGCCGCGATTGGAGCAATAACGTACTTAACGGTATTGCCTACGATGCCGCTACCAAACGCATTTTTGTAACCGGTAAAAGGTGGCCTAAAATATACCAGGTAAAGTTTAGCCCCCTAACCCCCTGAAGGGGGAACTGATAGTCCTGATGGAATGTACAATACAAAAAAGGCCGGTTTCGCAGAAAAACTGGCCTTTTTATTATAAATATGCTAATCAAAAACTCCCCCTTCAGGGGGCCGGGGGGCTTACCGCCATGCCTTATACAAATTGATCAACCCATTAGTTGATGAATCATGTTTAATACTCGGTCTCATAAATTGGGGCGACAATGAATTTTGATCTGATATAAAAGAGCTATGCAAATCAACATTCATTGCCGTTGGCTTTAGCCAACAATAGTTATCCTTTTATAACCTGCCATCCATATTTAGTCATAAACTCATTTATCTCATCTTCAAATGATTTTTTTGAATGATGGGTCTCTTGATTTTTTATATACTTAATAACGGTATCTACCTGAGATTCACTTACCGAAACGGCGAAGTAGTCATCTTGCCAGCTAAATTGTTCATCAACCAAATTATTCTTATTAATCCAGAATGATGATTCTCCTTTTACAAGCTGAGTTATTTTGGCGATATTTTGATCTTTTCCCAAAGAGATAAGGCAATGGCCATGATCGGTATATCCATTAATCGCTTGTAGAAATATTTCTTTCTCTTTGCAATTTTCGGCAATGTGTTTGTATACATCGTATCTGAACTCTTTTTTGAGCCAGGGATTGCGGTTCTTAGTGGAGAATACCAAATGGATCCAGATTTTTACAAAAGACATATTTGTGATGGTTTGGGTAAATTTATCTAAAATAAGGCTATTTCTAAAGCATAGTTTAATTTGGCTAAAGCCAACATTACGCCATTTTATAATCCATCCCATAAATGGGACGGCAATGAAATTGAATTGCCAGTTCATTGCCGTAGTTCCAGGCAATGGATGTCAAGTATTAAGGTTGACTTAAACCTTTTCCGATTAATAGGACAAGCAAACAACTTGCAAATCAAAATTCATTGCCGTTGGCTTTAGCCAACGGATAGTCGGCAAGCAACTCCGGCTTTAGCCAAAATCAAAGCCATGCCTTATACAAATTGATCAACCCATTAGTTGATGAATCATGGCTGCTGATCGGCCTCATAAATGGAGGCGACAATGAATTTTGACCTGATATAAAAGAGCTATGCAAATCAAGATTCATTACGATAGTTCGGCTAAAGTTTGTGAAGAAATAAATTCCAATATATCAATCGTTTACATACATTAGGGAAACCTTATCAATTAATGTATGTTTAAAAATCTTTTTTCATTTAACGGCCGTATCAGAAGAACTGAGTATGGCATCAGTTTTATTATCTATGTTATATCTTATTTAACTATCAGGATATCAGCTGAAGCGGGCGATGGGCCTAAAGCAATTTTATTAGTGTTTATTCCTCTCCTATGGTTTTCCTGGTTGCAGGGAGCGAAAAGATGCCATGATCTTGGAAAAAGCGGATGGTGGCAGATAATCCCTTTTTATTTTTTCTGGCTGCTGTTTGAGGATGGCAATTCCGGCGAGAATGAATATGGTTACAGCCCCAAGGAACGGGAATCTTTTGGCCCGGAGCAATATGAAAGCCCTTTTCCGGATAAACCATCGATAAATGGTAATTATTCAAATAGTGACGAGCGTAAGGATTAGCCCCTGGTTTTAAAGCGGGGAGAGCACTTGCTCAAAAATTATAAGCAGAAAAGCCGCAAATTTGCGGCTTTTCTGCTTATAATAATGTGGCTATCAAAAGCTCCCCTTTGGGGGGGCGGGGGGCTTACCGCCATGCCTTATACAAATTGATTAACCCATTAGTTGATGAATCATGGCTGCTAATCTCCGCATCGTCTTTTAATTCAGGAAGGATTTTACCGGCCAGTTGTTTGCCCAGTTCAACACCCCATTGGTCAAAGCTGTAAATGTTCCAGATAATGCCCTGTACAAAAATCTTGTGCTCATACATAGCTATCAACGAACCCAGGCTGCGTGGGGTAATCTTTTTAAGCAGGAAGGAGTTTGTAGGGCGGTTACCTTCAAATACTTTGAATGGCGCTATAGCTGCAATTTCTTCATCAGATTTTCCAGCGGCTTTTAATTCCTCAATAACCACTTCTTCGGTTTTACCATTCATCAAGGCTTCCGTTTGGGCGAAAAAGTTCGACAGCAGCATATTGTGATGCTCGCCAAGTGGATTGTGTGATTGGGCGGGAGCTATAAAATCGCAGGGGATCAATTTTGTACCCTGGTGAATCAACTGGTAAAATGCATGCTGACCGTTGGTGCCAGGTTCTCCCCAAATGATCGGGCCGGTTGAATATTCCACATGTTTACCGTTACGGTCCACATGTTTGCCATTGCTTTCCATGTCGCCTTGTTGAAAATAGGCGGCAAAGCGGTGCATATATTGGTCATAAGGCAAAATAGCGTTTGTTTCGGCTTCAAAGAAGTTATTGTACCATATACCTAAAAGGGCAAGGGTAACCGGGATGTTTTGCTCAAACTCTGCAGTGCGGAAATGTTCATCGGCAGCATGGGCGCCTTCCAGTAGTTCGGCAAAATTATCAAAGCCGATGCTGAGGGCGATTGATAAGCCGATAGCGCTCCATAAAGAGTACCTGCCGCCAACCCAATCCCAAAACTCGAACATGTTTTTAGTATCGATGCCAAATTTTTCAACCGCGGCTGTATTGGTTGATAAGGCCGCGAAGTGTTTGGCCACATCGGCTTCGGTAGCACCGGCAGCTAAAAACCAGTCGCGGGCGCTGTGGGCATTACCCATGGTTTCCTGGGTGGTAAATGTTTTTGAAGCAATAAGGAACAATGTTGTTTCCGGATCAACCGCTTTCAGTGTTTCGGCTATATGTGTACCATCCACGTTGGATACAAAGTGAAGGTTAAGGTGGTTTTTATAAGCCTTCAATGCTTCGGTTACCATAACGGGGCCCAAATCAGACCCGCCGATGCCGATATTAACCACATCAGTGATAGGTTTGCCGGTATAGCCTTTCCAGGAGCCTGATATGATGGCATTGCTGAAATCCTTCATATGATCAAGTACATTGTTTACATCGGGCATCACATCTTTGCCATCAACGTAAATAGGTTTGTTGCTGCGGTTACGTAAGGCAATGTGCAGCACCTCGCGTCCTTCGGTAACGTTTATTTTTTCGCCTGCAAACATGGCTTCAATTGCCTTATTTACTGAACATTCTTTAGCTAATTGGATCAATAAAGCTATAGTTTCATCGTCAATACGGTTTTTAGAATAGTCGAGCAGGATATCCTCAAACTGGATTGAGAATTTGTTAAATCGCTGATCATCAGTATCGAATAGTTCTTTCAGGCCTTTTGATACAATATCAATGTAATGGTCAGCTAAATATTTGTAGCTCTGTGTGGTTGTAAAATTGGTATTTGGCAACATAGTTGATGTGTTTTTTAACAAAAGTAATAAGTTAATTGTTAGGTGGATAACAAATGTTAAACTAAGCTGTCTTTGTGTTATTTGAACACCATTTAGATAGTGTTTACTTGACACTTAAAAATTACGATAATTTAAAAAATATTTACAAAATGCTTTGAAGTTTCAAATAATAATTTGATATATTTGTATTGTTGGTAATCAAACGGCTGATTTATCATCATTTTGTAAATTTCGATATAAAATATTTACGACCATGTTTGAAAAACTTTTTTTGCTTGTAAAAAATAACGCCGGGACGGCAGTTATTAACAATCCCGTAATCCCTGTAAAGCTTCACGAGAGTGTAATGATCGAGGCTTCGAGTTCAATCATTGAGGTATTAAAAGGGCAGATGGAAAACGGTAAGTTGAAAGACGTAGTTAAGTATTTCCAGTCTTCAGGCATTTACAATCATTCATTAGTATCAAGCATGGTAAGCAGGTTTGCCAACAGGCTTAACACATTTTACCATATCGATCCCGCACAGGCCATGATCATCGCCAAGTCACTTATCCCGCATGTGATGAGTGATCTTATAAAAGCGTCAAAAAGCGAGCAGATTAAGGAGTTTGGTTTAACCAATATGCTCACCAAGCTAAATGGTAACCGTGCCAACTTAAGTTTGCTGGTTAATGATTTGATGGTGGCTTAAGATAATATCATTTACCTATGAAACGGGCCTGCAGATTGATAAAACAATTTGCAGGTCTTTTTTATTTATGCCAAATATCAAATTGTATATATTTGCCACATGACTAAAGAACAGATTCTGGATTTAAGGGATAGAGCAGCTTCCCTGAGGAGGCATCTTTGACATCGACAAGAAACTTGAGCTACTGCATCAGGAACAGGAAATAACCGTTGGCCCGCATTTTTGGGATCATCCAAAAGAGGCCGAAAAAGTGCTGGCCTCCATCAAAGTTAAAAAGGTATGGACAGATGAATTTCAAAAAGTATTGGCGGTAATTGAAGATACCGGCGTACTATTTGAATTTTACCAGGCCGGCGATGCTACAGAAGCCGAGATGCTGGAGCAATATAACATGGCCATAAAAGCGGTTGAGGAGCTTGAATTTAAAAACATGCTCTCGGCCGAAGAAGATCAATTTCACGCGGTACTACAAATTACAGCTGGCGCCGGTGGTACCGAAAGTTGCGACTGGGCAGGTATGCTTATGCGTATGTACATTATGTGGGGCGAAAAGAATGGCTATAAAGTTACCGAGCAGGATTATCAGCCTGGTGATGTGGCTGGTGTAAAAACTGTAACGCTGCAGCTGGAAGGCGATTTTGCCTATGGCTATTTAAAAGGTGAAAATGGAGTGCACCGTTTGGTGCGTGTTTCGCCATTTGATGCAAATGCCAAGCGCCATACCTCGTTTGCATCGGTATACGTTTACCCGCTGGTTGATGATACCATCGAGATAGATATTAACCCGGCAGATATCGAGTTTGAAACATTCCGTTCGGGAGGTGCAGGCGGGCAAAATGTGAACAAGGTGGAAACCGCAGTGCGTTTATACCACAAACCCTCGGGTATCATTATCAAAAACCAGGAGTCGCGCTCACAATTACAGAATAAGGATAATGCTATCCGTTTACTGAAATCGCAATTGTACGAAGCAGAAATGCGCAAGCGCATGGAGATAACCAATACCATTGAAGGCAACAAAAAGAAAATAGAGTGGGGATCGCAGATCCGGAACTATGTGTTGCATCCTTATAAGTTGGTGAAAGACCTGCGTACCGATTACGAAACATCAAACGCGGCAGCCGTATTAGATGGTGAGCTTAACGAGTTTTTAAAAGCCTACCTGATGGAATTTGGCGGACCGAAGAGTTAGGGATAACTCTTATTCATATTTTAACACAATAGCGATGGCTCAGTAATCCATCGCTATTGTTGTTTAACGGAATAGCTAACCAAATTCTAACCCGCAAATACCACATACTCATTGTGCGTTGATAAGCCCGGGCGATAAATACATTTTTGTGATGTAAATAATAATTGTAAACTTAAACACAATCATGAAAAACAGTATTTTGGTATTGTTAACCGGGCTAATCCTTAGTTTCATCTCCCCGTTACGTTCATCTGCACAAGCAAAGCAGGACCTATCCTTTGGTAATCATTTTACCTTCGAGTACAGAGGGGCGTATTATGGCGTTAAAGATACCGATTTGGCCACGGTAAAGTCCTTTAGAATGATAAACGACAAACACCCCATTTGGCTGGGCGTAAAGCTTAACCCCAATCTTGTCGATTTTTTTTCATCAAATATAAAATCGGTCTCTAAAGAGTATGCAAGTTATATCATTTCAGATACTTCAACGGCAATTTTAATAGCGTACGGCATTACAAAAGCTAATGTTGATGATTATCGCTATCATGTAGTTGAAAATGATAGTGTTGAATTAGTTCCATGGTCAAAAATTCCAATGCTCCAACAAAAATATGGGGCAATTGAACCTTATGGTTTTTTGGGTAAGTTTAAAGCTCCGGGTAAGCAACTATTGATAGAAGTGGTTAACACCAAAAATTACGATATACGGCAAGGGGTGGTGTGTGACTGGAAACCTAACTTTAAACCCTTTGTAACACGTATAGAAATTAACCGGTTAAAAGACTATTTTGATCTGGATAATTTAAAGCTTAATCATGGGTATGCTAAAAAGTTTAATGAGCACACTGGAATGCCGGTAGATTTTAGCTTTCCTGCTGACAGTGTGGTCAGTATGCGCTTATACTATAAACATCATGAAACTATACCCTATGTGGTGTACCTGGTTAAAAATGAGCGTGGCAAAAAAGACACTACCGAAATGGGGTATTATAACCGGGAAAACTATTATGATATAGATAGTAAGTTTTACAACAGGCCCGGCAAATATGAAATAATTATCCAGCGTGCAAATGACCTTGGCAAGTGGCCCGAAGAGCAAATGTTGCGGATCCCATTTAACGTTGAGCCGCCCCCGGTATCAGATAAAAAGGTCTCTATAAAACAAACCTTACCTTACATCATAGCAACACTCACGGGTGTTGTTTTGCTGTTTGGGGGGTATTATAGGCGCAACCAGGTAAAGCTGTTACGGGCAGCACAGGAAAAGCAAACAGCAGGGTTAAAATTGCAATCCATCCGTGCGCAGCTTAACCCACATTTTATGTTTAATGCTTTAACATCCATTCAAAACCTGGTGAATAAAAATGATATAGCAGGCGCAAATCATTACCTCTCCAAATTTGCAGGCTTAACCCGGCAGGTGTTGGATACCGGTAACGATGAACTATTAAGCCTGGAGCAGGAAATAACTATTTTAGATGATTACCTGCAAATGGAACAACTACGTTTCGGTTTTAAATATGAGATAAAGGTTGATGAAGCATTGAACAAGGCAAACACTGATATTCCTGCTATGTTGTTGCAACCATTTGTTGAAAACGCGGTTAAGCATGGTGTTGCCGTGTTAAAAGAAGCAGGCATAATTAAGATCTCAATTATCCGCGAAGCGAAAGATATCATCTTCGCTATAGAAGATAATGGCAAATGGATTAACCAGGATAGCCCCGGCGAAATAAACGGTTATGGCGTAAAATTAAGCGAAGAACGCGTAGCTTTATTAAATCAGTTATATAAAGATCAGCCTGTGAGTTTAAATATAGATACACAAGGGCCGGGTACTGTAGTTAGTATCCGTTTATCAAACTGGATATAATTTTACGCCCATGAGTATCCGAAGTATTATAGTTGATGATGAGCCTAACAATATCGAAAATTTGCAGCAGATCATCCAAACCTATTGCCTCCAAATTGATGTAGTGGCAACAGCATCAAATGCCATTGATGCTATAACAGCTATAAAAGCCAATCAACCCGACTTGCTGTTTCTGGATATTCAGATGCCTGGGCAATCGGGTTTTGATGTATTGCGGGCTTTTGATAAAATTAATTTCGAAGTTATTTTTATCACTGCTTATGATAAATACGGTATCCAGGCCATAAAGTTTTCGGCATTGGATTACCTGCTGAAACCGATAGATATAACCGAATTTAAACTGGCTGTTGAAAAGGCTGAGCAAAAGATAAGCGGCCGGCAACAAAATCAAAGTATAGAACACCTGCTGGAGTACATCAAGGCCGGCCAAAAGGAAACGCCCAAGATCACGCTGCCCACACTTACCGAGATCATGTATGTAAAAATTACCGACATCATCAGGTGCGAGGCATCAAACAATTATACCACATTTTACCTGCAAAGCCGCGAACAGGTGTTGGTATGCAAAACCCTTAAGGAGTTTGCCGATATATTAAAACCACACCATTTTGTGCGTACCCATCAATCGCACCTGGTGAACACACAATTTGTAAAAAGTTATTTGAAAGAGGATGGCGGTATTTTATTGTTAAGCGATAAAACCAAAGTTCCCATCTCGCGCCAAAACCGCGAAATGGTAAAAGATGCTTTAGGCAAAAGTTTAGCATAAAAAACCTATAATTGCATATACCTAACAAATTATGAAAATTATTTTATCAGCCCTTGTTTTGACCATTGCAGCAACTATAGCCTACGGCCAGGAAAAGCCGATGCCTTTGTATCCAAAAGGTGTGCCCAATTCAAAACCTACGCCTGCCACTTATGTAGAGAAAATAAATGGTGCATGGATAACAGGGGTAAGTGAACCAACCCTCACACCTTATTTGCCGGCAAAAGGTAAGGCCAACGGAGCCGCTATTGTAGTTTGCCCGGGCGGCGGTTATGGCGGTTTAGCCAATGCACATGAGGGGATAGCCATTTGCCAGGAATTTAATAAAATAGGTGTAACAGCGTTTTTACTGAAGTATCGCTTGCCAAGTGATGATATAATGGTAGATAGGTCAATCGGTCCGCTACAGGATGCGCAAATGGCCATATTAACTGTTCGTAAAAATGCTAAGGAGTGGGGGATAAACCCTGCAAAAATAGGAATTATTGGCTTTTCGGCCGGCGGGCACCTGGCATCTACCGAAGGAACACACTTTGATAAACCGGTGATTGAAAATAAAGACAACATTAGCCTGCGCCCCGATTTTATGATGCTGATATACCCTGTAATTAGTTTTGGCGAACAGGCTCATGTTGGTTCGCGCGAAAACCTGATAGGCAAAACACCATCGGCAGCGCAACTTGAATTATACTCAAACGAAAAACAAATTACGGCTAACACGCCGCCTACATTTTTGGTACATGCCCAGGATGATAATGTGGTGCCTGTGCAAAACAGCCTGATGTTTTATGATGCCTTGCTAAAAAATAAAGTAAAGGCCGAGATGCACCTGTTCCAGGAAGGCGGCCACGGTTTTGGCATGAATAACTCCAAAAACAAAGGCAAATGGTTTGAATGGGCCACCAATTGGCTGGAGGAGAATGGTTTTTTGAGCGGGAAGTAAGATCTGCCTGTTCGATATTTTTTTATGAGCTTAATAACAAGGTTGTTTAGTATAAAGCATACGTTGAAAGAGGAAATACTTAATGAAGGCCTTAGTATGGCATGGAGTTTGGTAAGAATTGGTTACAGCCAATAAATCTAAGATTAAAGAGTAAATTTAATCACTTATCGGATTTGGACATAATTACATATGACGAATTATGTCGGACTGCTATGAGTCAGGGGCGTAGTTTCATTATGGATACTCTTATCGCTTTAGTTGATGAGCATAAAACTATAACGGCTCATGACCTCAAATTACGGTTTAACGATTATATTAAAAAACATTATGATTGGATAAATGGAGTTAACATTTCTAAATTACATAGTCAAGGATTATACTATGCGTGGAAAGAAGGATTAGATAAAGTAGTAGTTGACTAAATCTTAAACGAGGTTTACCCCAATATTCCCAACAGCTCATTTAATTCCACTACCTTTTCCGTCGAACCAAGATTTTCGTAGGCGCTTATGAGGTTACGGATCACCCGTTTAATGATATCGGTATTTGAGCAGGGTTCATAAAACTGTTTATCAAACTTAAGGTTAAGCTGTTTCAAAAACATATCTACATCCCTGCGGCCAAAAATGAATCCCTTGTTAAAGGCATTGATGTAAAACAGGATGTTGCCTTCAAATTCACTTTCCATACTTTCATCCAGGTAGGCTAAAATGAAATGCTGTGGCAGGTTTACACCATAAACCGGGATATCCAGTTTTTGGGCGATAATGGAATAGATGATGGCCAGCGAGATCTGGTTGCCTTTCTTGGTTTCCAGCACCTGGCTCAGGAAGCTGTTTTGCGGGTCGAGGTGGTTGGAGGTGTTGCCGCTGAAACCATAAATATTGTAGAATACATGATTAATAAGCTTGATCTGTTCTTTAGGGCTGGCCTCATTCATCATCTGGATCCAGATGTCGCGCTTAATGGATTCTATCTGGTTTATAACTTTCTGTTCGTCCAGATCGGGATATTGGTAGCGGTTAATGATAAGGATGCCCTGTAAAAGATCGAAAGCGCCACCCTGGTGCCAAAGCTTAAGGTCGTTTTTTAATGTGCCGAATTGGATCTCGTGTACCAGGTTAGCAATACGTTCCTGCTGCACCGCATCAAAGGCTTGCTCAAAGGCCGTTTCCAGGTATGCTATCACTTCAATACCATAGCCGAGCAGTTTTTCGTGAACATGCTCATAGATCTCGTTATCTGGGTCGTCCAGTAACCGGATCAAAGAGTTTACTTCCGTCGGATTTATCATACGCTATACTGCTAAAATACTAAACTTTTTTACTTTTGCAGTGATGTTAAGTTTCAGATTAGTGCAAGATTATGTGCAGCATCGCCTCAGGGCAAACAACAGGCATGGCGTACATTCTCCGTTTGTATATAAGCTGATTGATACAGTAATATACGATTATAAAGACCAAAAAGTGTACCATGAGGCTGAAGCTCTGCATATATCCGGTCGGAAAACAGGGGTATTAAAGCCTAAAGTAAACCAGCTGCTTTACAGGTTAACCGCTTATTTTAATCCGGCCACCATTATTGAAATTGGCACGGGAGATAGCATAACAACCTTTTACCTGCAAAAGGCCGTACCTGATGCCAGGGTTTATATTATCGAAAATGATGGTACAATTGCCGGCATAGGCGAAGCAACAGTTGATATGATTCTTTTTAACAGCAATCAGTGTAAGAATGAAATGCTGAACTATTTTGAACTATGCCTCCCCAAAACGCATAATGATACCGTACTTGTTTTTACCGGTATTTATCAAAGCAGGGAAATGAAACAAGCCTGGACTCAAATCAAAGCACATCCAAAGGTTACGCTAACTATTGATCTGTTCTGGATAGGTCTCGTGTTCTTCAAATCCGGCAGGGCTGAGAAGGAACATTTTAAGGTGAAGTATTGATCAGAATTAGCAGAATTTTGAAATTAGCAGAATTCGCGCTTAAATTCTGAATCTTCAAAAATTCTGTAAATTCTGATTTAAAACGATTGCCCCAGCGCTGCATAAAATCCGCTCTGCCGCGCTTCTCCCGTAACCTTTTGACCTATACCGTAATCAGCCCTGATGCTTAGGCCCTTCTCAATATCAAAAAAGTAACGGACACCGGCGCCGTAGTTGGGTTTCAATTGTCCCCAGCTAAAGCTTTTGTTAAAAACCTCTCCGGTACCTATAAAACCTGCAAGGCCAATGCGCGGACTTAAGCGGTAACGCAGCTCGGTTTGGCCGGCAAGCATATTACGGTCGCGGTAACGTCCGTTGTAATACCCCCGCATCAACTCGTCGTTGCCCAAAGCGGGCATTAAATAAAATGGTGACTGTTTGCCCGTAAGGTTTTGCTCCTGTATGTCGACCCCAAGAACCAGTTTTTTACTAAGCGAAAAAAACTGGGAATATTCTATATTAAATAAGCCGCCTTTATAATCATTATTGCCAAATAAGCCATGCGTAATTTCAAATGATGTGTTTATAATGGCACCTTTAGTAGTGTAGGTATTATTGTTACGGCTATCAAAAATAAGGCTTGGGCCAATGTAGGCGCTGGTGCCGTCTTCACGGTTTTCAACTCTTGGATCGGTATAAAAAATACTGTTGGCTTGTCCATCGCCAAAGCTGTACCTGTAAGCACCTGCCACAAAACCGGCATATAAGTTATCGGTAAGTTTTTTTTCGGCTCCTATATATAATTTAATCCTTTTTTGCCCAACACGATCGGTGTTGGCTTTCAGCGTATTATTACCAATACCATAAAAATCAAAAGGGAAGTTTATATAGCTGATGCCTGCTGTAAAGTGATATTTGTTATGCGGTGTCCAGTAGCTGGTACTTAAACTAAGGCGGTTTTGACCTTTGGTTGTAATGGTAGCGTAAGTAAAAATGTTTGATACACGCGTGTCGCTTTTAAGGCTATCGGTATAAAATGAATACAAACCAGCCCCGCCCACTTCAAGCCCTGTTTCGGGTGCCGAACTGAGAACCGGTAAAATAACAAAGCTGCTTTTTTTACTGCTATCCTTATCAAAATACATTTTACGGATAAATTTAGGGAGAAGGTTTGTTTGCGAAAACGCAGGTTGCAGGCAAAAAATAAACAGCAGAGTTGTTACAAATGTCTTCATAGGCAATTTTTGCTAATATAGCCTCATTTGCCTTTATGATAGTTGAATTTTAGAGTATTTTGAATTTAAAAATCATAATTAACTAAAATGCCTACTTTTGCACCTGAATTTTATTGATACACCATGAGCATCACAAGAGGACCTATTTCGCAGTTTATTGAAAAAAACTACCTGCATTTTAACTCAGCAGCATTAATGGATGCCGCCAAAGGATATGAGACCCACCTTGATGAAGGAGGTAAAATGATGGTTACCCTGGCCGGTGCCATGAGCACTGCGGAGCTGGGCATTTCGCTGGCCGAGATGATCCGCCAGGATAAAATTGACATAATCTCCTGTACCGGGGCCAATCTTGAAGAAGACATCATGAACCTGGTAGCGCACTCGCACTACAAAAGGGTGCCCAACTACCGCGATCTTAGTCCGCAGGAAGAGTGGGATTTGTTGGAGAATCACTATAACCGTGTTACCGATACCTGTATTCCCGAAGAGGAAGCTTTCCGCAGGCTGCAAAAACATATTCACAAAATATGGAAAGATGCTGATGACAGCGGCGAGCGCTATTTCCCGCACGAATACATGTACAAAATATTACTAAGCGGTGAGCTGGAGCAGTATTATGAAATTGATCCTAAAAACTCATGGATGCTTGCTGCGGCCGAAAAAAACCTGCCTATAGTTGTGCCCGGATGGGAAGATAGCACCATGGGTAACATATTTGCATCCTACCTTATTAAAGGTGAGCTGAAGGCATCAACCATGAAAAGTGGTATCGAATATATGGCCTGGCTTGCAGATTGGTATACCAAAAATTCATCGGGCAAGGGTATAGGCTTTTTCCAGATAGGTGGCGGTATTGCGGGCGATTTCCCGATATGTGTTGTACCTATGCTTTACCAGGATATGGAGATGCATGATGTACCTTTCTGGAGTTACTTTTGTCAGATCTCGGATTCAACCACATCGTATGGTTCATACTCGGGTGCTGTGCCAAATGAGAAGATAACCTGGGGTAAGCTGGATATACACACCCCTAAGTTTATAGTGGAGAGCGATGCCACTATTGTAGCGCCCCTAATATTTGCCTGGATACTAAAACAGTAACAAAATTTAAAATCGATATTGGTGATAAAACCATTAAAAGATTTTCAAAATGATATAAATACATGCTAAAGGGTATTTAAATGGCATTTTTTACATTTATTTAGAACGATTATAAATTATAGGTTACTGTCATTTATGTGTCAGCGATACTGTAATAAATTTTACTTTTGTGCCTGTAATATTCAGATGGTGCATACATCAATACAGCGGAATAAACATTAATATAAAAATTATTTAGCATAAATACACTCTATGAGAAGTTTCTCATTCATTTTTAAACAATTCTCAAGATCGGTTTTACTGATTGTTGGGTTTGCTTTTTTAAGTCTTTCTGCTGCTTACGCACAAACGGACGCTGCTAAAGGCGAAACCATTTTTAAATCCAAATGTACTGCGTGTCACAAGATCGACCAGATAATGACCGGTCCGGCGCTTGGCCCGCAGATTACCGAAGAAACAGATGATAAATACCTTATCAAATGGATTCAGAACAACCAGGCTTTAATCGCTGCAAAAAATCCTAAGGCTCTTGCTATTTATAACAAGTTTGAGCAGAAGGCGATGACCACCTTTACAGACCTGTCTGATGCAGATGTAGGTAATGTTATTACCTATGTACGTGCTGAGTGGAAAACCATGCAGGACGCAAAAGCCAACCCGGCTAATAATGCTGGTGCAGCTAAAGTTGACGAAGGTCCAAGCGGTCTTGTTATCTGGGGATTAGTTGGCGTTGTCGTAATCGCTTTCATTGTAATATTAGTACTTAACAAAGTTGTTGGAACATTAGAGCGCCTGCTGTTAAAAAACAAAGATCTTGTAATTGAAGAAGAGCCGGTTGCGGTTGATAAGAACGCTTTACTTAAAAAGGTCCTTAAAAACAAAAAGCTGGTATTCTTTATCCTTGTATGCGGTACTATAGCAATGGGCAGCTGGGGATGGGTTTCCCTTTGGAACACTAATGTACACACAGGTTACCAACCGGTGCAGCCAATCAAATACTCTCATGAGTTACATGCCGGTACTATGAAAATAGATTGCCAGTACTGTCACTCAGGTGCATATAAATCAAAAAATGCTTCTATCCCATCATTAAACGTATGTATGAACTGCCACAAGGTTGTTAAAACCGAGTCGCCGGAGATACACAAGATATATGATGCTTTGGGTTATGATCCAAAAACTCAGAAGTATGACAGTACAGCAGCCAAGCCTATTCAATGGGTAAGGATCCACAACCTGCCGGATCTGGCTTACTTTAACCACTCGCAACACGTAAAAGTTGGCGGTATCAAATGCCAAACCTGTCATGGTCCTGTTCAAACCATGAAAGAGGTTTACCAATACTCGCCGCTTACCATGAAATGGTGTATACAGTGCCACAAACGTACCGAGGTTAACGGTAAAGGAAACGCTTATTACGACAGCATACTTGCAGCTCACGACAAGATTAAAAAAGGCGAGAAAGTTACTGCCGCAGTTTTAGGTGGTATCGAGTGCGGTAAATGTCACTATTAATAAATAAGAATTTAGCATTACAGTTTATATAGCTTAAATGGACAGCAATAAAAAATACTGGAAAGGTTTAGAAGAACTAAACAAAACACCAGAATTTGTTGAGAAAAATAAAAACGAGTTTGCAGAGCCTATTCCTATTGAGGAAGTGCTGAGCGGATCTGGTTTATCGGCTAAAACTCCCCGCCGCGACTTTTTAAAGGCGCTTGGCTTTGGTGTTGGTGCTGTTACACTGGCCGCTTGTCAAAAAGTACCTGTGCATAAATCAATTCCTTACCTTATAAAACCTGAGGAAGTTACACCTGGTGTAGCTAACTACTATTCTTCAACTTATGAAGGACAGGCTATTTTGGTAAAAACACGTGAAGGCCGCCCTATTAAAGTTGAGGGTAACCCACATGACGTGTTTGCAAAGGGTGGATTAAGCGCACAGGGACAGGCCTCGGTATTGGATCTGTATGATGTAAACCGTACACAGGATCCTAAAATTGATGGCAACGATGCGGCATGGCCCGAAGTTGATGCTTTTGTTTTACGTGAACTTGCTGCTATTGCGGCTGCAGGTAAAGGCATCCGTATAGTTACTTCAACTATCCACAGCCCATCTACTTTAGCAGTTATTGCTGATTTTGTTGCAAAATATCCAACCGCTAAGCATATCAATTATGATGCGGTATCCTATACAGGTATTATCCAGGCTAATCAAAATAGCTTTGGCAAAGCCGTATTACCACATTACAATTTTGATAAAGCAGAAGTGATTGTAAGCTTTGGCGCTGATTTCCTTGGTACCTGGATCTCGCCGGAAGAGTTTACCCGCCAATACGTATCAAATCGTAACAGCAAGTCACTGGAAAGCAAAAAAATGTCGCGCCACATTCAGTTTGAGGCAGGAATGAGCTTAACCGGTACCAATGCCGATAACCGCTATCCTATCAAACCATCTGAAGAAGGTGTTGCCTTATTAAGCTTATACAATGCTGTTGCAGGCACAAGCTTAGCCGGGTCAAAAAAATTAAGCAATAAAGCTATTGATAATGCCATAACCCTTGCCGCTAAAGAATTGGTTGCTGCAAAAGGTAAAGCATTAGTTGTTGCAGGTTCAAATGATGTAGCTACGCAAACTTTAGTAAATGCCATTAACTCAATATTGGGTAGCTATGGTAGTACTATCGACCTTGATAATGCATCAAAACAATATGCCGGTAACGATCAGGATTTTGTAGCGTTTGTAAAAGAATTAACCGCCGGCCAGGTTGGCGCGGTATTATTCCTTAACGCTAATCCTGCTTACGATTACTTTAAAGCAAAAGAGTTTACTGACGCACTTAAAAAAGTACGTTTAAAAATATCATTCTCAGATCATAATGATGAAACTGCTTTACTATCAAACGTAGTAGCGCCAAATCATCATTATTTAGAATCATGGGGTGATGCCAACGCTGTAGAAGGTTATTATACCGTAATACAGCCAACCATTAACCCGGTGTATAACACCCGCCAGGCCGAGCATAGCTTACTGGTATGGAGTGAGAGCCCTGTGAAGGATTACTATACTTATGTACGTAACACCTGGGATAACGGATTATTGGCAAAAGGCGGCTTATCCGGTCAAAAAGGATGGGAAGAGTTGTTGCAAAAAGGCATGATCAAAACTGCTCCTTTAGCAGCTGGTGTCTATACTTTTAGCCATGATCTTAATGCTGTGGCACAAACTATATTAGATCATAGCAACAGCCTGGTATCTGGTGATAAATTTGAATTACAGGTTTATCAATCAGTAGCAATGGGCGATGGTAAACGTGCCAATAACCCATGGTTGCAGGAGCTGCCAGATCCGGTATCTAAAGTTACATGGGATAACTTTGCTGCCATGTCAATGGCAGATATTAAGAAGCTTGGTTACGAAGAAGGTGATGTGATCAAAATTGAAGCTAATGGTTATACTGTTGAAGTACCTGTATTGGCTCAGCCAGGTCAGGCGCAAGGCACTATATCGGTTGCTGTTGGTTATGGTAGGGTAAGTGCTGGTACGGTAGGTAATAATGTAGGTAAAAACGCATTCCCTTTCTATAGCTTCCGTAACGGAACATTGCAAACTACTGCTGTTATTACATCATTTGGTAAAACAGGTATCATATCGCCGCTTGCGCAAACACAAACTCACCACTCATACGAGGGCAGGAGTGTTATCCGCGAAGCTTCATTTACAGCATACAAAAAGAACCCTGCTGCCGGTAGCGGTAACGAGGGCGAACATAAGGACTATAATAAAACCAGCCTTTGGGATGATCACGACCGCCCTGTTTACGACTGGGTTATGGCCATCGACCTTAATGCATGTACTGGCTGCGGTGCCTGCGTGGTAGCTTGTAGCGCCGAAAACAATATTCCTGTTGTAGGTAAAGATGAGGTTAAGCGTCGTCGCGAAATGCACTGGATCCGTATTGACCGTTACTACAGCTTTAACGACCATGGCGACAGTGAAGAGGCTGTAACCGAAGAGAAGGAAATTGCTAAGCTTACCAATTTTGATAATGTATCGGTAGTTCACCAGCCGATGCTTTGCCAGCACTGTGATCACGCGCCATGCGAAACAGTATGCCCGGTATTAGCAACTGTTCACTCATCAGAAGGATTGAACCAAATGGCTTACAACCGTTGTATCGGTACACGTTATTGCGCAAATAACTGCCCTTATAAAGTACGCCGTTTTAACTGGTTTAATTATTGGAACGACTCTCGTTTTGATAACTACCTGAACAATGAACATACACAATTGGTATTGAACCCTGATGTTACCACACGTTTCCGTGGGGTAATGGAAAAATGCTCGATGTGTGTTCAGCGGATCCAGGCAGGTAAGTTAAAAGCCAAAATGGAAAAACGTCCGCTTAAGGATGGTGAGATCAAGGTTGCCTGCCAGCAAACATGTTCGGCTAATGCTATCGTATTTGGTAACAGGAATGATAAAAACTCAGAAGTTTATAAAGCATTACAGAGCGAAAGAACTTACTACGTGCTTGAAGAGTTAAACGTTCAGCCAGGTATTGGTTACCAGGTTAAGGTGAGAAATTTATCAGAATTAGAGGCTTAAAATTTTTATATACAGAGATTAAAATATATGGCATCTCATAGTGAATCAATAATAAGGGAACCGTTAATCACGGGTAAAAACATCACCTACGGTCAGATTACTGACGATGTATTACGCCCCGTAGAGAATATGCCGGGTAAAGCCTGGTGGATCGGTTTTAGTGTAGCGTCATTGGGCTCCCTGCTTTGGGTTTTTGCCATCAGCTATACATTTTGGTTTGGAATAGGCTCGTGGGGACTAAATAAAACAGTTGGATGGGCCTGGGATATTACCGGTTTCGTGTGGTGGGTAGGTATCGGTCACGCTGGTACGCTTATCTCGGCGGTATTGTTGTTGTTCCGTCAAAACTGGCGTAACTCTATCAACCGCTCGGCCGAGGCCATGACAATTTTTGCGGTAATTTGTGCCGCTACCTATATCGGTGCTCACATGGGCCGCCCGTGGATGGCAGTTTACTCATTACCTTTACCAAATCAGTACGGCTCATTATGGGTTAACTGGAACTCGCCGCTTATCTGGGACGTATTCGCGATATCAACTTACTTCTCGGTTTCTTTGGTATTCTGGTATACAGGTTTATTGCCTGATATAGCTACCATCCGCGACCGTGCAACAGGCTTACGCCGCCGTATTTACTCCGTGTTGTCATTTGGATGGACAGGTTCGGTTAAAACCTGGCAACGTTTCGAGACCGTGTCATTAATCCTGGCAGGTATCTCAACACCACTGGTACTATCTGTACACACCATTGTATCAATGGACTTTGCAACATCACTGGAACCAGGATGGCACACAACCATCTTCCCTCCATACTTCGTTGCGGGCGCTATCTTCTCTGGCTTTGCCATGGTGCAAACACTATTGTTAGTAGCACGTAAAGTATTAGGCTTAGAAAACTACATCACCATGTTCCACATTGAATCGATGAATAAGATCATCCTTTTAACAGGTTCTATCGTAGGTGTGGCTTATTTAACAGAGCTTTTCATCGCATTTTACTCACAGGCCGAGTATGAGCAATACGCTTTCATGAACCGTATCTCGGGACCGTACTGGTGGGCATACTGGAGCATGATGACCTGTAACGTAATTACACCACAGTTATTTTGGTTCAAGAAAATCCGTACCAATATCCCATTGGCCTGGACACTTTCAATCGTTGTAAACATCGGTATGTGGTTTGAGCGTTTCGTAATTATCGTAACATCACTACACCGCGATTATATCCCATCAAGCTGGGCCATGTTTTATCCAACCTGGGTTGATGTAAGTGTCTTTATCGGTTCAATAGGTTTATTCTTTACCATGTTCCTTTTATTTATAAGGGTGCTGCCTTCAGTGGCTATGGCCGAGGTGAAACTGATACTTAAAAGCTCAAGTGAGCAAGCAAAAAGAAAAATACTTGCAAATGGCCATGTTGAACCAGCCGAGGCTGAGTTTTATGTTAGCTCATTAGGTAAGTTTGATAGTGTTGAACAATCTTCATACGAAAAAGTATAAAAATGAGTAGCACCAAATATATATTAGGCATTTTCGATGATCCGGATGATCTGATGCACGGGATCGATAAATTACAAAAGAGTAGCGTACCTATTTATGACGTTTATTCACCTTGTCCAATTCATGGTATTGATGCTAAATTAGGTATCAAGGACTCGCGTTTGGGTTATGCAGCGTTCATGTTCGGCTGTTTAGGTGGCACCATTATGTTTAGCATGGTTTACTACATGCTGGTACATGACTGGCCTACCAACATAGGAGGAAAGAATGCTTTTGCCATACCAGATTTTGTACCGGTAACCTTTGAGTGGACTGTGTTATGGACTGCTTTTGGTATGACGTTTACTTTCTTTTTTGCAACGCACCTTTTCCCGGGCCGTGCGCCAAGGGTAATGGACCTGCGTGCTACTAACGACAAATTTGTTATCGCCATTGATGCAAAAGGTAATACACCGCATGCAGATATCACCAATTTATTAAAAGAAGCAGGAGCTGTAGAAGTTAAGCATAACGACAGAAAATATGTTAGCTATGAATAAATTTAGAATATTAGGAACAATAGTTATCATTATCGCTGCTTCGATAGTTGTAACATCGTGCAAGGATAAAAGAAGTACTGGCTGGGAGTATGCCCCTAACATGTATGAGCACACCGCTTACGATCCCGATCAAAAGAACCCTAACTTTAAAGATGGTAAAACTGCCCAGGTACCACCGGCCGGAACTATTCCGGTAGGCTTTACCAAGTTTGATTATCCCAACACAAAGGATGGTTATGAACTGGCAAGTGTTGAGGTTAAAACTGTTTTAGCACAAACTCAGGCTAATTATAAAGATGGCAAGATTTTGTTTGAGCATTTTTGCTCGCCATGTCATGGCGAAAAGGGGCTTGGTGATGGAGAAGTGGTAAAACACGGTTATCCACCTCCGCCATCGTATTCAAGCGGACAGTCATCACGTGGCGGCGCAATGAAAGATTTAACAGACGGTAAAATTTATCATACCATTACATACGGTGTAAACGCCATGGGTTCATATGCCTCGCAGCTTAACCCTGAAGAGCGCTGGAAAGTGATCATGTATGTTCACCATTTACAAACATTATAAGAATAAAATTGAATGAGCACTCATAATAGTTTTGACGAGCAATTTGAATTTACCGGCAAGGTAAAAACATATAGCCTGGCTGCCATAGCAGTAGGGGTTATAACCATACTTGCCGGGTTTTTGACCGGATTTGGCGAACGCACATTTGCAAATTTATTGCTGATGAGCTATTACTTTGCCTGTGTTTGCATGGCAGGTGTATTTTTCTGCGCATTACAATATGTTGCGCAGGCAGGTTGGTCGGCTTCATTGATCCGTATTCCACAGGCATTTGCTAAAACACTGCCAATAGCCGCTATTATATTATTGGTAGTAGTAATAGCCGGCTTAAATATTACACACAATACCGAAATTGAAGGCAAGCAGGTTGTTGCACCTTATTTATATAAATTGTGGAACATAGCTGGTGTTGCCGTTAAGGGTAATGCTAATTATGATCCCATTATAGCAGGTAAATCGGTATTTTTAAATCAACCTTTCTTTTTGGTACGCATGGTTGTATTTTTGGGTAGTTACGCTATTTTTGGTTCGCTACTGGTTAAATATTCAGAAGGTGAAGATGAGTTGGGGGGGATGTTTTACTATCGTAAAAGCTTTACCATATCATGTTTATTTTTGGTAATATTTGGGTTTACCTCACCAATATTCGCTTTTGATACCATCATGTCATTAGAAGCTCACTGGTTTTCAACAATGTTTGGCTGGTATAACTTTGCCGCTATGTGGGTTAGCTGTTTAGCTATTATTACGCTAACTATTATTAAATTAAGAGAAAATGGTTACATGCAATGGATCTCACAGGATCACCTGCATAATCTTGGCCAGCTAATGTTTGGTTTTTCTATCTTTTGGACATATGTTTGGTTTGCCCAGTTCCTGTTGATCTACTACGCCAACATTCCAGAAGAAACAGTTTATTTTTTACGCAGATGGGAACCCGAATTTAAACCATGGTTCTGGTTAAATATTGTTATCAACTTTTTAGCGCCGTTATTGATAATCATGTCTCGTGATTCAAAACGTACTACAAAAGTATTAAAGGTTACCTGTTATGTTTTAATTATAGGTCACTGGCTTGATTATTTTCAAATGGTAATGCCGGGCACGGTAGGTCCAACATCGCAATGGTATACCGAAATACTTTGGATTGAAGCAGGTGTGGCAATAGGGTTTGTAGGGTTGTTTGTATTTTTGACGATGAATGCACTAAGCAAGTTCAAATCAATAATTCCTAAAAAACACCCTTTCCTACAGGAGAGCCTTCATCATCACATATAATAATTGTTATTTTTGCAACAAGTACAGAATACCAAACAAACATTAAAATGGCATTCAAAAAATTAATAAATTCTAAATTCTTACTATCGTTTTTCGCTGCGTTTATGCTTATGGGCACTAACCTGGTGATTGCGCAAACACAAGCTGCAGCAGCCGGTACTACCGAAGATGCCCCACAAGTTGATTGGACCGGTGTTGCCTATTATTCGCTTTTGTTTTTGCTGATATGTGTTGGTGTGGCTGTGGTAGGTAAAATTTTAAAAATCTACGATCTTACCCTTAAAATTCAGGGTAAAAAAGGCCTTAAATGGAACAATGTAATGGGTTTTACTTGCCTTGCGTTCTTGCTTGCAGGTTTGTATGGTTCCTATTGGTCATTTACAGTTCAGGGAAGCATGAGCTTACCGGAAGCAGCCTCTATTCACGGTATTAAAATTGATGAGATGTTCACCGTTACAACGGTGTTGACGATGATCGTGTTTTTTATTACACAAATATTATTGTTTGGGTTTTTATTTCAATACCGTCACTCTGATAAACGCAGGGCACACTTTTTACCGCATAATAATACCATCGAAAAGGTATGGACCATAGTACCTGCTATAGTTTTAACTATATTGGTTGTCTTCGGATTTTTTACCTGGCAAACAATTATGGATAACACTGATGCTAAGGGCGAAGTTGCAGCCATCGATGTTGATATAACCGGTCACCAGTTTGCCTGGGAACTACGTTATCCTGGTAAGGATGGCAAATTAGGCCCTAAGGACTTTAAACTAACTACTGCATCAAACAAACTGGGTGTTAATTTCAAAAGGAAAAGCAGCTTTGATGATTTGTCTGCCGATACCATGTACCTGCCGGTAAACAGATCTGTAAGGTTAAATATACAAGCCCAGGATGTTATCCATAGTGTTTACATGCCACACTTCAGGGTTCAGCTTAACGCCGTACCGGGATTACCAACCTATTTTAAATTTACCCCAACTATTACTACTGCGCAAATGCGCACCCGATTGGACGACCCTAAATTTGAGTACTTAGTGTACTGTAACAAAATATGCGGTGGCGGTCACTATAACATGCAAAAAATTGTGCGTGTAGTTTCTGAAGCCGAATACCAGACATGGTTATCACACCAAAAACCGTACTTAACCGATGGGTTAAGGAAGGAATTGCATTTCGCAGCCGCGGAACCGCAACAAACAGTGTCTCAAAATAGGTTAGCGTTAAATAATTAATATAAGATAAAAGAGCGATATGTCAACATTAGCAGTTCACGATCACGGAGTAGCACATCACGACGAACACGGTCACGAACATCACCATAACGAAACTTTCGTGTCTAAATACATATTTAGCATGGATCATAAAATGATTGCCAAGCAATTCCTTATTACAGGTATTACTATGGCGGTTATTGCAATGATATTATCAATACTTTTCAGGATTCAGCTGGCTTATCCAGATAAAACATTCCCGTTGTTGACTACATTACTGGGTCATTTTGCGCCAAACGGACGTATCAGTACCGAGTTTTATCTGTCATTGGTTACTATTCACGGTACCATCATGGTATTCTTTGTATTAACGGCCGGTTTAAGCGGTACTTTTGCCAACTTATTGATTCCCTTGCAGATAGGCGCCCGTGACATGGCTTCGCCATTCATGAATATGTTATCATACTGGTTCTTCTTTTTGGCGAGTGTGATAATGTTATCATCATTCCTGGTTCAAAAAGGCCCTGCCAGTGGTGGTTGGACAATCTATCCTCCGTTATCGGCACTGCCAAAAGCTATGCCCGGGTCCGGTGAGGGTATGACCTTGTGGCTTATCAGTATGGTATTGTTTGTTGCTTCATCGTTAATGGGCGGTATCAACTATGTAAGTACCGTGTTAAACATGCGTACAAAAGGTATGGACCTTTGGAAAATGCCTTTAACTATCTGGGCTTTATTCCTTACCGCTATATTGGGTATCCTTGCATTCCCGGTATTGGTTGCCGGTGTTGTATTGTTGATATTTGACCGCAGCTTTGGTACAAGCTTCTATCTTTCTGATATCGTATTAAATGGTGTTCAGCAACCTTATGAAGGTGGTAGCCCAATCCTGTTCCAGCATTTATTCTGGTTCCTGGGTCACCCGGAGGTATATATCGTAATTATGCCGGCGATGGGTATTTCGTCCGAGGTAATGTCGGTAAACTCACGTAAACCAATTTTTGGTTACCACGCGATGGTTTATTCACTGATAGGTATTACCGTATTATCGTTCATCGTATGGGGGCACCATATGTTTGTAACCGGTATGAATCCGTTCCTTGGTGGGGTGTTTATGATCACTACGCTGATCATTGCGGTTCCATCGGCAGTAAAAACATTTAACTGGTTGGCAACTTTATGGCGCGGTAACATCAGGTTTACACCTGCAATGTTGTTTGCTATTGGTATGGTGTCATTCTTTATATCAGGTGGTTTAACCGGGATCTTCCTGGGTAATGCTGCATTGGATATCAACTTACATGATACTTATTTTGTTGTAGCTCACTTTCACCTGGTAATGGGTTCGGCAGCGATATTTGGTATGCTTGCCGGTGTTTATCACTGGTTCCCTAAAATGTTTGGTAAACTGATGGACGAGAAGTTAGGGTACCTGCACTTCTGGTTAACTTTCATCGGTGCTTACCTGGTATTCTTCCCGATGCACTTTATGGGATTGGATGGTGTACCACGTCGTTACTATGCATTTACTGAATTTGCTTCAATGCAAAAATGGTTAACTATCAATACATTTATTACCTGGGCGGCTATCATGGCAGCTTTAGCACAGGTAGCTTTCTTATATAACTTTATCGTATCGATATTTGCCGGTAAAAAAACAACGCAGAATCCATGGGAATCAAATACCCTGGAGTGGACGGCCCCAGTGGAGCATATTCATGGTAACTGGCCGGGTGAGATACCAACTGTTTATCGTTGGCCTTATGATTACAGCAAGCCAGGTGCCGAAGAGGATTTTATCCCGCAAACTGTTCCTTTTTCACAAACCATGAGCTCAAATCTTCCTCATGATTTTGAAGATAACCCGGCGGGTTTAGCGGAGCTAAACAAGTTTAACAGTACGCTGAAAGCTGAAGAAAAAGTAAAATAATCTTAATACTGATCTGATCTTTTAGGGTACCGTGTTAAGTCTTAAGTCGGAAGTCTTAAGTTCTCAGTTATAACTCAGAACTTAAGACTTAAGAACTTCCGACTTAATAAGGTACCCTAAATTTTTAGAAATATTTAAATGAGCATAGCCGCACGTAATAAACGATTTCAAAAAATCAACCTCATAACAATCGTTCTTCTTTTTGTTTTGATACTTGCCGGTGGTGTTGTGCGTAGTACAGGGTCAGGAATGGGATGCCCGGACTGGCCAAAATGTTTTGGCAGGTATATACCGCCAACAAGCAGTACCGATTTGCCTAAAGATTATAAGCAAAAATATGCTGATCGGCGTTTAGCTAAAAATCAGCGGTTCGCCAAAACGCTGGATATATTTGGTTATAGTGATTTGGCGAAACGCATTCGCGAAGACAGATCCATTTTGATCCCGGAAGAATTCAACGTGGGCAAAACCTGGACAGAATATATTAATCGTTTAATAGGAGCTATATCTGGTATTTTCCTGCTTCTTTCGGCTATATATTCACTTAGCTATTGGAGTAAGGATAAAAAGATAACAGTATTAAGTATACTAAACGTTATTCTGGTGGGTTTCCAGGGATGGTTAGGATCTATAGTAGTATCAACAAACTTAGTGGCGTGGATAGTTACTGTACACATGCTGCTGGCGTTGGCCATATTGGGATTGTGCATCTATACCTATCATTTGGCAAAGGTTTACGGCATTGGTAAGTTGAATACCAACCCGCTTATTTATATTATCACATTGGTCGCTTTATTATTAAGTATCCTGCAGATCACTTTTGGCACCGAGGTAAGGGAGAAGATTGATGCCGTTGCATCCCACTTTCAGGGTGGTTACCGCAATAGCTGGGTTGTTAACGCAGGCGAAATCTTTGCGCATCACAGGGACATGGCCATTTTGATATTTATTATAAACGTGGTATTATATGCATTGGTACGTAAGCGTTTTAACAGGCATTCTATTCATCAGCAGTTAATGAGCTTTAACTTTTTGATGATTATGCTGCAGATAGTTACAGGGATATTGTTATCATATTGGGCGCTGCCGCCAGTTGCACAGGCAGCACATATTTTATTGGCGAGTTTGGTATTTGGAGCACAATTTTATTTGCTGTTGAATTTGCATCAGTCGGTTAATGTTAGGGGGGGAAGTAAATGAAATGGAGTGATTTTTCAAAACTGATAAAATTAAGGCTTACCTTTTTGGTAGTATTTTCGGCCTCTATTTCATTTTTGATAGGCAGCAGGGCAAACGGTCATATTGATTGGATAAACTGGGTAAAACTGATTGTTGGTGGTTTCCTGGTAACATCAGCAGCTAATGGTTTTAACGAGATCATTGAAAAAGATTTGGATAAATTGATGAAGCGTACCATGGACCGCCCAATTCCTTCGGGAAAAATGACTACCGGGCAGGCATTGGTTTTAAGTTTAGCTATGGGAATGGCCGGAACCTACCTGTTAGGCAGCCTTAACCTGCTAACCGGGTTGTTATCGGTATTTTCGATATTGTTATATGCTTTTGCTTACACGCCATTAAAGCGTAAATCGCCCATCGCAGTGTTTGTGGGTGCTATACCGGGCGCATTGCCGCCGCTTATTGGTTACGTGGCCGCTCAGCAGCATGGTCGTATTGATGAAATAGCTTTAATATTATTTGCAATTCAGTTTGTATGGCAATTTCCACATTTTTGGGCTATTGCCTGGGTTTTGGATGATGATTACAAGCTGGCCGGTTTTAGGCTATTACCAACAGGAAACCGAAATTTAGGAAGTGCGATAATTACCTTTATATTTACATTGATACTATTGCCGGTAAGTTTACTGCCATATTTTTATCACCATGGTGGTTACTGGTTGGCTGGGGTATCGTTGGTATGTAGTATAATATTTTTATACCAGGCATATGGCCTGTTGCGCACCCGGCAAATAGAGGCGGCCCGCAAACTGATGTTTGGATCGTTTATGTATTTGCCTGTAGTGCAGCTAATGTTTTTATTTGATTTTATAGGAAAGTGAAAGTAATGATGGCTTCGATTCAGAAAAATAATGACAGGCTTGATCTGGCGCCAAAAAAATTCAACATGTGGATTTTTATCTTCACATCGTTCATGTTTTTTGCGGCTTTAACCAGCGGGTTTATTGTTTATAGCGGGGGCAAGGGGCACGGCCTTAATGTAATTATGCCCAGCGCTTTTATTTATAGCACGGCTGCTATTATATTAAGCAGTGGTACATTGTTATTAGCCCAGAGGGCGGCTAAGAGATTACAGTTTGGCGAACAGAAACTGTATTTATGGTTAACATTTATGCTGGGTTTGGCGTTTTTTGCTATACAGATTTACGCATGGTACGTGTTAACTTATAAAATGGGCATCTATTTTACCGATCCCAATGCATCACGTTCGTTTATTTATGCCTTTACGGGTACGCATTTAATACACATTATTGCAGCTATCTTATTACTATTAAATACCCTTTGGGGCACATACAGGAACATTCCACAGGTACGAAACATGTTTAAAATGGAAATGACTTCTATTTTTTGGCATTTTCTCGGAATTATATGGATTTATCTGTATGTTTTTTTACTTTTGAACCAAAATTAACACACCATTATTTAAGTACAAATGAGTACAACAGTATCACAAATTGATGAAGTAAAAACAACTCCGTGGTCAGGAGGGAGATCTCCCTTCAATGTTGAGTACGGAAAAATTATGATGTGGTTTTTTCTCCTTTCGGATGCATTTACCTTTTCGTCATTACTAATTTCTTACGGCTCACTGCGTTTTAGCGCAAGTGTATGGCCCGCAGCAGATAAAGTTTTCCAATCGGTACCCGGCTTGTTAGATAGCGGAGCGCCGTTAGTTTTTGTCGGCTTGATGACCTTTATCCTGATCATGAGCTCGGTTACCATGGTATTAGCTGTTGAGGCAGGCCATCGTAATGCTAAAAAAGAAGTTTTATGGTGGATGGTAGCTACCATTATTGGCGGTTTTATGTTCCTGGGTTGCCAGGCATTAGAGTGGAGCCACCTGCATCATGAAGGTTTCTGGTGGGGAAGTACACCTGCTATTGAAGAATTAGGTAAGTTTTTTAACGCTGGTGGTACCGATGCTGCAAGGCATTTAACAGCTCAGGAGTTTGCAAACTTATTCTTTACCATCACAGGTTTCCACGGTTTTCACGTATTTACAGGGGTTATAATCAATATTATTATCACCGTTAATGTGTTAAGAGGTACCTATGAAAAACGCGGCAGCTATTTAATGGTTGAAAAAGTAGGCCTTTATTGGCACTTTGTAGATCTGGTTTGGGTATTTGTGTTTACATTCTTTTACTTAGTTTAAAAAAATTATATATGTCGTCAGAATCACACGAAGTTCATCACGAAGGCGGTGAGCACGAAACAATGACCCGGAAAAAAATCTGGAAAGTGTTTTTTATATTATTGGCCATTACCTGTGTTGAATTCATTATAGCATTGGTTGTTGTACCTGGTCACCCAGAGTATCTGAGAGTTGCAAATCCTGTGTACATAGTTTTAACACTGCTTAAAGCATTTTACATTGTAGCTTACTTTATGCACTTAAAGTTCGAGAAATTGGGTTTGGCATTAGCTATTATAGTTCCAATTATATTTATAATCGGTTTAATCCTGGTACTTACTAACGAGAGCCACCACTGGATTGACCTGAGGGGGTAATGAAAGCTGCCATCTGGAAAAAAATTATAGTCCTGGTGCTCATATTAGCAGTACCAGGATTTTTGTATTATTTACTAACCGCAAAGGGTAAAAACAGGTATAAACCACTAAGTTTTTTCGGCCCAAAGGAGGTAGCCAAAACCACGCATAGGTTTCATGGCAAGGATATCCCTGATACCAACTATTACCAGGTTCCGGCTTTTAAGCTTACCGATCAGGATGGTAAACAGTTTACAGAAGCCGACCTGAAAGGCAAAATATTTGTAGCCGGTTTTTTTTATACCCACTGCCCAACAGTATGCAATACCATCAATAAAAATTTGAGCTACCTGGTGGGTACTTACTGGAAAAACAAGATGGTGTATTTTACCTCCATTACCGTTGATCCTGAGCGCGATACCCCGGATGTTTTAAAAAAATACCTGCAAAGCTATAAGCCCGAATCAAACCGCTGGGTATTTTTAACTGGCGACACTACATCTATCTATTCCCTGGCCCGTAAAGGCTTTTTAGTTGATGCGGTACAAACAGGCAAGGACGATTTTATATACAGCGATAAGCTGATCCTTATCGACCAGGATAAACACATCAGGGGATATTATTCGGGCGCCAATACCACCGATGTTAACCGCCTTAACGACGAAATAAAAGTACTGATTGCAGAAGAGTTGCGTAAAGTTGATAAAGCCTTATACTAAGTGATATGACCGATAAATTTATTTTCCGTTTTGTGGCATCGGTCACCATATTTGTGGTACTGGTAGTTGTTGTTTTAAACCGCCACCTTATCCCCGGTCCGGCAGTAGCCCCGGCGTTTACGCCATACCTGCCTATGCTGAATGCCATATTGAATGGCACCTGTGCTGTGCTTTTACTTACATCACTTTACTTTATTAAAGAAGGCAATATAAAGGTTCATAAAAGGCTTAATATTGTTACATTTTGTTTGTCATCTACATTCCTGGTATCGTACATCCTGTTTCATTACCTGATGCGTAATGATACATTCTATGGTGATGCCAATTTTGACGGAATACTTTCAATTGACGAGCGTGAATCTATTGGCGTATTGCGTACCGTATATCTCAGCATTTTGATCCCGCACATTGTATTGGCCGCCGGTGTTTTACCGCTGATATTATTAAGCTTTTACCGCGGCCTGCAAATGCAGGTAGAAAAGCACCGTAAACTTGTACGCTGGGCATTCCCGATATGGTTATTTGTAACGGTAAGCGGTGTAGTGGTTTATTTAATGATAAGGCCGTACTATCATTTTTAACAGGCAGACAATATAGTCTGGCAGGCTTATTTTAGCGATGCCTTTGGCCCGGGCTGTGCATTCATACACCTGCAGGCATTACGCTCATTGGCCGGTATCCATTTCCATCCCTATCGCATTGTCTGAAACCGGAATTTATGGAATTAGCCGAATTACACGAATTTTTAAAATTCTGATTTTTTTAATTCGATAAATCCCGGTTCAGACGACATCTTTGCCCTCAACTATCTTCGTAAGTATGCGATTCTATTTCTAATAATAATTAGTTAAATTTGTAGTATGAAACGAGTTTCAAAAATCATTCTTTTCGTAATGGCCCTTGGGCTTATGGTATGCGCAAGGCAGCCTGTAAAAGCACAATGCGCGCAATGTGCTGCCACTGTTGAAACAAATACTAAAAGCGGCGGTAACGCAGCTAAAGGCTTAAATAAAGGCATCCTATTTCTTTTAGGTGCGCCTTACTTTGCAGTTGCTGCCGGCGGGTATATTTGGTACAAAAAATATCGCCGTAAAAATGTTAACCTTAACATGCGCGACGAAAAACTGAACCTGAATTAAGTAATTTATATAGTCCCCTAATTTATTAACATGCCGGAAACACCAAAATCATGGGCGATGCTTCATTGTAAATGCCCGCGATGCCGTCGTGGAGATATGTTTCAGGGAGGGGCGTATAGCTTTTCGAATAAAATAAACCTCAATTGCCCGCATTGCAATATGCATTTTGAGATAGAACCAGGATATTTTTACGCAGCTATGTACGTAAGCTATGCCCTAAATGTGGGTGAAGCATTAGGCCTGGCCTGGCTTACATATTTAATTACGCACAATTCCGATTCGCCCTGGTTATATCTTAGTGTAATTATTTTAGGCTGCCTTGTACTGGCACCTATAAATTTCAGATATTCGCGTGTGCTTTTGTTATATTGGCTATCGCCCAAAATACATTACCAGGCCTATTTAGATACTGATGATATACCAGGAAAGTCTTGAATTTTTAAAAGATCTGGCTCAAAACAACAATCGTGAATGGTTTTTGGCCAATAAAGAACGTTACGATGCTGCCCGTGAAAATGTAATTGACTTTACAGGCCAGTTGCTTGCCAAACTGCAAAAGATAGATCCGGCGATTGATGAAACTACGGACCCTAAAAAACGGGTAATGCGAATTTATCGCGATATCCGTTTCAGCAAAAATAAAACTCCTTATAAAGATAATTTCGGCGTAAGCATCCCTTCTGCGGGCTTAAAAGGCGGCAGTGCGGGGTTCTATTTGCAGATTTCGCCGGGAAATTCATTTATTGCCGGTGGTTACTGGATGCCCGAGGCTGCTCACTTGAAAGCCATACGCCAGGAGATAGATTATAACGCATCTGCATTAAAGCAGATTATTGATGATAAAGCCTTTATCGAATTATTTGGTGATTTCAGAAAACAAGAGCAATTAAAGTCTGTTCCCAGAGAATACAGCGCTGAAAATGAAAATATCGACCTGCTAAAGTTGAAAAGCTTTGTAGCCTGGCATAAAATATCCGACGAGGATATCACAAAAGATAGCGCAGTACAGCTGGTGGCTGATATGTGCAGTAAAATATATCCGCTGAATGTTTTCCTGAAGAATGCACTCGCATAATAACAACCTGAAAATTAACCACATGAAAACTAAATATCTATTATTAGCCGCTGCTTTTTGCATAGCCATTAGCTCATGCAAAATATTATCGCCCAAAGAGTACAGATCATTAT
>NZ_JBFUKX010000007.1:0-169254 GCF_056400605.1 Mucilaginibacter sp. P5_A4 | reverse complement strand
AAAGGATGCCTAAGCCCATTTATTGGCCAAATTCCTTTTTTTACATTTACGGAAATTCCTACTTTAAGAAATGAAGGGGATTCATAGAAAGGTGAGGCATACTGCTCACATACTATTTTTTGTTCTTTATTGTAATCCACGTAGTGTTTTGTATTTTAGAGTATTTGCCATTTCTGCGCCTTGTGTAGCTGAACACGTTGAACATTGATTGTACAGAACTTACAATCCTCATTTTTCTCTTATCTACTTTACTGTTGCATTAGACCAAGCCCGTATTCACGTCGATCCTTAACGTTACATTTGCATATTCAATACTTAGCATGCGAACCACAAGGCGAAGAGGCCTGCGGTAGTAACCAAAAGCCCTTACTGCAGCTAAAGAGGGGTTGCATAGTGCATAACAATATTGTAAACGTGTAACAGGATTATCAATTAATCAACTTTTTTAAAATGACACATTAATTTGACTTTGTTACAATCCATTTCGAATTTTGATTTTGCCGAATTGCTTCGTTTCCCTTTTTTAGGTTCAAAATCTGTTGAATAGTTTCATCTTGTTTAACTATTTGCCCTACAGTCACCATTATCATGTCCTCAACTGACACTATTTCATTGCTGAGAAACTGCCATTCATCCTCTTCGTCATGCACTACATATAAAATGGCTTTTTCATTATTAATTACCGATTTCAAGGTAAATACAGCTTTTTTTAAACCTTCTTTAGTTACCACGTTTTTTTAGATTTTGTTTTTTTGTTGTTAACTGCAAATTAGTGTTACTGTTTGTTCCATCTTTTACTTTAGCCAGTTTATGATCTCCTTCGACCTGATTCATGTCTGCTTTTACCCCCCCCCCGTCGGGATTGTTTAGATGGATTCATTAGTTGACCATCTACGTCACTTCTTAAAACTCCACTATTTTGTTTCGTGTTTAATTCCTTAGCGGCTTTAAGTTGCCCTGCTGCAAGGCTCCAGCCTTGTGACCCTCATCCTCATGCTAAGTATGCGCCATGCATTTAGGACACTATTATGTCAGCCACACGTGCGCCAGCCAAGGAAACGCGGCACTAGCGAGGAGGCAATTTGATGAGCCACGTTTTATCTTGTATGACAGGTCATTTCTCCCAGTCATACCTATCCAATATTTTTTCAAAATAAATTTCTTTAAACCCCGCCGCTTTAAGTTTATTTTTTGTTTCCTGTCCTATAATGTACAAAGGAGATTTTCTATGATAGCTTCCAAAACATATATCCGTTCTAAAAAAATTATCAGGTATTATTGATTTGTTTTTTAAACAAGCTGGGGTTGCCCCTATAATTTCCTCATATCCATTACAATGCTCGCTGTAGTTAATAAATTGGGTGCCCCTTGCCTTGCCATCATAATTAATAATATTATCAATTTTAAACCAATAAAATCCAGGGGTAGATAAACTGATAAATTCAAGATYCTCATACCCTTCAGTCTCACAAAAAAGCTTGAACCTATCGGACACAATTTTATAGCCATCATATGTTTCTGTAATATCCTTTTTTTTAGATACTTTAAATTCAGGATCTATTTTATCCGTATCATAGATGTTCCTATATTTTGTGCATTCATCTATCTCAAGTTTATAAAACATATACTCTCCATTGTCTGGGGGAGATAATACATAACCTAAAATCATATCTATATAAAATTAAAGTGAATGCTATTTAAAAAAATCTATCGCTCTTTGCCCAAGGCTCCAGCCTTGTGACCCGCATGCTAAGTATGCGCCATGCTTTAGGACAGCACTACGTTAAGCAATCAAAATATTGCATCCTTACAAAAACATCTATCTAAAAAACGGTTGCAAAACTTACAAAATATAATCCTTCCGGATTTCTGAATTTACAATTGTGGCACATGCGTTAAAAATACAAAATCCCGGATGAAACGTACATCCGGGATTTGCATATTCAATACCTTGCATGCGGGCCACAAGGCTGGAGCCTTGCGGCAGCTTTGGATCAAAAAGCCCTTGCAACAGCTTGAGTAAGTGTACCTCGCAAAAGTTTGATAGTCGCCTTTTATAAAGGCCTGCCCCATTAAATTTGACTGTTGTAGCATGCAAACATGCATTGAGTCTTTATAGATAGCCGGGGTTTGATCACGCCAATTTGACGTCACTAACATGAAGAAAATAAACAGTAGTTCATCTTATTTTATTTATTGTACAAGTAAATCTCTTAAATGATAACGAATCTTGCCATTAATAATCTTAATGTTACACACTAATGTATAATCGCTTCTTTGGTTATCATACCATAATACACAATCTATATCATATTCGTCTTCAGACCGCTTGTAAACCCTCATTAAATCAAATGCTGAATCAGGAAGTGGTGTTATATGGCCTGGATAATCTTCAACTGCTTCTTTAAGTTCTTCTAAACTCCCTAACTTATTGTAGTCATTATTGTATACTTTTTCATAATTTTCATCAACTAAATCAGCGACTACGCTTTTAATGGTATTTTGGATGTCGTTTATAGTCATAATACTTGTTATCTTCCAGGAATTCGTGTTATTGTATTCATGTTTACGCCTATCGAATGAAAATATCCGTCCGCTTGTCTTACAATACGCTTTGCTGCAGCTTCCTGAATATCTCGCTTTTTTTAATGCTTTGTAAGCTATTACTCTTTCTCTTGCATAAGTCCGTCTACGAAGTCCAATACTTACCCTTTGGGTTACCGTGGCGGCATTATGTCTTGTCTTCCCCCGCTGTCGCAAGGCTCTTGCCTTGTGACCCCGCATGCTAAGTATGCGCCATGCTTTTACGGGGGCACTATGTCAGGCAATCAAAATATTGCAGCCTTACAAAAACATCTATCCAAAAAACGGTTGCAAAACTTACAAAATATAATCCTTCCGGATTTGTGAATTTATAATTGCGGCTCATACGTTAAAAATACAAAATGAAACTAACATCAGGGATTTGCATATTAATCCTGTAGTTCAAAATTTTATGATCAGTGGTCCCTACAACCGGGATACATACAAAGTTACACAGCCCCTGCCATACCTATGGTGGCACTACTTTGTCAGTAGATATTTAATCCTCTTTTGGGGTCAAAAGCGCGACCGGGAAGCAGGCAAGGGTGTTAATCCGGTTAAAAAAATGCATCATATAATATTTGTATATTTTTCTCGATTTTTTTAAACTATTTCTATTCTTTATATCAATTATTGTCCATTTTTTTGAACTTAACTAAACATATTTTCCCGGATGCAGGTTGGCTTAACCGCAGGCCAAAATCCCACCAAATTTTTGACTTAAACAGAGGTTCGCATTTTTAAAAAACAGGTGTCCGGGCCGGTACTTGCAAATGCCAGACCATACTATTGTATGGTAGAATTACGGGTGGTGACGCTACTTTGTCAGTGTTTATATTTGAGATAGTTAAAGTGATGGATTATTTGATGTTTGGCAGGGTGTTTGCTGTATTTTACCTGTTCCAAAACACACAGTTTTTCAAGGGAATAACTGATCATAGTCATTTTTTTTAGTTTAAAAAATGGGGATATTTGTTTATCAATTCCCGGTAAACACCCGCATTGAATCTTGCCAGTTTATTACTCATTTATATTAATTCAATAGTAATGAAAACTATACTTGTTCTCACCGATTTTTCAGATAATGCTGCTCATGCAGCTCAGTCAGCTGTGAAACTTGCCGGCAAGCTTCAGGCTAATGTTTTGTTATTTAATGCTTACCAAACTATTCCGGTAACCAATTATTATACCAGTACGCCATGGGGAGGAGAAGATACTTCTTACTGGGAAAATCAGAGTAAAAATCATATTGCTGATTTTCAAAATCACCTCGAATCAGTTGTCAGTGAGATCCCTCAGGAAGAATTTAAACCGGCCATCAGCAACTTATGCGGGGAAGGGAATTTGGGAGAGCTGGTAAAAGAAATTGATAAACGGTATGATATTGAGTTGATTGTGATGGGTTCCCGGTCTGATAACTCGTTTGAGCATATCTTTTATGGGAGTGATACCTATTCTGTAATTGAGCATGCCAGCCGTCCTGTTTTGATCTTACGGACAGAAACCGAATTAACAAAGCTTAATAATGTTATAGTGGCAACCAACTTTAGCCAGGAGGATCTCAAAAGCCTGCGCTACCTCATTAGGCTTGGTCAAATATTCAACACAAAATTTGAGCTGGTACATATTATGCCATCGGAGGAAACCGGCACGTTAAAAACAGAAAAGGAGATTGATTTTATGGAGCAGGTAGCCGGTTTAAAGTATCCGCATATTGCTTTTAAAGACGTTAGGGGGAAAGAGGTGATTCAAAGGCTCAATCGTTTGTGCGAAGAGGATAACGCGGATGCTCTTGCCATTATTCATCATCCGCGCTCGTTTTTTTCACGGATGCTTAAACTAAGCCTTGCCTATAAAGCGCTCGACAAGCAGAAGATCCCGTTGCTGGTATTCCCGGCAAAAATGGATTTAGAAAACTAATATCCGTCAACAAAAATTATTGGATGGCAACATTCCCTTCGTATGACTTTTTAAAAACCTGGGGCGAAAAAGAAAGCATAAACTCTTCTGCTTTCTTAACCATATCTGCCGAGCCAATAAAAATTGCCGATCGCTGGTGAAGTTCTTCTACTTCAACATCAAGTATTCTTTTGTATCCATTGGATGCCCGTCCGCCTGCCTGTTCAACAATAAATGCCATGGGATTACATTCATACACCAATCTCAGTTTACCTTTATGTGCTCCTGAAGTGGGGGGATAAATAAAAACACCACCTTTAATCAAAGTCCGGTGTAAATCAGCTACCATTGATCCTGTATATCTTGAAGTATACGGCCTGTTTGTTTCTTTATCTTCTACCTGGCAATATTTTATATACTTTTTCACTCCATCGGGGAAATAATTATAATTTCCTTCATTTATAGAATAGATATTGCCTGTATCCGGTACCCGCAGATCGGGATGAGATAAACAAAACTCTCCTATGGAAGGGTCGAGCGTAAAGCCATTTACCCCCTTCCCTGTAGTATAAACAAGCATCGTGGAAGAACCGTAAATAATATAGCCTGCGGCTACCTGTTCGGTTCCTTTCTGAAGCGTATCATCAAGTGTAGCGGCCCCGGTTAACGATTTGCGCCGGTAGATGGAAAAAATTGTACCAATGCCTACGTTGACATCAATATTGGAGGATCCATCTAAAGGATCAAGCGCTACTATATATTTTGCATCCTTTGATACTTCAGAATCAATGTAAATGTATTCGTCATTTTCTTCCGAAATAACGATGCAGCACTCGCCTCCGCACTGCAGGGCCGCAATAAATTGCTCATTGGCATAAAGGTCTAATTTCTTTTGATTTTCACCCTGCACATTGACAGAGCCGGCTTCCCCTAAAATATCAATAAGACCTGCTTTATTAATTGCCCTGTTAACAATCTTTGCTGCGATCGCTAAATCCCGGAGCAGTCTTGACAATTCTCCTTTAGCAAATGGAAAATCCTGTTGCCTTTCAATAATAAACTGGCCTAATGTTTTAACAATACTCATAATTCTTATCTAAAACTGTTTCTCCTCAACTTTTATAAAACTGCTTTACGGCATTATAGAGATTACCAAAAAGATTGACTAATTATAATTTATGAAGCGGAAGTCAACCTGCATCTTTTACAGCCTGAAATATTTAAATATACCGCTATTGATGGCAATTCTTACAGGAATTCATCAAGATATTTACTACAACGATATCGTTCTCCTGTATTTGGTTAGTGATGTATATTGGTACTCCGGGCTCATTATTTATTATCTCTTGTAAAATCATTAATAGCCATCTGCCAGTTAAAGAATTGGCTTCCGTTTTTTGATGTGCCTGATATAACTGTTAAGTAGCTTCGGTCAAAAAATGAAGCTAAAGCAAATACCTGTAAGCCGCTTTGTGGGTTAAACAGTGTACCGGGCGCATAACCTTTCTCGTTATTTTTTGCACGCTTCTGGTCGAATGCAACCTTGCTGTTTACAAATTCGGGATGTGTTTTTTCACCAGTCATAAAAGGTACCATGTAATCAACCGATTTTTTGATGGAGGCTCCATTTGGAGTTTGATAAACAAAATAATTTTTGCCGGTATTCCTGTAAATGGCAATGCAGGTTGATAGGAGTGGTTCAAGGTCATAAATATGATAATGAAAAGCATCCCTTTGTTCAAGATCATGAGTGGTGCCGTCGGGATTTAAATTAACAGCAAGTTGTTTTTCCAGCTCAGTTATAATAAGATCATCATACTTATGATCATGCAAGGAATAGGCTATAAGCGTGATCATTTTGATCCGGTGCGAATTCCAGTTGTTTATGGCTGTGCTTTTGCCTGGCTTTGCCGATGGGCTGTTTACCTCAGCATCGGCAATACTTTGCAGCCATTGATCAATTATTACCCTGTTGGCTAATTGCACATCATTCCGGACCAGGTCATAGCCGGTAACCATATCTTCCAGCTTGGTTTCATTGATCGGGTCGCCGGTGGCAACGTTGGTTTTTGCCCAGGCCAGCAGGTATTCAGTGGCTTTATCCAAGTTGGTTTTGTTACTATCGTACTTATAAGCAAGTGCCAGCGCGTATACTTTATAAGCATCCTCAACAGCCTTTAAGCTTGCTGTTTTTTTAGGATCGCCTTCCAATAATCCCTGTGATAATATTTCCTTTATAGGATTTGGCGATTGGCTAAGTGCCTGTTTCGCGGTCATTAAATAAGGATCAAAGGCTTTTTTGTAACTTAACGATTCCTTTTCATCAAGATGTATAGCCTTACGCATTGCAACAACCTCCTTGTTATTAAGGCTTACCAATTGCGCTTTAGCTGGCAAAATCATAGCTAACAAACCCAACCCGCATATTATTTTCTTCTTCATTTTTTTAGTTTCCAATTTTAACTGCCTAATAATGCAGGTAGTTTATAAAGCATACTTTTCGCCATCAATCCTGGTGAAATCCCATCGCGCCGGGCTAAAAGCATCAACCAGCATACCTTCTTCCAAGCAAACGCAACCATGTATGGTATAAGGCGGTACATAATAACCATCGCCTTTGCTAATGATTTTTTTGGTATCGCCCATGGTCATTTCAAAAACGCCACTTTCCACATAACTCACCTGCGAATGTGCATGGCTATGTAAAGTGCCGCAGCTGCCTTTGTTAAATTTTACTTTTACCAGCATTAGCTTATCATCAAACCCTAAAACCTGGCGCTGAACGCCGTCGCCCGTTATTTCCCAGGTAGTATTATGTTCGTACAGAAATAAATTGCTTTGTATCATATTATTAGTTTTTTAAGCTGCCGGCCGCATTGATAACATTTTTTTTGTTGGCCAAACGTTTTTGTCGCAGCAAAGCTTCAAGGTAATAGTAATCAGCATAAATAATTGGTACATCTATCTCGCCTTGGGCGGGTTTATGCCCAGTGCTGTGTAACAGCAAAAAGCCTTTGGCACTATCAGGCTGTGCCTGGTAATTTTTGTTCAGGCTGTTCAATATCTTATCGGCGGTTGTTTTGTATACCCTGGCATTTTTACTATAAGTGCTCAGCTCGTAAAGAGCCGATGCCGCAATTGCCGCCGCCGACGCATCACGGGGCTGACTAGGTAGTTTGGCAGCATCGTAATCCCAGTAAGGAACCAGGTCGGCAGGCATGGCAGGATTACTAAAAATATATTTGGCAATTTTTTCGGCTTGTTGCAGGTATATTTTATTACCGGTTTCCCTGTAGCACATGGTATAACCATATAATCCCCAGGCTTGTCCCCGGGCCCAGGAAGAACTATCGGCGAAGCCCTGGTGGGTTTGTTTATGCAGTACTTTACCAGTCTGCGGGCCATAGTCAATTACGTGGTAAGAGCTATAATTGGGCCTGAAATGATTTTTCATGGTTGTATTAGCGTGTGCCACGGCCACTTTGTAAAAACTGGAATCACCGCTTAATTTGGTGGCTTCAAACAGCAATTCGAGGTTCATCATATTATCTATGATCACGGGAAACTGCCAGTCTTTACGGTTATCCCATGATTTGAGGCAGCCTACAACAGGGTTAAAACGGGTTATTAACGTTTTGGCCGATTGGATGATCACCTCTTTATATTCAGCATCGTGCGTAAGGCGATAGGCATTACCAACGCTGTTATAAACTTTAAAGCCCATGTCATGTGTTACACCGTTGGTTTTTTCGGTCTCCATAGCAGTGGTATAGGGTATGGATTGTTCTTTCCAGAACTTATCGCCGGTATATTCATACAGGAACCAAAGATTCCCGGCAAAAAAACCGCTGCACCAATCTTTAGTAGGTACAATAACCAAATCGCCGGTAACATTTAGTGCGCGCGGAGATAACAGGTTGGGATTGGTTGCTGCTTTTTTTGCCTTATAAGTTTCATTAAGCAACAATTTGGTTTGATGCTGGGCAAAAACGAAGGCTTTATCAGCATTATTTTGCGCAAAAAGACTGAGCGTTATTCCGTTAAATAAAATCAGTGGCAGTAAGTGTTTAATTTTCATAGAATATTTTAAAAAAAATGCCAGCGTTAATTGGCTACCTTAATTTTGATCACCAGTTTCTTTACAATGTCATAGCCGGGTACCTTGATGGTAGGTCGGTGTGCGTCCTGCGGAAAAAACAGGTAAAAGGTTCCGGGTTCTGCAGTATAGTAAGTGCCCTCGGCAGTGTAAGCGGCTCCATCTTTTGCTTCATTATAAGGTTTTGTAACAGTTGCACTGCTTACAGCAGCCACGCCTATTTGTTCTTTGCCTTTTATTACATATTGCAGGTCTATATATTTTTTATGCGATTCCCAACTTGTTTTTTCCAGGTCTTTTGATGGGCTTTCAGTAATACTGGCATAGGCGTTTTCTCCATCAATGGGATGTTTACCTACACTAAGCGTATCTAAGTTTTGCTCTTTTATAAACAGGAATACCTTATCCCAAACCGCTTTATTGGCATGGTATTGTTTATAAAACTCAACCGCATTAACCGATGGATACACATTCAACCTGATATGGTTGCTCCAGTCTTTGCTTTTCAGCCATTTTTCGGCGGTTTTTGGGTTGATGCTATCATTCTTAATTTGTTGTGCGGTCACGGTGTTTTCCATGGTTACCAAACTAATTATTGCTAAGATCAGCTGATGTACGGGTTTAATTTTCATAGTTTTATTTGGCTTGATTTATTAGTTAATGGAAACCGTAATTGGTAAAACAGTACCATGATAAATCAATATTACAATGTATTCCCTTAAATTGCATCGCAAACGGGTATTAATTCTACGCAAACGTTATAGTTATGGCAGGCAGATTTATAAGGCTGATTGCAACCTTATAAGCACTATTTGTGTTTTGGTTTACGTGTACATTTAAGCTGATTAAGCCGTAGCTGCAATTAAATTGCTAATGTTATTTAAGATTTTTTATATTGTGGAACTGCCCGCATAATCCGGTCGAAATTGCTTCGAGTTAACAGTTATGAATTTCAACGCTATTACAATAAAAGACATTGCCCGGGAACTTAATCTGTCTATATCCACGGTTTCAAAAGCATTAAGGGATAACTACGAAATCAGCGAGAAAACAAAAAAGAGAGTAAACGATTACGCAGAAAAACATAATTACCGGCCCAATCCTTTTGCCCAAAGTTTAAAACATGGCCATAGCAGGTCACTGGGTATAGTTGTATCAACTTTTGAAAATCAATTTTTCTCGCAGGTGATTAATGGGGTCGAATCCGTTGCCCACAAAACGGGATATAACGTTATCATTACGCAATCGCATGAATTATATGACCTCGAGGTAAAAAATATAAATCATCTTGCCCATCTCTCCATTGATGGTTTGCTTATCTCCTTATCAAGTGAAACCAGGGATTTTGAGTGCCTGCAAAAACTGCATCAGCAGGGCTTACCAATTGTTTTTTTTGATCGCATTACTGATGAAATAGATACACACAAGGTAATTGCCGATAATTTTAAAGGAGGCTATGATGCTACCCGCCATCTCCTCGATTCGGGTTATAAACGGATAGCCCATATTACAAGCCCGCCCAATATATCAATTACAAAAGAAAGGCTTGCCGGTTACAATCATGCATTGGCCGAAGCCGGGATAACAGTACCTGATAATTACATTAAACATTGCCCGGATGGCGGCAGGGACATAAACGAGATTGAGAATGCGCTGAAGGAATTGCTTTCGCTGAATGAAAAGCCGGATGCCATTTTCACAACATCCGACAGGATCACAACCGTTACCCTTTACCTGCTGAATAAATTTAAAATAAAGATCCCCGAAGAAATTGCCCTGATCGGTTATACCAACAACTCCCTGGCAGAAGTGTTAAACCCTGCATTAAGCTCTATTTATCAACCGGCTTTTGAAATGGGACAAAAAGCGACAGAAATGCTGCTAAATCTCATATTAAGCAAGAAACCCGCCACCCGGTTTGAAACTTTGGTTTTGCCAACCCAGCTATTTATACGTAAGTCAACCACTCCAAAAAAGTAGAAACTGTTTTCTGTTTATTTATACCCTTAGTGTTCCCAGATTGAGATAGTGTATCCTCTTGTTATAAGCCGGACTTTAGACTTATTTTTTAGGTTAACGAAAACGATGTCGTAAATAAATATGCCAAAAGCATCTGCACGGTGTCGTAATCGGGATATTTTTGATAGGTGCAGTAAAACATATTCCAATTATAGATCCTGCATACCTGGTAAAATATTTAATAAAAATGAAACGAAAGCTGTTCAATGATATGCCCTTCGTGTTTTTAATTGTATTAAATACAATCATTGACGTTGGTGGGTATAGCCCCGGCCTGTATCAATCATCTAAGAAGCTGTCTAAAAATAAAGAAACAGACCGTCATTGCGAGGAACGAAGCAATCCCCGACTATGCAGATCGGATTTGCAAAGCTACCCTGTAAGGTGGGGATTGCTTCGTGCCTCGCAATGACGCGTGGAGATGTGCTTCATTAGAAGTATAAAAATATTAATAAATCAAATTTAGACATCTAACATCAATAATTGAAGCTGATAAATGGTTTCTAATTAAAGGCCGTTAATTACTAACAAAAAAGTAAATGCTACTTACAAAAAGGTTAATATTCTTAACACTAATTTCCTGCATCGGGCTAACTCCAATCTGTTTTGGCCAGCAAAAGATCCGTTTAACCAATAACTGGGAATTTTTGAAAAAAGACCTGGGTGGAATATGGGAAGCCGTAAGGCCTGTAGGAGCCGGAAAACCCGAATCGCTGCCTATATGGACACCGGTATCCCTTCCACACTGCTTTAATGACCGCGACGCCGTTGACCCGGATGGAAATTATTACCAGGGCCCCGGCTGGTACCGCACCCGCCTAAATATAGATAACCCTTATCAAAACGGACGCACCTTGCTACACTTTGAAGGTGCAGGGCAAAAAACAGATGTGTATGTTTACGATATAAAAGTAGGTTCGCATTTGGGAGGCTATGATGAGTGGACAGTAGATATTACACAAGCTGTTGCCGACTTTAAAAAAACTGCCATTTTCACCAAACAATTTAAAGGGAAAATCCCTGTAGAAATTCGCTGCGATAACTCACGTAACCTGGAAACCATCCCCTCGCAATTATCTGATTTTAGTGTATACGGAGGATTATACCGGCATCTTAACCTGGTTTACCAGCCCGTTTTAAGCATCGATAAAATATTTGCCAGCGCCGTTGTTGATGCAAAAGCTGCAAACGGCTGGCTAAATACCAACTTAAGCTTTTACAACCCAACAGGTATAGGATCGGTCACCGGTGAATTGCTGGTTGAGGATGCCTTGGGCAAGGTAGTTGGGCGGAAAAAATATACAGCTGATAATTTACAGCAAGGTAATACCTGTTCCGTCGGGAAAATAAACATCAGTAAACCTCATTTATGGACCACCGATGCCCCTTATTTGTATACCATTGAGGTTACCTGCATTGCCGGGGGACAAACCTATAAACAAACAGACAAGGTTGGGTTTCGCAATTTCCTGTTTGCAGACCACGGACCTTTCTATCTTAACGGCAAGCGCCTGTTGCTTAGGGGAACCCACCGCCATGAAGACCATGCCGGTGTTGCCGCAGCCATGACAGATAGCATGATGCGCGAGGAAATGCAGCTGATAAAAGATATGGGTGCCAACTTTATTCGCCTGGGGCATTACCAGCAATCGCGTACCATTTTAAACCTGTGCGATAGTTTAGGTATTTTGGTTTGGGAAGAAGAGCCCTGGTGCCGTGGCGGTTTAGGCGGCGATGCTTATAAAGCGCAGGCCCACAGCATGCTTACCAATATGATACAGCAGCATTATAATCATCCTTCCATTATATTATGGGGCCTGGGTAACGAGAACGATTGGGACGGCGATTTCAAGGAATTTGACAAGCAAAAGATAAGGGCATTCATGAGCGAACAAAACAACCTGGCCCATCAGCTTGATCCATCCCGCAAAACTACGCTGCGCCGTTGCGATTTTTGTAAAGATATACCCGATGTATATTCCCCAACGATATGGGCCGGGTGGTACAGGGGATTTTATACCAGCTATAAAAAATTCACCCGGGATGAATTTGAAAAAGTGCCTCATTTTATCCATGCCGAATGGGGTGGCGATAGCCATGCAAACCGTCACTCAGAAGACCCTGACAGGGCCCTGGAAAAAATAATTACCGATACGGGCATTAATAAGCTTTTAGTTGATTCCACTTTATTTGGCGGCACTACACACATATCAGAAAACAGCGATTGGAGCGAAAGCTATATATGTAACCTGTTCGACTGGCATTTAAAGGAACAGGAAAATATGCCATGGTTAACCGGCTCCGCTTTTTGGACCTTCAAAGATTTCTCAACCCCCATCCGCCCGGAAAACCCTGTGCCTTATGTGAATCAAAAAGGGGTGGTTGAGCGCGATCTTACAAAAAAGGAATCATACTATGTAATTCAATCTTATTGGAGCACTAAACTAATGGCGCACATTTACGGGCACAGCTGGCCGGTAAGGTGGGGCGAACCCAATGAGGCCAAAATGATAAAAGTATACGCTAATGCCGATAAGGCCGAGTTGTTTGTAAACGGGAAAAGCTATGGCATTAAAAAACGCAATCCGCAAAATTTCCCGGCGGCGGGCTTAAGATGGATGGTTGTTTACAATAAAGGGAAAAACAATATTAAAGTTGTTGCCTATAAAGGAAAAGCCGTAGTAACTGATACCATAAGCCAGGATTATCAAACCGAAAAATGGGATAAACCGGCCAGGTTGCTGTTAACCAAAATAGCCGATAAAGATGGTGTGGCTACCGTACAGGCAACCCTGGTAGATAAAAATGGCATACTATGCCTTGATGCCGCAAACTGGATAAATTTTTCGCTGGCTGGCAAGGGCACATTACTTGATGACCTGGGTACATCCAAAGGCTCGCGTAAAGTGCAGGCTTATAACGGCAGGGCAATCATAAGTGTTAAACTGAATGCTGGTAGTTCTGTTATCGGTGTACAATCTGCCGGTTTACCCGCCCAATTTTTAAACCTGTAGCATAATGAATTATAAAATTATTTCTCCGTTATGCCTTATCACCTTATTGTTTTGCGGGTTTAAAACTGGTAACGATATTAAACAACAGGTTGAAAGCACCTTACGCCCATATGTTTTAAAAGAGGCAGCCTGGGCTATGCAGCAGCAGCCGGTAACCGTTACTGCACAAACCTGTGCCCGTAGTGCCGGGGCTAAACATGATTTTTATTCGGAAGGGGATTACTGGTGGCCCGACCCTAAAAATCCAAACCGCCCTTACATTCAAAAAGATGGCCTCACCAATCCCGATAATTTTGTAGCGCACCGTTTAGCTATGATTCGCTTTAGCCGTATTATAGGTGCGTTATCTTCGGCATATAAACTTACACATAATACAAAGTATATTAAGCAGGCTATTATCCATCTGCGGGCCTGGTTTATCAATCCCGAAACCTTAATGAACCCCAATTTGCAATATGCACAGGCATTAAAAGGTATCACTACCGGCAGGGGTATTGGTATTATTGATACCATCCAGCTAATGGAGGTGGTGCAGGGTTTAATGGTTATGGAGAATGATCCCGAAATGGATAAAATATTAGTAAAGGGTATACGCAACTGGTTTGCACAATACCTTACCTGGCTAACCACCAGCAAAAACGGGTTGGAAGAAAAGGCAGCGAAAAACAACCACGGTACCTGCTGGACCATGCAGGTTGCCTGCTTTGCCAGGTTTACACATGATACCGCTTTGATGGATACTTGCACTAACCGTTACAAAACTATTTTATTGCCCAACCAGATGGCTGCTGATGGCAGCTTGCCCCTGGAGCTAAAGCGAACCAAGCCCTTTGGTTATTCCATATTTGATTTGGATGCTTTGACAACGCTTTGCCAGGTATTATCCACGCCACAAAATAATTTATGGGAATATAAAACAACCGATGGCCGATCTGTAAAAATGGGTATAGCATATTTGTACCCTTACCTTGCCGACAAAAATAAATGGCCGTTTGCACATGATGTAATGTATTGGGAAAACTGGCCTGTAGCACAGCCATCACTTCTTTTTGGAGCCGTTGCCTATAATAATAAGGAATGGCTTAACACCTGGAAAAGCTTGGACCATGACCCTAAAGTAGAAGAAGTGATCAGGAATTTGCCGGTAAGGCATCCGCTGATATGGATTGATTAAATCATGATGAGAAGAAATTTAACTATAACCGGATGTTTGCTTACAGCATTATTAAGTACCGGCTTGGCTTTTGGCCAGGACAAAGGTGATGAGGATAAAACAATGGCAAACCAGGCGAAGAGCCGCGACAAAAAAGCTATTGACGATGCTCTAAGCGGCTGGTGGACAGCCAGCATGAAAACACATGATGCACGTGTAGCCTGGTGGCGCGATGCACGTTTCGGCATGTTTATTCACTGGGGGATCTATTCACTTCCGGGCGGCGAATGGAAGGGTAAAAGGGTGGATGGTTATGCCGAACACCTGATGCGTAAAGAGAAAATACCCCGTGCCGAATACCTGGAACTGGCCCACCAGTTTAACCCGGTAAAATTCGACGCGGATAAATGGGTAAAAGCAGCCAGGCAAGCCGGCATGCGTTATTTGATCATCACCGCCAAGCATCATGATGGTTTTGCCATATATAACTCTAAAGTATCTGATTTTAATGTGGTGAAACAAACCGCCTGGAAGCATGATCCCATTGCCGACCTTTCGGCAGCATGTAAAAAATACGGGATAAAATTCGGCTTTTATTATTCACATGCCTTTGACTGGGAACACCCGGATGCACCAGGTAACGATTGGGACTATAAAAATCCTGGCGGCGACCTGAACCTATATGGCGGACGTGACTGGTACGATCTTCATCCCGAATTGTTGCCTAAAGCAGTAAGGTATGTGGATGAAAAAGCTATACCACAGATTAAGGAATTGCTGAACCTGTATCACCCGGATATTTTATGGTTTGATACACCGCAGAAACTCCCGCTATCCGAAAATATCCGTATCCTGCAGGCAATCCGCGAAACAGATCCCAATGTTGTGGTGAACGGTAGGCTGGCCCGTAGTACTAACCTGAATATGGGCGATTACAAAAATACGTCCGATCGTCCTGCCGAGTTTTTTCCGGTTGATGGCGATTGGGAGGCTATCCCTACCACCAATGAATCATACGGTTATTCTAAATATGATAAGAGCCATAAACCCCTGGGCTTTTTTATACAGTTGCTGGCTAAATCGGCTTCGCGGGGTGGTAATTTACTAATGAATATTGGCCCCATGGGCGATGGTGAGTTTGCCCCGGAGGATGTAAATATTTTAAACGGACTGGCTAAATGGATGGATAAAAATTCGGAAAGTATTTATAGAACCACCAAAACACCTTTACCGTTTCAAAGTTGGGGTGTATCTACCCGCAAGGGCAATCTTTTATACCTGCATGTGTTCAATTGGCCTATAAACAAAAGTATTATAGTAGGAGGGATAAAAAGTGACATTAGCAAGGCGTATTTATTAGCAGATCCATCAAAGAAAGAATTATCATTTAAACGTATCGATTCGTTGGATGTACGTATAAGCGTCCCGTCGCAGGCACCCGATCAGGCAAATACCGTTATTGTTCTGGAAACAAAAGGCGCTATTCAAACAGATTCCATACGGTTACTATCCGGCAGCGGTGTTATAAACCGACTGCTGGCATTTGATGCCAAATTGATAGGCAAGGGTTTTGGTTTTGGCGATGGCAAAACCGGCAAATATTATGTGGAAGGATGGAGTAAAAAAGACCAGTTAATTAAATGGGATTTCAGGCTCATACAACCCGCTGCTTATAAAATTGTATTAAAATATTTGGCAGATAGCACTGATGCAGGGAGCTATCAAATTACAATAGGCAACCTGGTTAAAAAAGGGGAGGTATTATCATCTGTAAAAGAAGAAATTAAAACTATCGACCTCGGCGAGGTAAGCCTGACGCCCGGTGTACATACCCTGCAAATTACCCCGGTAGAGATAACAAAAAGCGCGTTAATGAAAATCCTCGAAATTCAATTAATACCCGTAAAAAGCGGTTTAAATTGATTTATGTATGTTTTTATATTTCTGATGAAATACATTTCCAAAAAGGGAAATGATGTTTTAAAAAGTTTGTCATCCTGAACGCAGTGAAGGATCTATTCGCAGACTGTACAGGGCGAAGAGGCATAGCGAATAATAGATGCTTCACTACGTTCAGCATGACAAAAGGCTTTTTTTTGCAAACATGTCATGAGTAGGAACGAAGCAATCGCATACTATACAGAGTGGACCTGCAAAGTTCGCGATTGCCGCGCTGCGCTCGCAATGACATGGTTGTTGTTTGGCTGCTGCTCACCCCTTCAATCACCAATTATAATTATTCAGCATGGTTTTTGCCCGCTTCGGTGTACTATCTCTAAGCACATTCCCTCAATTACTTACATTTGTAGTTATGTACCGTTTCTGATCGGGGGGATGACGATATTATCAAGGAAGAAGATCAAAGCTCATTTGCAGTAAGCATAAAATTGTTAAAAAATGAATATAGTAATCATTGAGGATGAAGGGGTAGTTGCAGATGAACTTGAGGTGAATATCAGGCAATTGGTAGATGAACCAGTGGATATTGTTCAGCTGAGATCAGTGAAGGAAGCTATTGCTTACTTCAAAAAAGCGGAAGCTCCCGACCTTATTTTCAGTGATATCCAGCTGGGCGACGGGTTGAGTTTTGAAATATTTGTAGCCGAACCTGTTTCCGTTCCTGTAATCTTTTGTACCGCTTATGACGAATATGCCTTAGACGCATTTAAAGCTAACGGAATAGACTACATATTGAAGCCTTTTACAATCCAGACCCTTGATCATGCGCTTCAAAAATACAGGCAGCTAAAAAAAATATTTTCGGCAGACCAGACACCACAATACGATGCATTGATGCAAATGCTGGCCAACCGCGAACCACAAACGGCTTCTTCGGTACTGGTTTATCACCAGGATAAGATCATCCCGGTTAAGCTGGAAGATATAGCCATGTTTTACCTGGCTAACGAGATCACACATTTGCTCACCTTTTCGGGCAAAACCTTTTACCCCAATAAAAACCTGGACGAGCTGGAAAAATTAAGCGGGAGCTACTTTTTCAGGGCTAACCGCCAGTTCCTGGTTTGCCGTAAAGCAATTACCGATGTGTCAAGCTTTTTCTCCCGAAAACTGTCCCTCAATCTTAATGTACCCTTTGGCGAAAAAGTGATCGTCAGTAAAGGTAAGGCACCTCAATTCCTCAACTGGTTAACAAAAGCCTGATGTGCTGATTGCATTTTATCCGTGTGCCCCTCCGCCTCAACTACGTGTGTGCAGAAGTAAGTATGCGCCGTTAGGTGCAACCTATTTGTAGTAATTTTGAACAAATGACAAGTTTGCTCCATAGGTGCAACCCCAAATAGCAAGGTATACGTTGCTGTTGGAGGGTAGCCTCTACGAGGCAAAGGTTAATGGGTATGTCTTTTCTACAAATAGGTAGCACCTAACGGTGCAGGCTGGATCTCCTTGCGTCTTTTAAAACACATAACACCGCTGGAGTTGGAAATGGTTGGTGAATCATTGACTCCGTAGGAGTCGCGTGTTTACCGGAAAACCCCAAAGCCTGGCTCCATAGGTGCCTCCTGCTTACAAGCGATTTTCCCGTTTAATCGCCCGTTTCAAAAGGCGAAGCAGGCAGTCCGTCCTTATTATATAAATTGGCCCCTTCGGGATTGTCAGCCCAGGCATAACGAACGTATGCCGGATGCGCAACGGTATCATTCCAAACAATCACTTCATCGCCTTTAATACTTACTTTGGCCCAAACATATTTTTTATCTGCGCCTGCTATTGCAAAATATGGCAACCCTTCTCCGTCTCTCAGTTCCAGGCCGCTACCTATATGGCTGAAGGTTAATATCATTTTACTGCCGTCTATTTTTACCGACTTGTAAATTGGGCCGGAGTATTCCGTTTTGTGACCTCGATAAGCAAAATGTTGCGCCGCCAATGCCAGGCGTTCGCCAATCACCTTCTTATTCAAAGGGTGGATATCGTTCCATTCGCCGGCATCAATGGTTACCACCATTGCTGTATTTGGCATTTGCAGAGCCTTCAATTGGCTCGATCTTAGCTCTGCCCAGTTACTTTCCGAAGGCAAATAATTTACTTCCATAAAATTGGGGAGTTGTACATATAAAAATGGCAAATTACCTTGTCCCCATTTGTTGCGCCAGTCGGCAATGAGTGCGGGCAATAGCTGTTGATATTCTTTGGGCTTATTCGTATTAGCTTCTCCCTGGTACCAAACCATACCTTTCAGGGTATAAGCAGTAGCTGGCGCCACCATTGTATTATACAGGCCTGTTGGCGAATTTTGCATAGCGCCAACATTAGCATTGTTATCCGCTGGTACATCTACCTGGCCTACGCAATATAGCCAGTCGCCTCTAAAATCGATATTTTGCCCGTTTGCAGTAATGTAGTAAGGTTTGTCGGGAACAAATCCTCCTTTACCAGCGGTATTTACCACTTTAACTACGATGATGTTTTTACCCGGTTTAAGTAAGCCGGCAGGGATTTCATACCTGCGTGGCGGGTATTGGTAAGTAGTTTTACCAACCAAAACACCATTAATATAGGTTTGATCAGCGTCTACAATCCGGCCCATAAAAATCTTGCCCGCCTGGCCCGCCATCGTTGCCGGCAAATCAATTTCCTTCCGGAACCATACCGTACCATTCAGGTTTTTAATGCCCTGGTCGGCCCAGTAACCCGGCAGCCAGAATTTATGCCAGAATTTAGGTTCGTAAGAAATATCGTACCATGTTTTCGGGCCGCTCAGTCCCTTGTCGGGCGTTGGTTGTTGTGTAGCAGTTGTAACCAGGGGATTACTAAAGTGTTTATTGGTATAGGCCGTATCCTTAAAGTTGTTGATGGCCTGTTGGCATTCGGGGAATTGCTTTAAGCCCGATTCGCTTATCCAGGCTTCTATAGGCGTACCGCCCACGCTCGCGTTAATAATGCCGATAGGTACGTGATATTTACGATACAGCTGTTGTGCAAAAAAATAGCTGACCGCACCAAAACCCAATACATTGGCAGGACTTGCCGCCATCCACTTACCCGGCGGCAGGTCGGCATGTTGCCGGGTAACATCAGCCAATGTGGGGATAAAGAAATTCCTGATTTGCGGAAAATTCGCTCCTGCAATTTCATCAGGATATTTTTCCTTTACACGTTCCATAGGTATTACCATATTGGATTGCCCGGAGCAAAACCATACATCACCTATTAATATGTTTTTAACCGTAATTGAATTTGCGCCGCTTATGTTCATTGTAAACGGACCACCGGCCGGCATAGCATCCATCACAATTAGCCATTTGCCTTCCGCGCTGGTATTTGTATGATATTTCTTTCCGGCAAAGCTAACGTGTACCCGTTCTCCGGGGGCAGCCCAACCCCATACATTAACTTTTACCTCCCGCTGCAGCACCATGTTGTCACTAATCAATACAGGGAGTTTAACGTTTGCGTATGCGGATGTAGCAAAGGTTATCAATAAGCTTCCAATGATATAGATTCGATAGGTAAATTTCATTTTTCTCTTGTAAGTGGCTGTTTAAAAATAGATAAATAGAGCGTCATTGCGAGGTGCCTGATAATGACATGATTGTAAGTTATTGATATCAATGCATATTTTACACATAAACCTCTTACCCGTCATTGCGAGGTACGAAGCAATCCCCAACTTACAGAGTAACTGTGCAAATCCGATCTGTATTTTGGGGATTGCTTCGTCGTACCTCCTCGCAATGACGATCACGAGGCGGTTGTGGTATTAGGGTATCAATGACATGGTTGTTGTAGAGTTCCATAATATCATAAATCCAAAACTTATTTATACAGCCAGCTAATTCATTATTTAATAGGAGTACAGTTTAACATGTTGTATGCCATATTCATTTACCGGTATACGTACATGCCTGCCCTGGTGATCCTGGTCGCCATTCATGCGGCGCTGATTAATCCATTGGCCATTTTTAAAAAAGCCTTCGTCAACACTTAGCAAGCCTGCCTTTTTTCCTTTCTCAACAGCCTCAAATGTCATAACAACACCGGTGCCCGCTATATAGTATTCATCCGGAGCTACAGCAATAATAATTACGCCCGTTTGCGGCCAGGTATCATTCTTTGATTCTGGCGACCAGCCCAATTTGTAATCATGTGTTACCTTTAAAATATAGTTTCCCAAAGTGAGCTGCTGCACTGCATCACCTTTGTCAATAAGACAACCTTTAACCGCTGCTAAAGGCTGGTATTTTGTAATCAGCGGCGTAAGCTGTTTTAAGATCCCATATGTTTTTGCGATCGGTTCTTTTTCGGGGTTTTCTGTTGATTCGATGGAAAACGGGGAAAAGCTAAGGCAATTGTAATTGCCAAAGGCGAAAAATGCCTTGGCATCCACACCCGGTTCAAATTTTATCTCGGGAATAAACAATGGGTTTGGGATCCTGGTATATAAATCGCACCAGAGTTTAAAATCGGGATTATAAAAATCAGGCGCCAATAGGTCTATCTCCGGTGCGCCCGCTTTCCAAATATCCATAACATGCGGCAATGGGCCTGCACTTGGATAATCTCCCGGTTTCACTCCCGGTCTGTTCAAGGCGGCATTCAGGTACAAAGGCAGGTTGTATACCTTTTTTCCGGCTATGGCAATTTCGTTCACAAAATCTGCAAACTGCCAGGCCATAAAAATTTCGTCTGCAGCCAGGCTTTGGCCAAATACTTTTGTCCAGTTTCCTGATGTTTGGCTGCCGTTGGCCTCCCATATCGTTTTTAGTTCGGGCAGTAATGTAGCCTGGTTATTTTTAAGGTAGGAGAGAAGCTTATCCGGCACAGCGCTTTCAAAGGCCTTATTGGCTTCCGTATCAAAGTTACGGGCATCGGGCAGCATACCAATTTCGTTTTCTACCTGTATCATAATCACCGTGTGATCTTTACCATCAATCTCTTTTAAGTGCTGCATCAGCCGCACATATGCCCGTTTATCGGCTTCAAGGTTGTTTTTACTCAGCGGACTCAATATTTCCTGCGGATTGCCCGAACGATCCACAATACGCGGAAACCTGGCAGGATTGGTTTTTACCCATGCAGGCACATAGCACGACATGCTGTTTTTCCAGGTTCCGAACCATAATAATACCAGTTTCAGGTTATTCAGGCGCGCATTTTTGATCAGATCATCCACCAGCGAAAAATTGAATTTTCCTTCTGTTGGCTCCAATAGTTCCCAATAAACAGGCGCTATCACCGTATTGAGTTGCATGGCTTTCAGCTTAGGCCAAACCGGTTTCATGTATTCGCTGCTGGATGCGCTGGAATTGCCGAGCTCGCCTCCCAGCACTAAAAAGGGTTGACCATCAACAATGAATTGAAAATTATTGCCCGATTTAACAATCCGGGGCATCGTATTTCCGGCTGCCTGCTGTGTATTGGCATGAGTTGCATATAACCCGAATAGAAAAAATAAAGCGAGTATGTTTTTCATAGTATAGTACTAAAAATTTAAAAGCCTGCTTATGTAGAAAGAATGGCTGCCGTTGCTATGCAGCCATTCAAACGATGAATCATAAAAAGGTGTTGCACTATTCCCGGTAATTAAAATTACATGTAATATTATTGTGCCTTTAATGCTGCTACCATGGCGCCGTAAGCCGGTTTCTTTTTGCCGTTGTTATCAAATAACAAAGGTGCATCATTTAACTTTTGCTGGGTTACTATCCAGCTGTTTTTATCCATTTGCCCCCAAATAGTTATTCCGTAACGCTGGGCTGCGGGTACATTTTTAATGTAAGATTGTACAATATACTTATACATACTGGCTTGAAGAGCATACAGCGTAGGCGAGGAAGCCGGATCAATTACCCTGTTGCTTGGGTTGAGTTTAACATCCAGCTCCGAAACGCGTATTTTCAACCCGGTAGCGGCCAGCTTTTTAAACATATTATCAATATCGTTATAGGAGGTACTTGTGCTGCTGTGCATTTGTGTGCCAATGCCATGGATAGGCACACCTGCCGCTTTTAACTCTCCCACAAGCTTAACCAAACTATCCACCTTAGCCGATCCGGATTCAAGATTATAATCATTGATAAACAACAGGGCTGTTGGGTCGGCCTGGCTGGCGTAGGTAAAGGCTTTGGCAATATAACCGCGACCTAAATACTGGCCCCAGTAAAACGTATCTGAAGCATCGGTCCCAGCAACATACGGACCTGCCCTTAAATTGCCGTCGTCTTTAACAGGTTCGTTCACTACATCCCAGGCGTGTACCTTGGTTTTAAAGTGATTTACCATACCACTTGTAAATGTTTGCAGAGCCGCGTCTATTTTGGCAGCAACGGTTGCAGCAGGCAGTGGTGTGGATAAGCTGGCATCGGTAACGGTGATGTCGTCAATAAAATAGGTATTGGCCTTTAAACCGATATCAATCAGCAGGCGTGTTTGCGCATCTTTGGCAACGAACGACCAGGTAACCTGGCTCCAGGTAGTATTAGTAGTTTGATCGCCCTGGTATTGCGCTGTAGGCTGAGTTGATAACCGAAACGAACCGCCTGCACTGGCCGACCGTACGTACATGGAAACATTGTAGGTAGTGCCAACGGTAATGTTCATCAAATCGCTGGCTAACTGTACTTTGTATTGTGCGCCGGGGTTATCGGTAGCGTTAACTACCTTTAAGGCGCGTGCGCCGCCATGTATCTCGGCAGCTACCTTGGTTTCACCAAACGAGGTGCCGCCGTTGTAGGCGCTCCAGTTGGTAAAGTTGCTGCCGCTCCCTGATTCAAAATCGCCGTTCGATAATAAATTGGGTACGGTATTACCGGCAGAGCCAGGTATCAGCGAGCGCAGATACGTGCCGTTTTGGTTTTGATGCCAGGCCAGCGTATGCCCGTAAACCTGTAAACCGGCGGCATTAACATTATCAACTAAAGCATCGGCCCGGGTAAAATCCAATGTGCCGTCATTTTTAACAATGGCGCCATGCTTCATGGTATAACCAAAGGTTACGGTGCTGGCCTCGCGGGTAACTATGCCACGGTCGCCATAAGTATTGGCAATAAAATCATAATCAATGGCCATACCAATAGTAGTAGCCGATATCGATTTTAGCGGACCGACCGTATCGGTATAGCGGTTTGATAGTGTACTGTTTGCTCCGTTATAAAATTCCTTTTTACAGGATAATGTACTAATAGCAGCAAGTAACATTAAACTCAATATAAATGATTTAATTTTCATTTTTTGTGTATTTAAATAACATAAAACTCAATATAAATGACATGTTTTTCATGTTTTGTGCCTTTTAAACGATTGACTAATAATAACCCGGGTTTTGATATTTATTCCTGTTCGGGTCGCCGGCCGGGTCAACTACGCTGTTGATCTGGCTCTGTGGGATAGGTCGAAGGTTATTGAATGCCGCAACTTTAGCCGCCCCATCGGGATTGTAGCGTTGAATACGATCAACCAGTTTATTCCTCATAGCCAGGTCGGGCCAGCGGATACATTCGCCGCAAAGTTCGCGGGTACGTTCATCCAATATAAAATCAAGATTGATTTGCGACAGGGTAACCTGGTTAGCAGCCACTCTCGCGGCAAGGTCGGTAGCAGTCAATCCCGGGCGATAAGCGGCACGGGTACGTAAAGCATTAATCAGGGTAACTGCATCGGCGGGATGCCCGTCCTGCATAGCAGCCTCAGCAGCAGTTAAATAAGTTTCAGATAATTTTGATACGATGAACGGTCGACCAGAAACATCCTGGAAGTTGGCGCGTACGCTATCATCATATTTTTTCAGGTTGGGAAACTGAAAACTTGGTTTGGTTTGATTGTTCCACCATTTGGTTGGGCCTTCAACCAGGTATTTTTTACCGGCTGCAGTTAACTGGGCGGCCCGGGCATCGGTTGGTGGCAGGTATATGGCAGTATCGCCTAATTTAAAGCCCACAGTTGCCAGTTTTGCTATAAAAGCCTGCAAATCGGCACCTGTGCGAATGGTTGCCACACGCCACATTACGCGGAAGGTATTATCATAACGGCTATCATTAAACTTATCTGCAAATGCCACATTGTTAACGTAAAGAGTTGGCGCAAGTTGCCGCAAAGGACGTCCGTATTGTAAGGGGCGGTCGTCAATTAAGGTTACGCCTCCAACAGATGCCACGTTTTGATATAAGCAGTTAAACATATTGTTGGCAATGTTTACCTTGTTGGCAAAGTCGGTGCTTGGCGAAAGGTCCTCATTGGCCGAGTTGTTTAGCGGCAAACGCTCAACAGAGTACAGGATCTCCTTATTATAATCATTACCTTGTTTGTGTACCTGGCCATAGTCCTGCAGCAGATCAGCGCCATATTTTGATTTATTGTTGATGAGTTCCATTGCCGTGGCATAAGCCATGTTAAAGTCTGATGACTGCTTAACTGCCGAGTAGCCCCTAAACAGGTATACCTTGGCTAATAAATGCAACGCTGCGGCCTGCGACAGTTTAAAGGCCCCGGCGGGGCGGGTTACCGGCAAATTTTGTGTGGCAAAGGTCAGGTCATCAACCATGGCTTTGTAATCTTTAACCAGGATATCATTAAATGGCAGGCGGTTAAAGCCATAATAAGGCACATCAGTAAACTGCAAATCCCCTGAACCTAAATCTACGGGTACAGCCCCAAAATTTTCCACAAGCATCAAGTATAGGTGGGCTCTTAAATAATGCGCTTCGGCCATAATAACATTTCTTGAAGCATCGCTCATATTAACACCGGGGGCAAATTTTAGTATAGCATTACAAAGATTAATACCGTTGAAATTTCTATTCCACGGAGTTAATATCGCCCCGTTGGTTGATGGTATCTGGTAGCTGCCAAGCTCCAGGAACTGGCCCGAACCGGCTACCTGGTCGCCATAGGTAAATTCATCCGTGCCTACGTTGCCTAATGCCATTGCACCAATAGGACCAAAGTCATAGCGCATATTGGCATAAACCGCGTTTACAGCAGACTGAAGGCCATCGGCAGTTTTATAATAATCGGTTGTGAAAGCTGTATAAGGATGTTCTTCCAGGGACTTTTTACAGCTGCTTCCCGCTGTTGCGACCAAAAGCAGCAGCGTAATCTGTATAATATATCTTGGTTTCATAATTTAAAAAATTGATGTTTATAATGTGATATTGATACCTGCAATAAATGACTTAGTTGAAGGTGTAGCTACCCCAATAGTTAATGCCCGGCTTGATATGTTACCGGGGTCCTGAACACCCTGATTACCTGTACCTGTAGCTTCGGGATCTATACCGCCTGCACGTACGTAAGGCGAGAACAGTATAAATGGATTTTGCGATGATACATATACACGCAGGTTTCGCATACCTATCTTTTTAGCCCATTCTTTATGCAGGTTATAGCCAAAAGTTATGGTCCTTACTTTTAAAAAGCTGGCATCAAAATAACCCAGGGTGCTACCCGCATCGCTGGTTAATGCCGATGAAATCTGTCCGCCGGAAACATTTGGTGACGGGTAGAAATTCGTTGGATTATTAGGGGTCCAGTAATCAACAGCTACCTGGTTGCGGCGACCGTCATTTATAGTGGTGTAGCCCGCCAATGGCTGGTATACCTGGCTAATGAGGGTGCCGCCAAGCCGGCCATATAATACAAATGAAAAATCAAAATCTTTATAAGTGAACCGGTTTGTTAATCCACCTTGTATTTTGGCTTGCGCGCTGCCTATTACATATTTATCGTCTACGGTTAGTTTACCATCGCCGTTATGATCCTCCAGTTTTATCTGGCCTGGTACAAAACCATATTTGGCAGCCTCTGCGGCTTCACTTAATTGCCAGATACCCAATTTTTTGTAATCATAAATAGCACTTAATGGCTGGCCCACAAATAACTGGCTGCTTATTACCTGCGTTACACTTCCGTTTAAGGCTACGAGTTTGTTACGATTAAAATAAAAGTTCAGGTCGGTCCCCCAGGAAAATCCACCGTTGGATATTATATTTTGACTGGAGATGCTAAACTCCATACCCTTGTTGGTTACATTACCCACGTTGGTTAAATAAGGGTCGGTTATGCCGGATGTAGGGGGCAATGCAACGCCATATAATAATTTAGTGGTTTTGGCGGTATAGTATTCCGCGCTGCCCGATATGCGGTTATTAAACAAACCAAAATCAAGGCCAACATTCGTGGTTCGGGTATATTCCCAATCCAGGTTAGGGTCAACAATGCGGCTAACATAGTAGCCGTTAACAATGGTGGAGCCATAGTTATAGCGAACCTGCGGACTACCCGGCAGACTTGTATTTACTGCCGACAGACCACCTAATGTGCTATATGCAGCAATACCCTGGTTGGCAGTGATCCCAAAACCGGCGCGCAGTTTTAAATTTGAAATTACCGGAACACGCTGCATGAATTTTTCATTGCTAACTACCCACCCGGCAGATACCGCGGGATATGATTTGTATTTGTTCCCTTCACCTAACCTTGACGAACCATCACGGCGGCCGGTAAGCGTGATCATATATTTATCATCATATATATAATTGGCACGAAGCATCATTGCTACCAGCGAGGATTTTGCTTCACCACCGCCCAGAATAGGGGCCGGGCTAACTGATGACTGTCCAAGGTTGTAGAACTGTACAAAATCTGCAGTGATAGAATCCTTCCGTACCGAAGTATTATGTGATTGCTCCTGCTCAAAACCAAATAACGCGGTAACGCTTATCCGGTGTTTTTGGGCAAATGTTTTATCATAGCTAAGCAGGTTATCCAAACTGTATTTGGTAAGTGTACTATTATTAACGCTGGCGGTATTGTATGTGCCCGGCCGGAAGTAGCTATCGGTTCCCTGGAACTGCGCACCTTCTTCCTGCTGAAAATCCAGGCCGGCATTTAACCTGTATTTTAAACCATCGATAATCCTTACCTCGCCATATAAGCTATTGAAAGTATGGAAGCGCCTAACCCTGTCAACAGATGCTTTTGGGTTGGCACGCAACAACAGCGGGCTGTAAGTATTGTTGTAATCATCTGTATTACCTGCGGGTTTGATATTGATAGAACCATCGGGATTATAGGGAGAAGATAACGGGCTAAGCGTTAATAAAGGGAAGACGCTTGCAGGTGATTGGCTGCCATGCGTAATATTATAGTTTGACAGGTTGTTAAACCCGGCTTTTACATTTTTGCTGATAGTAAAATCGGCGGTGATTTTTATTGTACCCCTGGTAAAGTCCTGGCCGGGTAAAACGGTAGTTTGTTTAAACAGGCCACCACCTGCCGAGATCTGGCTTTTTTCGCCGCCACCGGAGATAGTGAGGTTATGGTCGGTGATGTAACCATTCTTGTAAACCAGGTCCTGCCAGTCGGTATTACGGCCTGTTGCCACGCCTTGCAATTCATCAGCGCTATACCCTTGCGTGTATATAGAAAGATCGCGCAGGGCCCGGTACTGATCAGCATCATATACTTTGTATTTAGATGTTACGCTGCTGATACCGTAATAGCTATTTAAAGTTACTTTGGTATCGCCTGTAGCGCCTCTTTTTGTAGTCACTAAAATTACGCCATTGGCACCACGTGATCCGTAAATAGCGGTGGCAGAGGCGTCTTTTAATATGTCGACGGAAGCAATATCATCAGGATTGATGTCATTTAAGTTGCCGCTGTAAGGAATCCCGTCCAAAACAAAAAGCGGATCATTACCGGCCTGGATAGAGCGTTCACCGCGTATCCTGATCTGGGCGCTTGCACCCGGCCTGGTACCTGTAGCCTGTACCTCCACGCCGGCTGCCCGGCCCTGCAAGGCTTGCTGTATGTTAGCCACCGGAACTTCCCTCAGCGTATTACCACTAACGGAAACCACCGAACCTGTAACATCCTTTCGTCGCTGCGTGCCATAACCAATAACAACCACCTCATTGAGGTTTTTTGCATCTGGAGTAAGGCTAACCGTATAATTACTCACACCGGGTTTAAGACTGATCTCCTGGGTGGGGTACCCTATAAAAGAAACCAATATAGCGGTTTCATTGGTTTGTACACCAATAGAAAACAACCCGTTGGCATCTGTTACAGTTGCAGATGTGCCAACCTTGGTCTTGATTGTTGCTCCTGGCAATGGCTGGCCTTTCTCATCATTGACCGTGCCGGTAATTTTGTTGTTTTGCGCCCATAAAATCGCCGGATACATCAGCAATCCCGAGACGATAAACACTTTAAGCAAATGCCTTAGTTTGATTTTCTTCATAATCGTTTGGTTGTAATGGATAATTGGATGAATACTTTGAAAAGTATAATACAAATATTACAAATTATTGCAATCGATTGCACAAACTTAGAATTTTTATTATATTGATAGACTATGACTTAATTTGGTTTGTAAATTTCAATACAATAAATAATAGCTTGAATTTATTGCAATAATAAGGAGCATTTTTAGCAGGTTTATTTTAAATAAAGCAATCGATTGCACGAATTGTGTCGTGTTGATTTGGAAATTATGAGTGTAACTGCTTGGATGCTATTTGCAGATCTTACTATTTAAGCATTTATAATACATTGTATTTAATGGAAACAGCCCCGTGCAATAGCTGTGCTTAAGCGAAAGATTTAGGATGAACTTATTTATGAATTATCGATCGGGATGAGGCGGCGCGGAAAGCAGACAATAATTTTATCGGTGAGCCATGATTGTTGGGTAGAATGTATAACATTTGATGTCGGTCTATGAAAAGGTATTGCAATAGGGTCCGAAAGGAGTCATTAAGTAGTTGATAAGGTTAAAACAGTGCGAATACAGAAAACGATGTGACAGAAATAACCGTAATGAATAACCCATAAGTTTGCCTCTTGATAATCGCTCTTTTTCGTCTCTGTTGCGGTGTTGTTGCGATTTATAAATTATGACAATCTGTAATTTATTGATTATTAGATAGATGTTGTTTTTTACTGTTTCACCTGTTGCGAACGCAACAGCACAACAGCTTGGATATATAAAAATGGATACATACAGTAGCGCCCGGGAAAAAATCTTTCGAACACTGAAGTGAGGAAAGCCGTAACCTTAAAAACCGATGGAGTTACCGCCATCAACCTGGAGCACTACACCTGTTACATATTTTGCGCTATCGGTGGCCAGGTAATAAACGGCATCAGCCACATCGGCCGGATCTCCTAATTTGCCCATTGGTGTACGGCCTAATACCTTTTGTTTCCTGTCGGGGTCGTTATCCAATGCCTTTGCCGACATATCTGTTGCGATAAACCCTGGAGCCACGCAGTTGATACGAATGCCCTGCGGTGAAAGTTCGGTAGCCATGGCCCTTGTCATGCCTTCAATGGCTGTTTTTGAAGCTGTATAGGCTATCACATAGGGTATGCCATATTGAGCAGCCATTGAGCTGATGTTCACAATGCTCCCCCCCCCGGCAACAAGCATCACTTTAACAACCTCCCGGCTCATTGCAAATATCGAAATAAGGTTAGTTTGTATTATTTGCTGAAATTCCTCGTCACTAACATCAGTAAAAGATTTTTTGAGGTTGATGCCAGCGTTATTTACTAATATATCGGGTGTGCCAAATTCTTGTTCAATTTCTGAAATTAATTGGGGGATACCCGAGGTTACGCCCAGGTCATATTGCTTATAGCTGCAAAGCCCGCCAAATTGTTTCACAGCATCGGCCAGCTTTTGTTCATCGCGGCCAATAATAATGGTGCGGATATTATTTTCAATGAATTTTTTAGTGGTTGCGAGCCCCAGGCCCGAAGCGCCGCCTGTAACTATGGCAAGTTTTGTTTTCGGTGTTATCATTTAATATAGTTCATGTGGGCTAATTATAATTTCTTCCTGAGGGAAGATTGGCGCACGATCAGTTCCGACCTTAAAATAAGGCTATGGGTTTGTTGTAGGTCGTGTTTATTCACCAGGTGGTTAATCAGCATGTTAGCGGCAGCCTCGCCCATTTCGTATCCCCTATAGTTAACAGTTGTTAAATTGGGTTCAATTACGCAACATAAAGGGTCATTATTAAAACCAGCTACAGCTATATCTTCCGGGATTTTTATTCCGGCCTTTTTAAGTACCTGTATGCAACTTACGGCACAAACGTCATTAACGGCGAATATTCCATCGGGCAGGGGATTCATCTCCAGTATTGCTTCGGCAGCGGCAACCGATTCCCTGGCGGTCAGGTCGTTAATTATCAGTAGCTGATCCTCAAATTCAATATGATGTTTTTCAAGTGCAGCTTTGTAGCCCCTCAGTCTTTCCGAATAAACATTGCGCAACTGGTTGCCGGTAATATGCACTATTCTTTTACAGCCCTGTTCAATGAGGTGGTTGGTGATTTCATAGGCGGCCCTAAAGTTATCAATATAGATCTGCGGGTAGTGACCGTGCTCGAAGATTCTGTCGAAAAAGATAACCGGGATATTGCGTTTTATAAATGGCTCAAAGTGTTCAATATTTGTAGTATCATAAGCTAAAGAAACCAATAGGCCGTCTACACGGTTATTGAGCATAGCCCCGGCATTGTTAGCTTCTTTCTTCATTGTCTCCAACGATTGGCTGATAATGAGGTTGTAATTATTGTCATTCACTACCTTTTCAATGCCGGCAATTACATCGGCCATGAAGCTGCTGTTTAGCCTTGGTACAATAACCCCGATTATATTGCTGTTCTTTTTCCTTAAATTACTGGCGAAAGAATTGGAGCGATAACCCATTTCTTCGGCTGCTTTGATAATCATCCTTTTGGTATTTTTATTAACCCGTGGATGATCTTTAAGCGCCCTGCTAACTGTTGCTGCCGAAACTTTAAGTTTTTCGGCTATGTCGTATATTGTGAGCTCTTTTTTACTGTCAGGCATAAAATTTAATTAATACGCTTAAATAGCAACGGCGTTACCATAATGTACCACTATAAAAACGATTAACGGCTAAAAGTAAAAATTAATTACCGATTTACCTATTTTTTGGCAACCGATTGCATAACTTTATTTCTCAATTTTATTTAAGATATGATACATGATTTAGAGCAGACTTTCAGGTGGTTTGGGCCTGATGATCCGGTTACATTGGCAGCCATTAAACAAACCGGCGCTTCAGGAATAGTGACGGCCCTTCATCATATTCCATGCGGCGATGTATGGAGTATCGACAGCATAAGGCAGCGGCATGCTATTATCCATGAAGCTGGTTTTAAATGGCTGGTTGTGGAGAGCGTGAATATTCATGAAAGTATAAAAACAGGTACACCCGAACGGGATTTTTACATAGACAATTACATTAAAACCCTCGAAAATTTAGCCGCAGAAGGGGTTTATATCGTGTGCTATAACTTTATGCCGGTGTTAGACTGGACACGAACCCATCTCGATTACAGGTTGAGTAACGGCGCCTCGGCTTTGCTTTATAACGCAACCGCCCTGGCCGCCTTTGACTTGTATATTTTACAGCGGGAAAATGCATACGATGAATTTTCCATCGAACAGCAGAATGCCGCTAAAATATATTTAGATAGTTTAAGCGAGCAGGATAAAGCTCTTTTAACCAATACCATATTAGCTGGCTTGCCTGGCACCGATGAGGTTTTTACAGTTGATGAATTTAAGCAGCATCTGCATAAATATAGTGGAATTGACTCCATAGCGCTGAAAGAAAACCTTTTCTACTTTTTGCGGGCAATAATCCCGATTGCCGAAAAACTGGGTATAAAAATGTGCATTCACCCGGATGATCCGCCATTCCCGATATTGGGTTTGCCACGTATAGCCTCATCACTGCCGGATTTAACCGATATTGTAAATTGCTTCCCTTCAATTGCCAACGGTGTAACACTTTGTACAGGTTCATTGGGTGCTTCGGTTAAAAATGATATTCCGCTTATTATTTCACAGTTGGGCGGTCATATTCATTTCCTGCACCTGCGTAATGTAGCACGCCAGTACGATGGTAGCTTTTATGAGGCTGATCATTTGAACGGCAGCGTTGATATGTATGAAGTAATGAAAGCCATTATTAATGAGCAAATAAACAGGGGAAATATGGGTAGGGATGATGTTGCAATTCCGATGAGGCCCGATCATGGGCATAAATTGCTTGATGATTTTAACTACAATAACTATCCGGGTTACTCAGTAATTGGAAGGCTAAAGGGGCTTGCCGAACTTCGCGGACTGGAAATGGGTATTAAAAGAGCGATGGCAGAAAAATAGTGCTCTTATATATCTATAAACAATTGGTTTTAAATTGCTAATATAAAAAAAGGTCATATATTTGCAATCGATTGCATAAAAGATAATTTGTTTATAAACCGTATTTTGGAGCATTGATTATAATGTTTCTTTCATGAGCTTTAATTAAATCATTTTAAACGTTTTTTGAACTGCCATGGCGCAGGCATAAAGCGTAATTTACAACACCATGGCCAAATACTTTTTAAAAAATACGTGTTTGCTGATGCTGCTTTTATCAGCATGGGTAAATAATGCGCATGCTGATAACGGATATAAACTATGGCTTGAATATAATAAAATAAGCGACCAAAAAAAGGCAGCGCTTTATAGCCGGCAATTAAAATACCTCGTATTTCCTGCTGCTTCAGCACAGCTTAAGGCAGCAAAAGAGGAACTATTAACAGGCCTTAATAGTATGTTATCATTAGCGCCTACAAATAGTAAGGCTGTAATCAATGGACAAACACTCGTGGTTGGTACACCTCTTTCACTAAAATCATGGGCAATAGCTGTTCCCGATAGTATTGGAAATGAAGGATACCTCCTGAAGACCGTTTCTGTAAATAAAAAGGAATGCACATTAATAGTGGCAAATACAGATGCCGGCGTTATATATGGTGTTTTTAATTTTTTAAAGCTTATCCAAACCCGGCAGTCAATAAACAGCCTGGATGTTTCGGAGCATCCCCGTATCATGTACCGCATACTTGATCATTGGGATAATCTTAACCGCACTGTTGAACGTGGTTATGCCGGCTCATCCATCTGGAACTGGCACAAGCTGCCGCAGATTATCGACCAGCGATATATTGATTATGCCCGGGCTAATGCATCTGTAGGCATAAATGGTTCCGTGGTAAATAACGTTAATGCCGATGCTTTGATTTTATCCCCTCAATATTTGCTTAAGCTGCAGGCACTGGCTAATGTTTTCAGGCGGTACGGCATTAAAATATATATATCCGTAAAATTCAGCAGCCCGGTTGAGCTTGGAGGCTTAAAAACAGCAGATCCACTTGATGTGGAAGTGAAAAGATGGTGGATAGATAAGGTGAATGAAATTTATAGCTACATCCCGGATTTTGGTGGTTTTTTGGTAAAGGCAAATTCCGAAGGGCAGCCTGGTCCCCAAACTTATGGCAGAAGCCACGCCGATGGCGCCAACATGCTGGCTGATGCATTGGCACCGCACAAGAGCATAGTGATGTGGCGCGCATTTGTATATGATAATAAAGTACCCGACGACCGCTCGAAACAGGCCTATAATGAGTTTAAACCTTTTGATGGTAAGTTTAAGGACAACGTGATTATTCAGGTAAAAAACGGGCCTATTGATTTCCAGCCCCGGGAACCTTTTCATCCTTTGTTTGGCGCAATGCCCAATACGCCTTTGATGATGGAGTTCCAGTTAACGCAGGAATACTTAGGCTTTTCAACTCATTTAGTTTATGAAGCACCTTTGTTTGTCGAGTGCCTGCAATCAGATACTTATACTCATGGCAAAGGCTCAACGGTATCAAATGTGATAACAGGCAGGTTTAACAAAAAGCTGATAACAGGCATGGCGGGCGTGGCCAATATCGGTACGGACTTAAACTGGTGCGGGCATCCTTTTGCACAAGCCAACTGGTATGCCTTTGGCAGGCTGGCCTGGAACCCTGATCAATCGCCGGGTATTATCGCAGGCGACTGGATCCGGATGACGTTTACCAATGATGCCGGTTTTGTAACTCCTGTTAAAAAAATAATGCTGCAGTCGCGGGAGAATACCGTTAATTATATGACACCGCTTGGGCTGCATCACATCATGGGACTTTCAACCCATTATGGGCCGGGGCCATGGGTTGACCAGGCCGGCCGGCCTGATTGGAATTCTACATACTATCACAAGGCGGATTCTGCCGGTATTGGCTTCGACCGTACGAGCGCGGGCAGCGATGCACTGGGACAGTATGCGCCGCAGGTTAAAGCATATTGGGAAAATCTGGCAACGTGTCCCGATGCATATATTTTATGGTTTCACCACTTAAAATGGACATATAAGATGCGATCGGGGAGACCACTGTGGGATGAATTGGTAAATCATTATTACATGGGTGCTGGTTCGGTGAAACAAATGGGTTTGATATGGGACAGTATTCCAGGAATGATAGATAATGAGCGCTATATAGCGGTGAAACAACTTATGAATGTTCAGCTTGCAGAAGCCAACAGGTGGCGTGATGCTTGTGTGCTATATTTCCAGACCTTTTCAAAAATGCCAATTGATAATAACTATCCCAAGCCCGAACACCCGCTTTCTTATTACAAAGACATGAAATTTTACTTTGTGCCGGGAATAGGGGGGAATAATTACATGACCAATTAATCATCACCATAAATTAACCGCCAATGAGCAATCAAATTACAACATCAAAACTAACCATTGCCTTATTTTTAGCATGTTTTTTAAACGCATGTACTTCAACAGGTAAAAAAGCCGATAATGCAGATAGCAGCAAGGCCGACACCAGTAAGAAAGTGAAATACCTTGCGGAACCCCTTATCAGCTCTATTTACACAGCCGACCCCTCGGCTCATGTATTTAACGGTAAAATCTATATCTATCCCTCACATGATATTGATGCGGGGATTCCCGAAAATGATAACGGCGATCACTTCGCGATGAAAGATTATCATATCCTCTCTATGGATAGCATTGGTGGTAAACTTACAGATAATGGGGTAGGGCTCGACATAAAAGACATTCCATGGGCTGGCCGGCAATTATGGGCACCTGATGCTGCTTATAAAAACGGCACCTATTATCTTTATTTCCCGGTTAAGGATAAAAAAGATGTATTTCATATTGGTGTTGCCACATCAGCTAACCCGGCAGGTCCTTTTAAAGCTGATCCCGAACCAATTGCAGGTAGTTACAGCATTGATCCTGCCGTGTTTACCGATACTGATGGCAAAACATACATGTATTTTGGTGGTATCTGGGGTGGACAATTGCAACGATGGATAACCGGGAAATATGAGGCCGATGGTTCAAAAACTGATTCGAAACAAGAGGATGCACCTGCCATCAGTTGCAAGGTGGCTTTACTTAAACCCGATATGAAGAATTTTGATGGCAAAGTAAAGGACGTGGTTATTTTGGATAGCCTGGGTAAACCTTTGCTGACCAAAGACCATAACCGCCGCTTTTTTGAAGGGTCATGGATGCACAAATACGATGGTAAATATTATTTCACCTATTCAACCGGTGATACACATCTGTTGTGCTATGCTACCGGTAGCAGCCCACTGGGGCCTTTTACTTATAAAGGTGTTTTCATGAAACCGGTTCAGGGCTGGACCACCCATCATTCTATAATCGAAATAAAAGGAAAGTGGTATATATTTTATCATGATACCGAACTATCGGGCAAAACCCACTTAAGAAATATTAAGGTAACTGAACTGCAGCATAATGCGAATGGTTCTATTAAACTGATCGATCCTTTCAGCCGCAATTAAGCTTTAGGATTACTATAAATCTCCTGATCAACTGGATGGTGTAAGAGATAGCGCAAAAATATGCCGAAACCATAAAAAAGCCCGTTTTCGAAAGAAAACAGGCTTTTTTTAGTTGAGATTATCAATAAAAAAACTACTCCTGGCAGTCATTTTTTATTCCCCTTAGCTGTATTCCAAATCTTCAGGGAGTATAAAGGCCACGCACAATCAACTTATCACCAGAGTCGTCTACTTCAAACAAATGGGGTATCCGGCGGTACCGGCCATTAATATTCTGGTGACTATGTACTGCCATCAACAGTTTGCCCTGGAATGTTTTGAATAGCATGCCATGTCCGAAATTAGGCGGGGTAATAGGTTCTTTCTCCTGTACCCAGGGGCCGTCGAGCGTACCGCTTGAAGAATAGGCCACGCCTTGCGTATAAACGTCATACACCCAACTCGTCCAGATCATACCCAGGCGTCCTGTTTGGGTACGGAACACGTATGGACCGTCTGTAACCTTATTGGGATGGACATTCCCATTTTCATCCTTTTCCCTGCTCCATGGGGAATCGCTGGCATGGAATAATACTTTCCCAGTTCCCACTGAGCCGCTCAAATCAGATTTCAGTTCTATTTTCTCGATAGTCCCGTTCCAGTTCTGTAACCATTCATAGCAATATATCATATAAGGCTTCCCGTCTTTGTCCACCCAAAATGTTCCGTCCAGCGTTGGTTTGTTAGCGGGCAAATAAGTAGCCTCTTGCATTGGCACATAAGGTCCGTCCGGTTGATCGCTGACCAATATATGAGATGCGCGGCGTTCTATGACATTACCTTTTACTGTATCAATCTTGACGTCACGGTTAGTGAAGGTAGCAAGGTAATAATACTTGCCCTTATACTCATGCAATTCCGCAGCCCAGATCATTGGGCGAGGCCCCATCCAGGACTGGGGATCGGTCTTTGTAAGCTGGAAGGGGCCGTCCCACAATTTGAGATCTTTGCTTTTCCAGAGCATGCCGCCGGTCCCTGTCATGTAATACATGGTAGTTTTAGGGTCTGCGAGGATACAAGGATCGCTAAGCTGGATGGAATCAAGCGGAAAATTTTTCCTCGGGATATTAATTCTTTGCTGAGCGAAAACGGTGAGTGAAAAAATCAACAAAAAATATAAAAGGGAAAAAGACTTTTTCATATCAATAAAAATTTGGCATTCTGTTTATTTATGGTTTTTTAATATTGGCTAAATACGAATGTAGGGTTGTTTTATGGAAGATTTCAACTTCGATTTTTCCATTAGGTGGGGTATCTCACCACTAATATCACTCCAAAATACATTGGCTAAATGTGGTTCAATCTTTACTTTACCAAGGCAGTCGGCGGGATGTTGTTTGGACCTCAAATATTTATTAAATTACAATGTAAAAGGGGGCATTTCGGTGATGGATAATCTGCTCATATTTGTCTTTAAAAAGAGCATAAATATTGATTTTTTTGCTGTTTTAGTTTATGGCGTTTTACTAAAATGGAACAATATTTCTAAAATTAATTGTTTATTTATAAAACTAAGTGTTATTTCGATAATAATTGTAAGCAATGATTCTTTCTGTCTTTTTGAACTTTGTTTAATGGATTTGAAAGACTGGAGATAATACAAACGGTTTAATTTCAGTAATACACCTTCAGGTTAGCGAACACCAGGCTACTTGTTATTTATTCTTATTAATAAATCGTTGAGATAAATGTGATGAAGAGATTTTGGTTGTTGGTATTGCTCCAGGTTTTTATTTCGATAAGCTACGGGCAGGCGCCCATAAAGAATAAAGTTCTGAAGTATTCACTAAAAGATGGTCTTTCTTTTGGTATCGTAAATAGTATTACCCAGGATGAAAAGGGTTTTATCTGGTTTGCCACAAATGACGGATTAAACCGGTTTGATGGCTCTACTTTTAAAGTATTCAAGGCAAAGCAAGGCGATTCTACCGCACTGTCAAGTAACTATGTTCAGAAAATATTTTCAGATCACGCCGGTTATATCTGGGTATCATCACGGGATGGCTTAAGCAAGCTGGATACAAGAAACGAAAGGTTTTATCATTACAGGTTTACATCCAACCGAACAAAAAAAAATGATGTGAACGATATCATACAGAGCAAAAATGGTAATTTTTGGATCTCCTCGTATGGTTTAGGTATTACTTATTTTAAAACAAAATCCGGCGCTTTTATTAGCTATAACCGGGCAAAGCTGCCGCAATTATCCAGTGACAGGATAGTTTCTATGCTGGAAGATTCGCAGGGACTGCTTTGGTTAGGAACCCAGGACGCCGGAATTAATGTATTTCATCAGAAAAATGGAATTATCACAGATAAAATTGATATCTCTTCGCAGCTCCGCGATTTCCCCCCGGGAAGGATTAATGATATTTTTGAAGATCATCTTCACAATATTTGGATAGCAACCGGTAACGGCCTGATTCATTATAATCGGAATTTAAATAAGTTCATACGGTACCAAACCAGTCAAAAGAATATAAAAAGCAATAGGTATATCTCACTTATTGAAGATAAAGATAAAAACTTGCTTATCGGGCTCCAGGATGGCGGGCTGTATAAATTGCCATTGCAATCCGTTACCGATTCCGGTTTAAAAAACTTTTCACTTACACCTGTCACCGGTGATGATGGTTATAATATCACGCAAAGATCAGTACAAACCCTATATGTTGACCGCGACCAGAATATTTGGGTTGGTACATATGGGGAGGGGATTTATATGATTAGCAGCATTAGAGAGAAGTTTACGAAGATCCAAAAAAACAGATCTGATACTGTTGGTAAAAGCTTAATCAGATTTTATGGGATGTGCCAGGATGCAAACGGGTCGTTATGGTTTGGAACCGATGGCGATGGTATCTTTAAAGCTTTGCCAGATGGAAGTATTGCAAAACATTATTACGCAGATGGACGCCTGGGGAGCCTAACAGATAATGCTGTTTTATCCGGTTATCTTGACCGTGAAAATAATTTATGGTTTGGCACATATTCCAAAGGGCTCTTTCGCTATGATAGAAAAGCGGACTTGTTTGTCAATTATAGTCATAGCGCCGACGACATTAAAACTATCGGCGGGAACGATGTTCGGGTTATTTATCAGGATAGCCACAAGAATTTATGGGTTGGTACTAATGGAGGCGGGCTTAGTCTTTTCAATCCGGATACAAAGACCTTTACAAATTATAATCCGGGAAACAGCGCACTTAGTTCCTATGATGTAAGGGCAATAATTGAAGACAATAAAGGAAACTTATTTATAGGAACTTATGGTGGTGGATTAGACTATTTGGAGGTTCAAAGTAAAAAGATCCGGCGATTTTTTAATTCCGCAGAAGAAAAGGTATACATGCCGAGTGAGGTTATTTTTTCATTGTATCTGGATAATAAATATAGGCTTTGGATAGGCACGGAAGGTGATGGTCTTGTGATCTATAATTTCCAGAATCGAACATTTAAGCAGTATAATGAAAGGAACAAACTGGCCAATAATACAATTTACGCCATTAAAAAGGCCGGCGATAATTCGGTATGGTTGAGTACAAATAACGGCATATCCAACATTGACCCAACAGCAGGCAAAGTATTGAATTTTGATCAATCAGATGGCTTACAGGCCGGACAGTTCAATGTAGGGTCTGTTATGTATGATAGCCGGAGCAGGCTGATGTATTTTGGAGGCACCGAAGGTCTTAACGTTTTTGAGCCAGAAAAAGTAAGCAAAAGCAATTTTAAACCTAAAGTTATCATAACGGGCTTACAGATTTTCGGAAAACCGGTTGAAGTGGGGGATCCCGGCGAAAATGGAGCTGTTTTGTCGCGAACGATTAATGAAACTAAACAGTTGATTTTGCAACCCGATCAATCGGTGTTCTCCATTCAATATACTTCATTGAACTACGCTTATCCGCAAAAAGGCGCTTTTGCTTATAAAATGGAAGGATTGGACAAATCCTGGAATTTTGTTGGTAACCAACGATCAGCAACATACCGGTACCTGGAACCGGGAGATTATACGTTCCGGGTCAAATGTTCCAATCAGGACGGCATATGGTTTGATGATTTTGCAACATTGCAAGTTAAAATTTTGCCGCCCTGGTATAAAACATGGTGGGCATATCTATGCTATATTGCAGTGGCAGGCCTTATTATCTATTATTACCGGCTTTACCGGGCAAACCAGTCCAGGTTGAAGTACGAAATAAAGATCACCCAATTATCCGCTGAAAAAGACAGGGAACTGAATGAGCGTAAATTATCCTTTTTTACCAATATTTCCCATGAATTTCGGACACCTTTGACGCTTATTATAAACCCTGTTAAGGAATTATTATATCATGAAAACGAGATTGACACAAGTAGCCTTAATATAGTTTATCGAAATGCTAAAAGATTGTTAAGTCTGGTAGATCAGCTGCTTCTATTTCGTAAGGCCGAATCGCAGGCGGATGCATTAACTATTTTCCGGCTTAACATCGTTGAATTAAGTAAGGAAGTGTTTTTATGTTTTACCTATCAGGCAAAAGCTAAAGGCCTGTTTTTTGAATTCAATTGCACAAATGAGCATATTGAAATATTTGCCGACAGGGAAAAGATGGAAATAGTGCTTTTTAACTTGTTGTCAAATGCCATAAAATACACGCCAGCCGGTGGAAGTGTAAAATTGGTGATTACGGAACAGGAAGCTAACGTAAACATTGAAATTATTGACACTGGTTATGGTATTAAAGAGGGGACGGGCGACAAGCTATATTCACAGTTTTACCAGGAGGAACATATCAAAAATCCTTCAACCGGCGGTTTTGGTATCGGTTTGTTCCTTGTTAAAAAATTTGTGGAGGATCATTCCGGAAATATAAATTATGAAAGTGCTGTAGGTGGAGGAACACGATTTACGGTTACCTTATTAAAAGGAAAGGAACATTTAAAGAGCAATATCATTTTCGAAGACGATGAAACCAGTTCCGTTATTTTGCAGGAACTCGTTGAAAGCGAAATTGTAAACAATCCGGAAGCAGAAGATGTCAATTTACTTTTTGAAGATGCTGACCTTAATGGCGATTTAAAGTCAATATTAATTATAGATGATAATAAGGATTTAAGAGAATATCTTAAAATGATTTTCAAACATGATTACAAAGTTTATTCAGCCGATAATGGTAAAGAAGGGCTGTTAATTACCAGGGAGCATTTACCCGACATCGTGATCAGTGATGTGATGATGGACGGAATGAGCGGTATAGAGCTTTGTGCCGCGATACGGGAGGATATTAACATCAGTCATATACCGGTTATACTCCTCACTTCAAGCTCATCTCCTGATATAAAATTAAAGGGTATTGAAGGCGGTGCGGATGATTACATCAGTAAACCTTTTGATAAAGAGATTCTTAAAGCCCGTGTAGCAGGTATTTTAAAAAATAAAAATACTTTGCAAAAGTACTTTTATAATGAAATTACGCTTAACTCAAGTAACCAGAAAATACCCGCCGAGTATAAAAACTTTTTAGAAAATTGCATAAAGATTGTTGAAGAAAATATCAAGAACCCCGACTTTGGTATTCAGATCCTGGCGAGGGAATTGGGCATATCAAATTCTACATTGTATAAAAAGGTCAAATTTATTTCGGGCCAGTCTGCCAACGGATTTATAAGATTTATCAGGCTGAGAAAAGCTGCCGAGATATTGATCAATACCAGGCATAATGTCTTTGAAACAACTTATCTTGTTGGAATCAACGACATCAAATATTTCAGGGAACAGTTTAAAAAGCTATTTGGCATAAATCCGTCCCAGTATATTAAAAAGTACCGGAAAGTTTTTTCTGAAGATATGGTACATAATGAATTCAATAATACACTTAAAGATTTGCGGGAAGACTAAGAAGCTATTAATTTGATTTATTAAGTGTTCCATTTGAGTGCAGTGGAACACCCCGAACGCTTTGGAACGCATTGTGGCTGATTATCAATAACTTAAGCTTTGTAAAAATCAACAAAAAGCGGAACACTTATACGGCTGATAATCAACATTATAAACCCAAATATTAACTTGTGATTAAAATCAAGCTGACGGATTGTAGGCCGATATCTGAATTTATCTCGCGCAAAGACGCTAAAACGCAAAGTGATTTACTTCTTTTTTTTTTGTTAATTAATTTCTATATAGTGTTCCTGTCTTCACTATAAATACACTTTTTTGAAGAAAAATCAATTTATATCGGGATATATAGAGCCGGATTAATTGGAAACTTATCAGCCTCTGAGACTTTCGGTTACTAATACTTTCGGCATACGGTTCACCTGTGACGTTACAGGTACCCTTTGGCGGCAGGCATTTTCTAATAGTGTGTGTTTCATGATACGAAGAGGACTTTGTATTTAAAAAGGTTATCGTTGGTAAATGAAGGATACCCTTGAAACAGTCTTGTTGATCCCGTCAGTATGTTCCTGCAGACAACCAATTCTTTTCTGAACTCATCAGGAATTCATTTAATATTCATTTACCGAAGGGAGTAAAGCTGATTTTTTTGTCGTTTTTATAGCTAAAATATCTTTTTACCCCTTTTTTTTTGACGATTAACCACCCGTCGGTTATATGGATTTGATCGACCTTAGCTGCCATAAACCAAATTCTGCGTGCTTTATTTATTATTTGATCTATAGCCAGCCAGGTGATAAACCATTGGCGGCTGAACAAATTGCACGTGTTTTTTTAATCAATAATTAACCCTAAAATTTTAAAACATGAGAAAAAATTTACTGAAGGAATTTTCACCGCATGGAAACGCAGGAAGAACTTTAAGTATACTGCTTGTTGGTGCTGTTGCCTTTTTATCCCCACTGGGCGGGCATGCGAAGAGCCTGGGGCATGCAATAACAGCTGAAAGGCTGAAAAACGCGGACCTGACCATAACGGGTGTGGTAACAGATGAAAAAGGATTGCCACTTCCCGGGGTCACTATTCTTGTTAAGGGAACTACACAAGGTACGGTATCTGATAGTAACGGTAAATATTCCATAACTGTGAAGGATCAAAATGCTTATCTCGTATTCAGTTCTATCGGCTATATTTCGCAGGAAATCGCGGTAAACGGGAAATCAGGCATCAATGTACAGTTGGTTGGGGATTCCAAATCTTTGAACGAGATTGTAGTTGTAGGCTACGGCTCACAGAAAAAAGCCACCCTTACAGGTTCAATATCACRGGTTAAAGGGTCCGAGTTGGTTAAAAGCCCCCAACCCAATCTTTCAAATGCGCTTGCCGGCAGGTTTTCGGGCGTTATTGTCAATAACCGCAGCGGTGAGCCTGGCTATGATGGCTCAAACATAACTATTCGTGGCTTAGCAACTACCGGTAAAAATGATGTGCTTGTTGTAGTTGATGGTGTACCCGGTCAGATAGGCGGTTTGGAAAGGCTTGACCCTAATGATATCGAAAGCATGTCGGTACTAAAGGATGCATCGGCAGCCATATATGGTAACAGGGCGGCCAATGGCGTTATTTTGGTTACTACCAAAAGAGGTAAAACCGGTAAGCCAACCATTAATTACAGCTTTAACCAGGGCTTTAGTTCACCTACCCGCCTGCCTAAAATGGCGGATGCGGCAACTTATGGCCAAATCATGAACGAGATCAACTATGACTCGAACCCTGCCGGTGGCTTAAACCAATCTTACACCGCCGCTCAGATCCAAAAATTCAAAGACGGATCTGACCCGCTTAACTATCCAAACACCGATTGGGAAAAACAAACGCTTAAGAGTACTGCTCTGCAAAATCAACATAGTTTGTCTGTAGCTGGTGGAAGCGATGACGTGAAATACTTTGTATCCCTTGGTACCATTTACCAGGATGGTTTATATAAAAACGGCGCTACCAAATATCACCAATATAACTTCCGCTCAAATATTGATGCCAACGTTACCAAACGGTTAAAAGTTGGTTTATCACTCTCTGGTCGCGAAGAAGACCGGGCATTCCCTGTGGTTGGTGCAGGCAATGTTTTTCGCTCTATATACAGGGCAAAACCTATAGTTGGTGCATATTATCCAAACGGCTTGCCAACAACGGGTATCGAAAACAACAACCCTGCTGTACAGGTAACTGACATTGGCGGAACAAATAATAACCCAACACAGGTTTTAAACGCTATTTTAAAGGGCAGTTATGCTATACCTGGTATTGAAGGTTTATCACTCGATGGATTCTTTTCAGTAGATAAATCAAATACTTTTGATAAAAACTTTAGCAAGCCGTACATTTTATATAGCTATGATCAAACCACAAATAATTATAATAAAGTTATAGTCGGCGGCAATAACAATAAGGCTACGCTGTTCGAATCACAGAATAACCAATCGCTCATCACCTCAAACATCAAGCTTAACTTTGTACGGAATTTTGGGCTGCATGACATCAACGCGTTTGTTGGTTATGAGCAAAGCAAAAATCACCTGGAGTATTTCGATGCTACCCGCTTTAACTATTTATCATCACAATTGCCAGAACTGTCACAAGGTGGTGGTGCAGCTACAGACTACCTAAACTCTGGCTACAGCTCAAACTACAACCGCCGTAGTGTTATTAGCCGTTTAGCTTATGCCTATGACGAAAAGTATTTATTTGAAGGCCAGTTCCGCGCGGACGGCAGCTCTATCTTCCCAAGTGGGAAGCAATGGGGATATTTTCCATCAGCTTCTGTTGGTTGGAGGATCTCAAAGGAAGACTGGTTTAAAAACAGTGTTGGTTTTTTTAATGATCTGAAGTTAAGGGCTTCGTACGGTTCATTAGGTAATGATAACGTGAACGGTTTTCAGTATTTTGATAATTATGTTTTGGTTAACAATGGCTTTGTTGCCGGCGATCCCTCGACCAATACAAATACTATCCAGCCAAACGTTAACCTGGTAAAGCTGGCAAACCCCAATATAACCTGGGAAGTAGCCAAAAAGCTTGATATAGGTATAAACGCCACTTTCCTGCATGACTTTACGTTAGAGGCCATCTATTTTAAACAAAAAAGATCTGATATTCTTACTGCCCGTAATGCTTCATTGCCCGGTTCTTCGGGTATTGTAAACCCTTATAATGATGGATCTGCTAATTACAACCCTTTGGTACCATCTGAAAATATAGGTAAAGTTAACAGCCAGGGTTTTGAGGTAACTTTGGGGTACAACCACACCAGCAATGAGTTTACCTGGGGTGTAAGCGGCAATATTACCTACGCTAAAAGTAAGATCATTTTTATTGATGAAGCCAGCGGTACTTTAGCCTATCAGCGCCAAACCGGTTTGCCTTTAGGTACCAGCCTGCTTTACAATAGCATTGGTATGTTCCGTACGCAACAGGACCTTGACAGCTACCCGCACGTTACCGGTGCTAAAGTTGGCGATTTGAAATACCTGGATTATAATGGCGACGGTAAAATAACAGCTGATGACCAAACACGCACCAAGTATGGCAATATCCCGCAAATTACTTACGGCTTTACGGTTAACGCAGCCTACAAAAGATTCGACTTATCAGTATTGTTTTCAGGACAGGCTCAGGTTAGCCAGTATGTTTTACCAGAAGCGGGTAGTGTAGGTAATTTTTACAGCAGCTGGGCAGATAATAGGTTCAGCCCGTCAAATACCAATGGAACTTATCCGAGGGTAACCGACCGGGCATCTAATGCTATAAGCGGCGGACAATATAATAGCACTTTCTGGCTTAATGATGCATCGTTCTTCAGGTTAAAGAATGTGCAGTTGGGCTACAATTTCAATGCGCCGTTCCTTTCAAAAATTAAAATCGGTGGCTTAAGGGTATATGCAAGCGCATTCAACCTGTTTACCATTACCAAGGTGAAGGACTACGATCCGGAAGGAACAAGTGGCAGCGGCCAGTTTTATCCGCAGCAAAGAATTTTAAACTTAGGTGTTAACGTGAAATTTTAATCAGAAGACGATAATGAAACTACAATATAAAACCCCGCTATATTTTATCATGGGCGGTATGCTGACTATAACAGCATGTAAAAAAAATCTTTTAGATGTACAGCCTACGGATAGGATAGCTACTTCGGCCATTGAGGCAGACACGGCTGTTTTTGAGGCCTTTGTAACCAACCGTTATATAGGAGCCAAGTTACAAGATAAAGAGGGTGATGGCTCAAACCCAGGTTTTGGCCGCGGTTTTGAATATAGTATGTGGAGCTCCCTTACCGACGAATCGATCTATAACAATGATGACGCTACCTGGCTTGTGCAAAGAGGGCAGCTGGCTCCTGAAAATTTAGGCGGCGCCGGTGTACTTTGGGGGCGTAGCTACAGGAGTATCAGGGAATGTAATTACGCTTTAAGTCTTTTGCCGAATCTGCCTTTTAGTACAGGGCACAAAACGCGTATTGAAGGCGAGCTGAAATTTATAAGGGCGTTCCGCTACCAGGACCTGATTCGCAATTATGGCGGCGTTGTTTTAATGAGCGATAAAGTGACTAATCTTACTGATAATTTGCAGGATCCAGCACTGTTTAAAAGGGCCAGTATTAAAGAAAGTATTGATTACGCTGTGGCCCAGCTTGATGATGCTGCTTCAAAACTCCCTTTAGATAATGACGGCAGCTGGGTTTGGGGGCGTGCTACCAGGGGCGCTGCATTGGCTTTAAAATCAAGGTTGTTGCTTTATGCTGCAAGTCCTTTGTATAATGCAGGCAGCTGGACTAATGCTGTTACCGCAGCACAGGCGGTTATCAGTCTGAATAAATATGGGATATATGCCGGAGGGTATAATAATCTCTTTTTAACAAATGCAACCAACGAAACCATTTTTGCACGTTTATACACCAAAAACGCTAACCATACCCACCTGGAAATTGCCAACGGTCCAAACGGTTATGGCGGCTGGGCTGGTAATACCCCGCTGCAAAACCTGGTTGATGATTATGAAATGATGGACGGTAAACCCATCACTGATCCCACATCTGGTTATGACCCTACTCATCCATATGTAAACCGCGACCCAAGATTTGCGGCAACCGTGCTTTACAATGGGGCTACCTACAGGGGGCAAACGATAGACGCTTTTGTTCCGGGCGGCAAGGACAGTAAGGATGGACCTGATAACTGGAATACCACTAAAACAGGTTATTATCTAAAGAAATTCATGAACGATGCATATCCGCTTCAAAACCCCTGGGGTAATGCTGGTTTTCAGCCATGGATCTATTTCCGTTATGCCGAAATCCTGTTGAACTTTGCTGAAGCGGCCAATGAGGCGTACGGCCCCGATGTTATCCCGGCAGGTTCAACCATATCTGCACGCGCAGCCATTAACCAGATCAGGTCGCGTCCAGGTATTAACATGCCCGATCTGGCCCCAGGCCTGTCACAATCGCAAATGCGCGATGCGGTGCGCTATGAGCGCCGCGTTGAGCTGGCTTTTGAAGAGCATCGTTTTTATGACGTTCGTCGCTGGAAGATTGCCGAGGTTACCGAAAATAAGCCGGCCGCCGGGGTTATCATAACCAAAAACGCCAATGGCAGCTTTGTTTACACACCTAAAGTAGCGTTGGATGGCCGTTCCTTTGCAACTAAACACTACTGGCTGCCAATACCACGAGCCGAAATTCAGGCATCAGGTGGTCAGTTGCAGCAAAACGCCGGCTATTGATAATAATTATACCGGGGGAAGGAACTTCTTGTTCTTTCCCCCTTTTTTTAACCAAATACTAACCTATAACCCAAATTATGAAGAACCTACGTATTTTATTATTGATGGGATGTTGTGTGGTGGCAGGCTGTAAAAAAGACATGATCGCGGTAAAGCAATCATCAACAGTTGAAGTAAAAACCGGAGAAAAACCAGTTAAAACAGACTCAACACCGGCAAGCGCGCTTAAAGGTGTTAACTGGGCGGCAGATGGCGATAACTTCAGCGATGGGATCCTGGTGTTGAGCGGGCTCACTTCGTCAGATAGTTATGCTACAGTATCGGCCAAGGCTGACGCGGTATTATCCGGCATTCAAACCAATACCGGGGCCAATACGGTAAGGTTGCCGGTTAATTATTCAACCGTATCACAAGCCTGGTGGAACTCTTATACAGGGGTTATCGATAAAGCCCTGAGCAAAGGAATGAATGTTATATTAGGGTACTGGGAAGCCAAATCATCCGAAGATGGGAAGATTGATAACACTACGGAGTTTTGGTCAATGTGGCAAACCATTGTTACCAAATACGGCGGTAACGCACATGTATATTTTGAGGTTTTTAACGAACCTCATGGTTATTCTTTAACCGACTGGACTACAATTTGCGCCCAATGGTTAAGCAACTACCCTTCAATACCCCAGGGCCGGATCCTGATCAGCGGCACGTCTTACTCGCAGGATATTACAGGCGTAGGTGCCGACAGCCGTTTTTCTGGTTGCCTTTTATCCATACATGATTATACTTTTTTTAGCAACGGTACCAATACAACCGCGTTACAATGGGAAAACAGGTTGAAAGGTAACATAGGCAGCTACAGCAGCCGTGCGGTATTAACCGAATTTGGCGTACCGATGACCGGTGGAAAAAATTACACCAGTGCAATTGGCGGAGACGTGGAGATAGCTTATCTGCAGGGCCTCACTAACCAGGTGCGCTCCTTTGGAATGGGAGCTGTTTACTGGCCGGGTATTCGTACCGGTGATAGTTACAGTATCCAGCAGCTGAGTGGTACCGGCACAAGCTTAACCGTATCCACCACAAATGCATCAGGCTTAAGCCGTATCAAATATAGCTGGGGCGTGGGCGCCGGGGGGACCGATACCTTTTATACAGGTGCATACTATCGGTTTTTAAATTTAAACAGCGGCCTGGCACTTGATGTTAACGGTGGTTCAACAGCCAATGGGGCAGGCATCATACAATGGCCGCAAAATGGCGGCAATAATCAGCAATGGCAAATAACCAATAACGGCGGCGGTTATTACAAAATAACCAACCGTAACAGTAGCCTGGCGCTTGATGTTAACGGCGGTTCAACAGCCAATGGAGCGGGTATAATACAATGGCCATGGAATGGCGGCAACAACCAGCAGTGGCAGCTTACTGCAACCAGCGATGGTATATATAAGGCTATTAACCGTAACAGCAGCCTGGCGCTTGATGTTAACGGTGGCTCCGTGGCTAATGGTGCGGGCATAATACAATGGCCATGGAATGGTGGCAACAATCAGCAATGGCAAATTGTACAACAATAATAATTTTGCAATAAAACAGTGCGGCAGCGCACTGTTTTATTTAAATATGATGATACTAAGATCCACTATAAAAAAAATCCTCCCGGCTGTCATAGCTTTAGGGTTAACTGCTCATTTTGCAATAGGCCAGGTTAAGGAGGTTACAGTAAATATCAATGTTTCAAAAACGTACCAAACCATCAATAACTTTGGTGCTTCTGATGCATGGTCATGCCAGTTTGTAGGCAATTGGCCCAATGATAAACGAAACAAAATTGCCGACCTGCTTTTTAGCCGTGAAACATACGCCGACGGCTCACCCAAAGGTATTGGCTTGTCGTTGTGGCGGTTTAATATTGGTGGAGGCAGCACCCAACAGGCAGATAAAAGCGGGATTAAAGACGAATGGCGCCGTGCCGAATCATTTTTAAACAACGATGGCAGCTACAACTGGCAAAACCAGGCCGGGCAGATATGGTTTTTAAAGGCAGCCAAAAAGCGGGGGGTAAATCAGTTCCTGGGCTTTAATAATAGCCCGCCGGTGCAGTTTACCATCAATGGTAAAGCTTATGCAAGCGGTGGTAAAGTAAATATTGCCGCTGCCAAATATGATGCCTTTGCGGCATACCTGGCAAAGGTGGTAAAAGGAGTGGAGCAGGTAAGCAAAGTTGAATTTGATTATATAAGCCCGGTTAATGAGCCCCAATGGGACTGGAGTGATGGCGGACAGGAAGGATGCCCCTATAACAACACGGAGATAGCGGGCCTGGTGAAGTCAATCGAAAAAGAGTTTGTGAAAGATAATATCAGTTCAAAAATTCTTATCGGTGAGGCAGGGAGCATTAACTATTTGTTTACCGTAGGTGATAAGCCGGGGAAAGGGCTCCAGGTAAATGATTTTTTCAGACCGGGGTCGGCAAACTACATCGGCAACCTGCCGGCTGTGAGCAAAACAATTGCGGCCCACAGCTACTTTACCACATCTCCGATGGTATCAGCAGTAAAAGCCCGTAAGGCGCTTGCAGATAGTATAGCCACTATAAAGGGACTTAATTTCTGGCAATCGGAATATTGTATTTTAGGCGATAATGCAGGTGAGATAGACGGTAACAAACGCGATCTCGGTATTAATGCTGCGCTGTACTTAGCCTCGGTGATCCACACCGACCTAACCGCCGCAAACGCATCGGCCTGGCAGTGGTGGACAGCTATTTCGGCTTATGACTATAAGGATGGCCTCATCTATATAGATAAAAATAAAACCGATGGTAATTTTTACCCCAGTAAAATGCTTTGGGCCATGGGGAATTACAGCAGGTTTATACCCCCCGGTTCTGTAAGGCTTGATGCCAAAGTTACCGCCGCGGAGGATAGCCCATTGCTTGTTTCCGCATATAAAAAGGGGAAGAATTTAACTGTAGTTATTATCAACCCCACCCCTGATAATGTAAATGCCGGATTTAACACAAACAATGCCAGGGTTCAATTTACCTCCTCATACATAACGTCGCAGGCAGATGAACTCAAAGCCGATAAAATAAAAGGAACTAAGAATATAATACCGGCCCGCTCTATTATAACGTTGACCGGTGTTATCGAATAAAATGTTATTCTATCTCAAATGAAAAATAAAATCTGTCTGCTTCTTTTTTTTACCGGTATATTGTTCCTGCCGCTCATACTCAGAGCCCAGGACGCAGGTAAGCCTAGCTTATTCAATTCTGCCTGGAGCTTTCACAAAGGCGACATCAGTACAGGTATTAATGGCCTTGCCGCCGAAACCCAATGGAAAACAATTGACTTACCCCATGACTGGAGTATCGAAGGGCCATTTAGTGATGAATGGGCAAGTGCTACCGGCTACTTACCCGGCGGCATAGGCTGGTATAAAAAAAGTTTTACTGCCAATAGCAGCTGGCAGGGCAGGCAGGTATACATTTATTTTGATGGGGTATATAAGAATAGCGAGGTGTGGATAAACGGCCATTACCTTGGCAAGCGCCCTAATGGATTTATTCCGTTTAAGTATGAGCTTAGCCCTTATTTAAATTTAAATGGCAAAAACACTTTAGCCGTTAAGGTTGATCACAGCGAATTTGCCGACTCAAGATGGTACACTGGCTCGGGCATTTACCGGAATGTTTATCTAATTGTTAAAAATAAGGTACACGTTGACCCATGGGACGTGGCATTTTCTACACCAACGGTTTCGGCCAATCAGGCTACGGTAAAGGTTAAAGTAAATATTACCAACAACACTGTAGGTGATGCAAAAGTGACCGTAAAGGTGAACCTGTTTAACTACAAGTTTAAAGCGGTTGCATCTGTACAAAAACAGCTTAGAGTAAAAGCCGGAAAACAGGAGGTGGAGTTCGGGCAAAAAATAGTTGGCCCGGAATTGTGGGACACCGAAAATCCTCACCTGTATAAACTCCGTGTGTCGCTTAGCCGCAATGGCAATTCCATTGATGAGGTAACACAGAATGTAGGCATTCGTAGTATCCGTTTTGATAAAGATAAAGGCTTCTTTTTAAATGAGCAAAATACCAAGCTGAAGGGGGTATGTATTCATGATGACGCGGGTGCGTTGGGTGTGGCTGTCCCGCAGGAAGTTTGGGTGCGCCGCCTTAGGATATTGAAGGATGCAGGTGTTAATTCACTTAGATTGAGCCATAATCCCCATGCTGATTATTTATATGATCTGTGCGATAAAATGGGTTTTTTGGTAATGGATGAGGCCTTTGATGAATGGGAAATAGGCAAAAATAAATGGGTATCCGGCTGGAATGCAGGCACCCCCTCAAAGAATGGTTATCATGAATATTTTAAAGAATGGGCCGATCGCGATATTCGTGATATGGTGCTGAGGGCACGTAACCATCCCTCCATTATTATGTGGAGTATCGGTAACGAAATTGATTACCCTAATGACCCTTATACACATGAAATATTAAACACCGGCCGCAATCCGCAGATCTACGGGAAAGGGTACCTGGCAGACCATCCTGCCGCCAGCGGGCTTACCACGATAGCTAAGCAACTGGTTAAAGCCGTAAAAGCTGTTGATGAAACCCGCCCGGTAACTGCTGCATTGGCAGGTGTGGTAATGTCGAACGAGGTTGGTTTCCCGGATGTATTGGATGTTGTGGGCTATAATTACCAGGAATACCGCTATCCGGATGATCATAAAAAATATCCCGGCCGAATCATTTACGGCAGCGAGAACGGTATGCAACAACAGGCCTGGAACGCTGTTGACAGTAATGAATATATCTCGGCCCAATACCTTTGGACAGGAATTGATTACCTTGGTGAAGCCGGCAAATGGCCGCAGCGCAGTAATGGCGCCGGCCTTATTGATTTGGCCGGCTTTAAAAAGCCCGAGTATTTTTTCAGGCAAAGCCTTTGGGCTGCTAAGCCGATGGCCTACATAGGCACACGTGAAATTACCAGCACCGATGGTAAGGGCATCTGGAGTCACCGTACGGCCGAGCCGGTTTGGAACTGGCAGCCAGGCAGTAAAATAAAGATTGATTGCTTTACCAACTGCCAGGAAGCAGAGCTGTTTCTGAATGGCCGATCGTTGGGTAAACAATCGCGGAGTGCGGCAAAGGGACAGGTACCTTCATGGTCGGTAGACTATCAGCCAGGTGAGCTTTTAGTTAAAGGATATAACAACGGTATTGAAGTATGCACCAATACCATAAAAACAGCCGGCGCGGCTTATCAGCTTAAAGCTATAGCTGATAATACCGTATTTGCCAGCAGAGTAAAAGGTTTAAGCCAGGTTGAAGTATACATAACTGATAAAAATGGCAACCCTGTATTTGCCGCGGATGACGAGGTAGCGGTATCAATTATTGGTCCGGCTAAATTATTGGGATTGGAAAATGGAAGCAACAGCAGTCATGAAAGCTACCAGGCCAGTCAACGAAAAGCGTTGCGCGGACGTTTGTTAGCTTATATACAAACTACGGGTAAGCCGGGAAACGTGAAAGTGGAATTCAGCGCCGGTAGCCTCAAATCATCAACCATAACATTAACCGTAAAATAGCCCTTACATAATCCCTTATAAAAATTTAACACCTGTATTTTAATTTATGAAACTAATAAAACTATTGTCCCTGTTTGTTGCCCTGTTAGCGTCGACTCAGTTGCAAGCCCAGAATGCCAAACACACTTTCTCCCTTAGCGATACCGCATTTATACTTGACGGGAAGCCGCTGCAGATCATATCCGGCGAAATGCATTACACCCGTGTACCGCGTGAAGCCTGGCGCCAGCGCATGAAAATGGCTAAGGCTATGGGACTTAATACTATTGGTACCTATGTTTTCTGGAATGTTCATGAGCCGCAAAAAGGGCATTATGATTTTACCGGTAATAATGATATAGCTGCGTTTGTTAAAACAGCCCGGGAGGAAGGCCTTTGGGTAATATTACGCCCAAGTCCCTATGTTTGCGCCGAATGGGAATTTGGTGGTTACCCATACTGGCTGGAAAACGAAAAAGACCTGCAAGTGCGTAGTACGGAGCCAAAATACCTGGAGGCCTATCGTAAGTATATTATGCAGGTAGGTAAACAGCTGGCGCCATTACAGGTAAACCGGGGTGGTAATATTTTAATGGTTCAGATTGAAAACGAGTACGGATCATACGGAAGTGATAAGAATTACCTCGCCCTTAATCGTAAAATGTTCATTGATGCAGGCTTTGACGGTCAACTGTACACATGCGACCCCGAACCTGCCATTAAAGACGGTCACCTGCCCGGGCTATTGCCAGCCATTAACGGCGTGGATGATGTGGCCAAAGTAAAACAACTGATAAAGGAAAACCATGACGGAAAAGGCCCGTTCTTTATTGCCGAATGGTACCCGGCCTGGTTTGACTGGTGGGGAACTCAACACCATACTGTTCCAGCCGAAAAGTATTTGCCGAAGCTTGACTCTGTACTCAATGCCGGCATCTCCATTAATATGTACATGTTTCATGGCGGCACAACCCGTGGTTTTATGAACGGTGCTAATTATAGCGATAAAGACCCCTACGAGCCGCAGATCAGCAGTTATGATTATGATGCCCCGTTAGATGAAGCGGGCAATGCTACCGAAAAATTTATGGGCTTCCGGAATGTGATTGCAAAGCATTTGCCTGCCGGTGTACAATTGCCCCCGGTTCCTGCAGCTAAACCTGTTATCAGCATAAAATCAATTCAGCTTAAGCAAACTGTAAATTTATTGAATACATTACCAATACCTAAGGAAAGCTTAAACCCGCTTACTTTTGAAGACCTGCACCAGGACTATGGTTTTGTTTTGTATCGCACCACAATTAAAGGAGGCAAAAGTGGTTTTATCAAGCTTGATGGATTAAGAGATTATGCGGTAGTAATGGTAAATGGGAAAAGAATAGGGACCCTTGACCGCAGACTAAGACAGGATAGTTTACAGCTTACTTTACCGGCAGGCAAAGTAACACTTGATATACTTGTTGAGAATTTGGGTCGCATTAATTTTGGTAAATATCTGTTGCAAAACAAAAAAGGTATTACCGGAAACGTGCTTTTTGACGGTAATCAATTACTGAAATGGAAAACGTATTCTCTACCTTTTAGTAATTTGAGTGCGGTAAAATTTGGCATTCAAACAGAAAACGCACAATCGCCGGTTATTAAAAAAGGACAATTTAACCTGGATACTATCGGTGACACCTACCTTGATATGAGCAATTGGGGCAAAGGCGTAATATGGGTAAATGGCCACAATTTAGGCAGGTACTGGAATATCGGTCCGCAACAAACGGTTTATTTACCGGCCGAATGGCTTAAAAAAACGAACGAAATTGTTGTATTAGAGTTAATTAAACCAGGGGAGCGAAACCTGACCGGATTAAGTAAGCCGGTGTTAAGTGCAATGTAACGTAAAGAATGTTTATTGTGCAGCATAAGACGAGCTAAATGGGGGGCTGCTAATAAAGAGTTAGGCCAGTAACATTTGGAAATACAAAAACCAAGACGGTTACGGTATCGCAGAGAACTGCTTGCAAGGGGGGGTCAAACATAATCTCATTTATTCAGAGGGGGCGTTTAGAACACCCTCTATCAGTGAAGTGTTTGCTCATCACCCTCTTAGGACCAGAGAAAAATGGCTGATCTTTGTGAAACAATCATCGATGTTTTTGCGGCAAAACCCCTTCAGTTCAACAAAAAACTTGTTAAATCGCTAATCACACGATTGAACATATAGAAGAGAATGCGCTAAAATATGCCTAGCAACATAAAAAAGCCCGTTTTCGTTAGAAAACAGGCTTTTGAAAGTGTGGTGGCTACTGTACAAATCTCGAACTATTTCCTATCTGATTTGCGTTTAATGGATTTGGATTTGACAACGGCTGATAATTATGATCAGCCACTGATAAAATATATTATTCAAGAAGAAATAGGTCTCGGCCTATTTCTGAACGTCACCCAGAGATTAAGGCTTATTTTCATGGTCACAACAATTGGAATGAATTTTACGACTGGAAGGCCGCAGGTACTGATTTTTCTATTCTTTGTTTCAGGGTGGATTACAAATTAAAGGCCGGGTATCGGCAAAAGATGAAACCCGGCTTTCCTTTCAGTTGATATCAATTAATCCACTGAAACATTTATTAACAGTGCGTGAGCGGATATTTAATACCGAGCGCTTAATCAATTACAGGGAGTTCGCTTCGGAGCCCCTCATACAATTTCACTGAAGGTTAAAAGTAAGGATATAAATTATTCTCTTACTATTAGATATAAACCAGCTGTGGTTAAAATAAGCAAACCTGTTAGCTTTCCCACAGCGTTCTTAAGTGCCATGTCCACAGTGATGGATTTAAACCTGATTGTTGGCCAGTGATGTTTGGCGACTAATCACTGGCCTTTATTTATTCAACCCCATGATTACAGCTACTTGGGATCAGGATGATCATCAACGGTGATTAATACTCTATTGCCTGCGCAAGCAATAGGCTTGATAGGATTAATGAGATAGCCTTGGTTAATTGAATGGCCGAAGAATCATTCCCCTTTGTTAAAATTGTCGATCTGCAGTTAATCCGCTTTAAGGCTTTTTGTTGGATTAGCTAATGCCGCTTTTACACTCTGAATACTGGTTGTAAGTAGGGTAATTGTCAAAGCGCCAGCGGCCGTTACTACAAATATCGACCAATCCATACGGGCATGAAAACTATAACTCTGCAACCAGTTATGCATAAAGTAATAGGCAACAGGAGATGCGATCATGATCGAGATGATGATCATCGAGATAAAGTCCTTCGTCAAAAGCGACCATAAATTAAAAACAGTTGCTCCCAAAACCTTCCGTACGCCAATTTCCTTAGTGCGTTGTTCGGCCATAAAGGATGCCATCCCGAATAAACCTAAACAACTGATGAAGATGGCCAGCGCGGCAAAGGAGCTTGCCAATTTGCCAATACGCTCTTCATTGCCAAATTTCTTTGCATATTCCTGATCAACAAATTGAAAATCAAAAGGCTGTCCTAACGCATATTTTTTGTAAATGGCTTCCATGGTATTCAGGGCCTGGACGGCACTTGTTTTTGGATTTATCTTCACGTTAATTATACCGGGTTCTGTGGAGATATAAAAAATTGTAGGCTTGATAGGTTCATAGGGCGATTCAACAATCATATCTTTGGTTACTCCCAATACTGTATATTTTTTGTCGTTCCAGGATATGATCTGGCCAACCGGATTTTTTAGTCTCATATATTTCACAGCCGTTTCGTTTAAAATCAGGCCAAATTGATCAGATGCTAACGACTGAGAAAAATCCTTACCATCTTTGAGCTGCCAATTTACCGCCTTACCATACTGTGATGTAACGGCAAAAGTTGCAAATTCATCCGCCATATTTTGATCTTTTCCTTGCCAGGCCAGGCCGCCGCTTGTTCTGCTGCCCCGGGTTATCTGGTTTCCGGATTCTGCTATTTCGGTAATTACGCCGGATTGTATTAAATCATTTCGGAATGATTCAAAATGATTGTGGATATCTTCCGAGTAAGGCCTTATCATGACGAGGTTTGTCCGGTTGTAACCAATCGGGCGATTTTTGGCATATTGAATCTGACGGAAAACAACTATCGTCCCGATGATCATGAGCACGGAAAATGTAAATTGAATAACAATAAGCGTCTTTCTGGGTAAGCTGGCCATTTTGCCAATGCGAAACGTTCCCTTTAATACCTTAACCGGATTAAAAGATGATAAGTAAAAGGCAGGATAAATACCTGCAAGTAAACCACTGAAGATCGCAAAACTGGTCCCCAATATCCAAAATACGGGTTCTTTCCACAGAACATACATTTGTTTCCCGGACAACTCGTTAAAGAAGGGAAGTGAAAACTGTATCAGTAATAGAGATAAGATAAAGGCCAACAAGGCCATAAGCAGAGATTCACTTAAAAACTGCATGATTAACTGACTCCGAACTGACCCTACTGCTTTCCTGATACCAACTTCTTTAGCCCGCTTTTCTGATCGTGCAGTGCTTAAATTCATAAAATTAATACAGGCAAGTAACAAGACAAAAATGCCGATAATACCAAAAAGCCATACATATTTAATGTTACCCCCAATGTTTGCACCGTCTTTAAATTCTGAATACAGATGCCAGCGGCTCATCGGATCAAGCAATAACTCGGGTTTCAATCTTTTGCCGTCGTTATCTTCCTGATCGAATTTGATATCTTTGATTTTTGATGACAGCGATACAGGGTTAGCATTGTCTGCAATCTGGGCGAAGATTTGAAATGAATTATGATTCCAGTTTCCTTCTGCCTGCCGTACCTCTTCAGTACGGGCATACGCTTTCCAGGGTGCTACGAATGATACTTCATTAAATGATGTATTTGCAGGCAACGCTTGATATACACCAGTTACTTTCAGATTTAGGCTGTCCAATTTAATGACCTTATCTATTGGGTCGGCATTACCAAAAATAGCTTGGGCGACGGTTTCTGAAAGCAAAATAGATGACGGATCTTTTAAACCAGATCTTGTTCCTTTGATCATTTTTAAGGTGAGCATATCAGGGGCCTCGGGTTCCATAAAATTGCCCGTTACGGATAAACTTTTACCCTGATAGGATGCGAGATGTGTATTTGTCCAAGAAGACAGGACTACGTATTTGAAGTTTCCCCTATAGGTTTGACGCAATTGATAGGCAGCAGGTATAGGCATCGCTTTCAGTGTGCTGACCTCCCCGTTTATGGTCTGGCGTTGCATTACCCGGGTAATGTGGTCATAATTTTGATGATATTTATTAAAAGATAGTTCGTCCCATATCCACAATCCGATCAGTATAGCTACAGCCATGCCAATAGATAGGCCCGCTACATTGATAAATGAATGCGATTTACTTCTTATCAAATTGCGCCAGGCAATTTTTAAATAGTTTTTTATCATAATGGTTATAGTACAATTAATTGATCGGTACAGTCGTTCTTAATCAAAACTATGCCATTTGTTAATTGGTTAATTATCAGATTGTTAAATAGGGTGAAAGTGATGCTTTGTATCAATAGCGAACAGGCGGTGTTCGATTTCGAGCGAATCTTGACCCGTAAATTCATCAGTGATAACTGCAAATTTTCTCATATTTAAAAATTATGCCTGATAAATTTAAAAATTAGACCGCTATAGGTAAGATCAGGTGGACAAGTGTTTCGCATGCAGATGACAAGATATTGGTATTGTTAGTCTATTGCAAACAAATACTTTTTTTATTCCTTCCAGTTCTGCTTGATCCAAGATTTCCACTTGATCCTTTTAGATGAGAGAACTTAATCAAATTGTTCTATACCACTATAAACGAAAAACGTTCGCAAGTGTTTAGCAACTTGCGAACGTTTGTGGTATCAGCTGGGATCGAACCAGCGACACAAGGATTTTCAGTCGTATGCTCTGTCTTCTTATATGCTTTATAATCAACTAATTATAAAAGCTATTTTACAAATTCACAATTAATTCTCAATAAGTTATTTCAAAATATTGAACATATAAATATACAATTTCTAAGGGTGAAATAAAAATCTTTCTCGGCTTTACATTTACATTTGTGCCTTAATATGGAATATCATATCCTTAAAAATAAAGTCCCCTAAACGCTCGCCGCCGGGGACTTAAACCTAAACCTTATCACAATTGCAGGCGGGGGCCTGCATTAGATTTTGTAAGTATATCAAATTATTGTGATTGACTTTAGCATGTTCGACACCTTTTTTTAAATTTAAGGTGCACGAAACGAATGCTCAAAGTGCCGATGCAATATTTATCTGTTTTTTTCCATATATCATAACAACGATATATCCGTTTTCACAAATTTGAAAACTACAGTTTTACCATTCTTTCTCCCATCCACAATTTCCCGCTCATTAATTAAACTGGACAGTTTTTTTAAAACATCTACATTGAGTAAGCCTGGTGGATAGCTGTTGCTGTCCATGTAGTAGAAGGGTGGACATTCCGGAGCAATTGACTACCTCCTTCCCGAATTGCAAACAAATTGTTCCGAAACACTTTGACCGTATTAATTAATTGACTATTAACTGAGTTTTTTGTTATTGCCGACACAACTCGGTGCTCTAAAGAGCACGGAATAGACTGGTCTAGCCTTCCAGAATGTCCACCAATAGAGCTAATCGCAGATAATTAAATATTAAACATCTTTTTTGACCCATGTGTGTTTGTTTTAATTGATGAGACCGCTAACCAAGATTAATGTTGCAGCGTTTTAATTTAAATATTAGATCGCATCAACCTAGTGAAAACTGTGATCTGAAAAGCCTAGGATATAGAATTGAAACTGTAAAGAACTCCTTTTGGTAAACGCTTTTATCAAAAGAAAGCCAATCCCATTAAAGGATTGGGATATTACCATTTATAGAGGAGTATTGACAGGCTAAAATGAAGCCTATGGATTTACAAACTTTCATTTGGTTCAAAATAGAACATATTCCAACAACGGTAGGAGAGAAGCAGTTAACTATTTTGAAGGAAGCGGCGATCCCGCTGGGATGATTTTTGATCCTTTTGCGAATCATTTACATGCTATTAGGCGCTCTAAAAGCACTTTTTTTCATTTGAAATCAAAATAGGGTACCATTTTCATTAACCACTCTACTTACCATCGGGGGCAATTGGTCACCCTGCTGCGGCAGGCCGGCAATGATAAATTTTCATCTGTTGACCTGGTTACCTATTACATTCAAAATAACACGATTCCGTGTGAAAGACTAGCCGGTAATTTAGTTTTCTTTGACGGCTATTTAACTAAATGCAGATAAAGAAAGTTATTTATGAACTGAATGGCTTCTGACACGACTCAAAGTTTCCCGCGAAAGGCCAAGATATGAAGCAATCATGTGCAAAGGAACACGATAAAATATGTCCGGAAACCGGGTTATAAAATGCTGATATTTTTCTTCGGTGCTGTAACTGATCGTATCTATTACCCGATGTTGAATGGCATCGTAACTTCTTGCTAAAAGACTGTCTATAAAGTTTTTTAACTTAGGTATTGTCGTCAACAGGTGGAGGAAAGCAGGCTTATCGATTAAAATAAACTCACAATTTTCCAGAGCATCTATGTTACATTTGGACGGAGTGCCGTTATTATAACTTTCGCGGTCGCTGATCCACCAGTTTTCTGCTGCAAATCTTAGTATATGCTCTGTCCCGTCGTTACCGACCGTATACATGCGGAGGCAGCCTTTTACAACAGTTCCCTGACCAATAATATTTTTATTTGATATATTGCAAACGAATTGTATTTTTACCTAACGCTTAACCTTATTACTTTGTCATGCATAAAATATGCCTTATTAACACCCATAAAATACATCAACCTAATTTGTCAGAGCATTCGTTTTGGCTTCGAAGTACTAGCTACAGTGTCTGCAGAGGATAAGGGAGCACTGCTCATAACCTATTTTTGTGACCACTCAGGCGGTAAACAAGTATTAACCACATTTTAATATCTGTTTCCTTCTGCCTGTTTATCTGGCACGAAATATCATTAAAATTAGAAATGAACAAACATCTTCCTTTTTGTGCGTGCATGTTTTTGTGCATGTATCTCTTCCCCCTTGCAGGGATTAAAGTTTACGGACAGTCAGTGGCGCAGTTCGCCACCCCCAATGCGGCCTCAATGGCCATATTTGGACAATACCCGCAAAGTAGTTTCACGGGTACGCCTCCCATCAACGTGCTGGTTTACGATATTAACTTCCAAGGGCTTTCCCTGCCTATTCATCTTAGCTATAATCCCAATTTGGTAAAGCCTAATAGTACAGGGAGCTGGGTGGGCATGGGGTGGAATCTGGCTGCTGGAGGTGCGGTAAACCGCGTTGTGAACGGAAAGCCTGATGACCTGAACTGGTATAATCCATTTGATTGGGTGGAAACTCATGAAACCTCGATGGGTTATTATTATAACCATGGCTACCTGACCAGTAATTGGACCGACGATTCAAAAATACATAATGCAGTTAGTGATGTGTATACTTACCCGACCTTATATAATCTAGCGGGGTCACCTTTTTCGGGCCCACCACACGTTTCTACTATAAAAGATTATGCGCCTGATGAGTTCTCTTTTTCCGTTGGCGATATATCAGGCACTTTTTACCTCGACGACCAGGGGAACTGGAAAGTACGAAGTAAAAACAAAGTGAAAGTGGTGATCGGCGGCGGGGATTTTGTAAACGCTCCTACCAATCCAATATCTACTTTTCCCCTGCCTAACCATTCTTACCTGAACAGGATAACCCTGATTGATGATAGGGGGATTACTTATGTGTTTGGCGGCGAAGCAAGTGCGGTGGAGGACATACAATATACACCCGTGGCATACGAAATGTTTATAAAAACATGGTACCTAACAAGCGTTAGTTTTCCAAATGGAAAAAATATTTCTTTTGCCTATGAATCCGGGCAGCATGTAATTACCAGGCAGCCCAGCTTCTATGATTTTTATTTTGACAACACAACCGGCGCTTTCGTCGGCAGCCCGGCGATTCAGTACACCAACCAAAATAGCCATCCCGCTTATCTGAAACATATCTACACGGATTTAATGGATATTAACTTTTATCGGTCGGAAAATCCTGGTGAATTTGCTAAACTCGATTCAATACACGTTTATAACCGGTTAACAGGCGGGCAGGTAAAAAACTTCGAGTTTTCCTATCAGGATGTTCCAATGGATCGTTTAAAACTGGTTTCACTTATCGAAAAAAATAATTTTGTGCCGGTTGGGCCACACTATTTGTTCCAATATAATTCCGGAAGGTTCCTTTCGTCAAATACGAATACGGATCATTGGGGGTATTACAATACCAAGCCATTAAAAACTACAAGTTATAGTGTCTTTTACGGTTCAAAAGAAGCTGATACCGCCAATTGCAGAAATGAACTTCTGGATCGCGTAACTTACCCAACCGGAGGATACACACGTTATACTTGGGAGCCGAATGATTATTCTAGGGCAGTTTCCGCAATCAACAGGCTCAGCCTACTTGATTTCGGCACCACCAATCCAAGTGCAGGCGGCGTGCGGATTAAGCAAGTGACAAATTATAATATCGACAACGCCAGGACAGGATTCAAGAAATACGTTTATTTGAAAAACTACAGCCCGTCAGCTACAGGAAGTGTATCCACCGGCGTATTATATGGTATGCCGGGATATGTTTATTATAACAGCAGTAAGTATAATTTACTGCCAAGTCAGCCTCTGCTTGAAAACAATGTAGGCAGTCACATTGCTTATTCCGAGGTGACAGAGGTTAATGCCGACGGCGGCTACACTACCACCAATTATTCTAATTTCGATACTGGGGTAAACAATGAGTACATGGATGAACCTGCCGTTCATACGGCAAGCATAAGTTCGTCATTTTTCATAAATCAATACATATCAAATTCTCATGAGCGGGGCTTCCCGCTCCGCAAAAGAGATTTTTCCAGTACAGGCAGCCTGGTGAATGACCAAACAACCCAGTATATACGGATAGATAAGGCCAATGAGTACGTGAAGGCTTACATAGGAACGCTGGGTGATCTTATTCACAATCCCAACTGCGACTGTTATCCCCCCTTTGCGTGGAGTGGGTCTGCGGTAAAAATATACACAAATGCTTACCTTCCTTCGGTTGTAAGTGAAACATCGTATGCTAACAACAGCGCACCGGGTGTTACAGTCACAAACAGCTATACTTATGATAATGCTACTTTGAACCTGAAGTCCGTTTCTTCAACCAATAGTAAAGGTGATGCGATCCAATCAGTAAATAATTATCCGGCGGATATGCTCAACAACGATCCAATAGGCGTTTATAGCGCGATGATCAATGCACACGTCACCAGCCCAGTAATTGAATCGATCAAATACAAAAACGTGATACAGCTTACCCGTACCAAAACCGATTATTATTTTGCCAATAATTTAATCGTGCCTCAGCTGATTCAATCCCAGGAGGGGGGCAATCCCTCGGAAATTGGTGTGAATTATAAAAGCTACGACGATAATGGCAATGTGCTGACCCTATCAAAGGTGGGCGGTCCCGATATCGGTTATCAATGGGGGTATCATAATACCTATCCAACTGCTATGGTAACCAATGCCAATGACATGTATTCTGTATTTACAACAAATCCCGCCACTGCTTTCGTGATATTGCCCAAGGCTAATACACAGATTTACCCATTGACAATTACAATTCCCCAATCCGAGACTCTGACCATCACCATGAATCCAACAGGGTACCCGGGTGCAAATTCGAAAGCCCAGGTTTACTGCACTTATTCAGGTACCGGGTCTCCAGGAGGAACGTTTTATTTGTGTATTGGTGTAGGGGTTACCTGCGGTTACCCATTGTCCAACACTGTAACACTTTCCAGCGGTACCTACACGTTCAATTTTAACTACCAGATTAATCAGAACTTGCTGGCTGACATGATGGTGGCCATCAATTATTCCTCCACTGTTCCCGGCAAGAAAGAATTTTACGCCGAGGATTTTGAAGAGAGTACAGTTCCGGGGGTTACCACAGGAACGGCGCATACAGGTAAAAAATTCATAACAGGCCCGATGAATGTGCCTTTTACACCACCAAATAGTCGCGCTTATGTTTTAAGTTATTGGTACAGCAGCAGCGGCGTCTGGAAATATAGTCCCGAACAAGTCTACACCGGGGCGGGTATGGCGTTGGCAGGAGGAAATGCCTACGATGATATTCGGGTATATCCAAAAGATTCACAAATGAATACTTATACATACGATCCCCTGGTGGGCATGACAAGCAGTACAGATGTCAAGGGAATAACAACCTATTACGAGTACGACAATTTCCAACATCTGATCAATGTCAGGGATAAGGACTTCAATATTGTTAAACATATCGATTACAATTATCAGCAATAACACTATGCGAGCTTCATTATTCCCCAATATCAACCGGAACAGACGCCTGTGCAGGTTGATAAAAGTACTTATTATTGCTTTTAGTATATTAGGTCAAAGGGCTGTTATTGCGCAGGCTCCGGTGATTACCTATAACGGGCCGCTGGCTTTTTACACCGGTACTACGGTGAATCCGGTGTTTCCGCTAAACAGTGCAGGAACGGGAAACACATCCAGTATTCCTGGGTCATTTTATTCTCCCGTTGGATTGGCATTAGACGCTTCAGGTAATATTTATGTAACCAAGAATGGAGTTTATAATATTGATAAATATTCGACTGCAGGCGTACTTACCAGCTTTGCCGGTAAGGCTGCTGCTGGGTCGGCAAATGGTAATGGCGGAGCGGCAAGCTTCTCTCACCCCGTTGGGATGGCATTTGATGTTTCGGGAAATATGTACGTTGCCGATGAAGATAATAACCGTATCCGTAAAGTTACGCCTGCCGGCGATGTTTCCTTTTTTGCAGGGACAGGGACGCAAGGTAAAGCTAACGGTGTGCGTACATCTGCCAGCTTTTACTTTCCATGCGGCGTAGCGGCCGACGCATCCGGTAATATTTATGTCGCTGACACCTTTAATAATATGATCCGCAAAATCGATGCGGCCGGAAACGTGACCTTACTTGCAGGTGACGTTAACGGAGTGGCAGGTTATGCAGATAATACAATTGGTACCGCAGCCAAATTTAATCAGCCATTTAGCATTGTAGTAGATGCGGCCGGGAATCTTTTTGTGACAGATCGCACCAATCAGCGGATCAGGAAAATAACTCCTGCAGGTGCAGTAAGCACCCTTGCAGGTAGCGGCGCGGCAGATTTTGCCGACGGCAACGGCACCGCAGCCAGTTTTCACGCTCCGACCGGGTTGGCGATTGACCCTTCGGGCAATCTTTATGTGGCCGACGAAATCAATAATTGTGTCAGAAAAGTAACACCCGCTGGTGCGGTAACCACCATTTCTGGAACAGGAGCGGCCGGAACAACGGATGGAGCGCCCAACCTATCCAAATTTGACTCTCCATTTGGAATCGCAATTGACCCGGCAAACGGTAACCTTTACGTGGGCGATTTTAACAATAACAAAATCCGGAAAATTGTAACTTCGTCGGTCAGCTTTACTATCAGCCCGGCGTTGCCTGCGGGGCTGACTTTAAATGTGGCAACAGGGGCCATAGGGGGTACACCTACAGTCGTATCGCCGGCAACTAATTATACAGTGACGGCCACTAATCTCAGCGGATCGGGCACCGCTATTGTGAATATAGCGGTTTTCTATCTTCCACCGCCGTTGTTTGGCAACAAGAATTTTATAGCTACCTATGTACCCAGTTATACGGGCATCAAGACAACGGCGTCCCTTTATGCTGCCAGCAGTGATAAAACAAATGTACAGGTAGGTGTACAATACCTCGATGGGCAGGGCAGGCTCTCACAAAGCGTTCAAGTGAAAGGTAGCCCTCTGGGTAAGGACATTGTTCTGCCCAATGAATACGACCTTAATGGCCGTGAAACGCGACAATTTCTTCCTTACGTTGCATCGGGAACAGCTGATGGTAGCTTTAAAAGCGACGCCCTCACGTTGGGATCAGGAGTGTACAGCTTTTATAACCCTGTAGGTACGCCGGTAACGCAAACGCAATTGGCAGGTGGCATCGCACATATCGCCACACCATTCAGCCTTGCTGTGTTTGAACCGTCTCCACTGGGCCGGATAGGAGAACAGGGCGCGCCGGGAGATGCCTGGCAGCCCAATGCAACAACCCCGGGTCTTGGGCACACGAAACGGACTGACTATGCAACAAACGACCTTACGGATATAGGAATAACGGCAACTACCTTTAAGGTATTGCAATATGGGATCACTACCGCTCAGGACGGTAGTTATATACTAGTAAATGCGGGTATAAACGCCTATCCGGTGGGGCAGCTCTACGTTAGCATAACAAAGGATGAAAACTGGCAAACAACGAATCAGCGTGCGGGTACGATTCAGGAATTTAAGGACAAGGATAATCATGTGTTGTTGAAACGCCAGTTCAACAAAAAAGCCGACAACAGTATCGAGATGCTTTCTACATATTATGTGTTCGATAATTTCGGTAACCTGGCATTTGTCCTGCCCCCGGGAGCAAAGCCCGATGCGGGAACTGTGACCCAGGCAACTCTGGATAACTATTGTTACCAGTACCGCTATGATCAGCGGAAAAGGTTAACACAAAAAAAATTGCCGGGTGCCGGATGGGTGTTTATGGTATATAATCGACTTGATCAGGTTGTGTTTTCACAGGATGGGGGGCAGCGGAACAAAACGCCCCAGGAATGGACATTCACCAAATACGACGCAGCGGGTCGGACTATCATAACTGGCAGGCAGATAACAGGCACGGCCGATGCTAATATAAGTTCGCCTAATAGAACCACTTTTTTTGCTATCCAAAATGTGCTGAATACCACAACAAGCCCGCTGTATGAAGGCCGGGATAATACTACGGCCAGCGGCTATGATGGCTTGAGCGATCCAATCGGTAATACTTACACTTACCTACGCATCAATTACTACGACGATTATACTTTTCCGGCTAACCCTTATACCCCTTCGGTAATGGGGACCATGACAAACCCAAAGGGCCTGCTGACAGCTAGTAAAACACTCGTACTGAACCCGGATGGTACATTTGGGCCGATGCTGTGGACAGTAAATTATTACGACGACAAGGGAAGGGTATTGCAGAGCCTACAGCAACACTATGTAGGTGGCACGTATAATGCGGCCAACTATGACGAGATCAATTACTTTTATGATTTTAATGATCGTGTAACCACTATCATCCGGCACCATTATGTTGCCGGTGCCCAGGCTCTTGTTACCTCCGTTAGTTATACGTATGATCACATGGGGCGAAAAACCAAAACCATTGAAGCGGTAGCAAGCGGTACAGCGCCCCTCCCGGTACCTACCGTGCTGTCTGCTTTGGATTATAACGAAATAGGCCAGCTTTACAAAAGGAAACTTCACGGAATGAACGGAGGACAAGCCGTTAATGCCGATATTATCCTTGGTGCAACTGATGCGGTAAGCTCGGGGCAAACCAAAACCGTAACCGCTACAAACAGTATTACGCTGCAACCCGGCTTTACCGCCGCACAGGGTTCGATTTTTAATGCAAACATAGCGGGCTACCTGCAAACCATTATCTATACCTACAACGAACGCGGCTGGCTGCAGCAAAGTTCGTCACCTTTATTTGCTATGCAGCTAAAATATAATGATGGCGCTGGTGCTCAGTTCAATGGAAATATCAGCTCGATGAACTATGGAACTACCAAGGTTATGAATCCGGGGGCACGTGTATTTACTTATAGTTATGATAACCTAAACAGGTTAACAAACGCTGCGTTCACGGGCGGACTGACCGGCGACGCGCTAAATGAGAGTGTTAGTTATGATGTAGCAGGTAATATCACACAACTTATTCGTGGCGGACAGCTTGGGGGTACGCTGAACTATACTACCTATACCGGCAATCAGCTTAATACCGTTACTGGTTACAGCCCGAGGAGCTACACTTTCGATGCGAACGGAAGTGCTCTGTCAGACGGCATGGGCCGGACGATTGGCTACAATCTTCTAAACCTGCCGCAAAGTGTAAGCCAGGCGAACAACAGCTCGGTAATTACGGCAACATATACCTATGACGCCGGGGGGGCTAAGCTTCGGAACACCGGCAATGATGGTACCTGGGACTACGACAATGCTATTGTTTATCATACGCCTGCAGGTGGAAGCAGGGCGATAGCTTACATCCAGACCGATGAAGGCAGGATCACTTTAAACAACGGCGTATTTACATATGAATACTTTCTGAAAGACCACCTCGGCAACACTAGGCTGAGTATAGATCAGTTCAACAGCACAGCACGCATCATCCAGGAAGATGAATTTTATAGCTTTGGCCTGCGAAAGTCTGTCGGTTTTTATGACCTATCAAGTGGCAATCGCTATCTTTACAATGGAAAGGAATTGCTTACCGATCTAACCAGTCAATACGATTATGGCGCGCGGTTCTACGATCCGGTGATTGCAAGGTGGACAACGGCAGATCCGTTAGCAGAAAAATCCCGGGGATGGTCAGCCTATCGGTATGGCTTTGATAATCCTCTTCGTTTTATCGATCCCGATGGGATGGAGGAAAAACCTGATGGTAGTAAATTGTACGATGAAGGCGATTGGCATGTTTCCGACAGAGAAAGTGACTCTCCCCGCTGGGCCAGCGCAAATCTGTATAATTTAAACCACGACGCCTATGATCAATATCAAACAATAACGCAAAGAACCGCCTTTTATCGTTGGTTTCAAAGGGCTATAGAGGCAAAGGGCTTTGAAACGGTTTGGGCCGGCGCGGCATATGTTGTAGCCGATCAAATGAGTTCAATGGATAGTTGGATAACGAAATTATTTAGTAGTAAGAAGCTTATTAAATTTGGTAATGATGGCAATAAAGCTATTTTTGACGATGTTTTTGACAATTTAAAAGATCTATATAATGGTCCGATACTTACAGGGAAAGCCGCAAAAAAATGGGATATTGCTACCCTGACCCATGAACAAAGAGATGTTGTTGATCCTTTGTATCAAAGTGCACCCAAAGATATCCAAAAAGCGCTTGGCGAATTGGCGAGCGGTAAAGCAATTTTTAAGACAATAATGGGTATTAACTTTGGATTTACAGATGGCGAGCTATTGTTTAAAGGTAATAATATAATGGATTGGCGACAACGTTTTTCTCATGGGATGAATGTAGTTGTTCCTTTTTATATACAAAATCACTCGATTGGCAACGCTTTTATGCAAAGACAAATTGAAAGAGTCAAATATGATTGGAATACTCCCTATTAAAAGGCTTACCTATTTATTGATAGGCTTTTTAGTATTAGCAAGTTCTTGCACACAAAAAGCTGCCAACGAAAGCAAGAACATTGTATCATCGTCAGTAACTATAAAGGGTAATATTTTGATTTATTCAACCTGGGACAAAAAAATTGTGGTTGAAGATATAGCACAAAGTAAAATCGTATACAATAAAGCCCTCGTTGATATTTGTTACCCAAAGCCTATTTTAAAAAAAGAATATTTATATTTTCCACTATCGAATGAGAAATTTGTTTGTGTTAACATTAAAACAAATAAGTTGGCATGGGAGCTTAGTTTGCCAGGAAGGTGTAACGGAATTTATATGATAAACAATATCATTTTAATGGATATTAAACATCATGGGATTGTTGGTTGTAATTTGAATAATGGAAAACTACTTTACGAGATTTTATATCACTACAACAAGGAATGTGCTATCCCCGATTTGTCACCATACAGGATTTCGTTTGATTCCAATAACTTTTATTTAAATAATTGGCAATGTAATACTCTTTCATCTTTCAACAGTTCAACAGGAAAGCAAAATTGGACAAAAAACTTTGGTGATGGTCAAAGTAATACTGCGTTTTCAACGAATGGGTTATTTCTTGGTATAAATAGGGTTTATCAAGGGGGGGAGATATATTTGATAGACAGTGTTAGCGGCAATGTACTATTTAAACGCGAAAGCTTATTTGAACAAAACTTCAATCCAATTTTTAGAAAAAACAAGGTATATTATTATACTTACGATGCAAAAATGCATGCTTTCGACGTTTTAGCAAAAAGGGATTCAATAATATTTCATTTTGAAGAATCGCAGGATGTTAGCGGAAACCAAATGTTCTTAGTTAATGATAATTTATATTATAACAGAGAAAAAGAAATCTATGCATTGAATCTAAATAGTTATGTTTTGAAGATAGTTGGACATACTGAAAAGGATATTTGTGGGGTTGCTCTAAACCATGGAAGTATAAAATTTATTTATTAGAGTCTACAGTTTCAGCCCCTGTTGTCCGTAGAGTCCCGCTGTTCGAATTTCTCTGACTCGAGCGGCTATGCCTGTAGTTTGCCTTGATCTTTCGCCGGATGCATACATAAAAAAATCGCATATGACCTTATTGCGCTTTCAAAGTCGAATCCCTTCCCACACTCCTGACAAAAGTGAAGCTGCCATCGATGTTACTGTATAAATAATTCTCTTTTAATAAGTAATTTAATGGAGTATTGTTCGAAATCAATATAGTGACAATAATTAGCACCAATGGCCTTTTTTTCATAATCGCCTATTATAATTACAATGATACTTCCGTTGATTTTCCCTTACTTCATCCTTTACTTTTTTGTCTGAAATATTGTTGGTTTGACGAGTTGCTAACGTATCAATGGATTCTGCATCTGCTCTGTTCCTTTCCTTAATCATGACCAGCACAACAAAAAACAGGTCATTAATATCCTTTTTAACGTTGGAATATCGTTCCTGGATTTCGGTTGCTAATACATTTTTGATCATAACCGCAAGGCGAACAGGGATTTTTTTCTTTTGTCTGGCAGATCATTTTAATACAACAGATATTAGAAATATTATTGAACTTCTATTTGTTTGAAATGATAAATAATTATATTTGAAGCACCTAATCTCAATATAATTATGAAATTATCACAGTAAGAACCTCCCGCCCTTAACCTTCAGAAAGGCTTCAATCAAACGGATTTTATTCAATTGCTAACAACATAGTATCAATCTAATAAAGATTGACTTTATACACATATCTTAATTAAACTTTTGGCCCCTTATATCATGAAGAAAGTCATCTTTTCACTATCTCTATTTTTAAGTTTTTCATCATTAGTTCATGCCCAATGGACAACTAATGCAACAAACACTATTACTTCAACTACTAATTCTGTAGGTATTGGCACAACCACACCTGATGAAAAATTAGTAGTAAGTGGTACGATAAAAACAATTTTGGATCCCAATCCAAGTTTTAGTGCTAAAAATGTTGTACGCATTATTCCTGTTGGAGCATCCGGTATCACGGGTGCTCAAAATTGGGCCATCAGGGGTGTCTATCAATATGGAAACGGTGTAGGTCTTAACGCCGTTGGTGGTGAMCTTGATATTATTAAATCGTTAAATGGTAATTCAATCTTAGGAACGAAAACAGACGGTACTGCACTTGGAAACATCGGTATAGGTACGCTGACTCCTAATACCAGGCTTGATGTTAATGGAGTGATCTCAATGAATTCATTTGGGTATCTGTCATGTTTGCGGATTCCTGCTAATGGTTTTACAAATTTATTTTTAGGGGGAGCTATAAAAGATAACGCTGATGGTACATACACTATTTATGGAGATGGTGGGTCAAATTATTTCAGCGCGATCAAAATGGACAATGGAGGAGATAATGGCGCAGGAATTAATTTTTACAACGGTGCAGCTACAGGAGGTTCAAATTATACAGTTACCGGTGCGAATCTTCCTAATTACCTACAAATGAGGATAGCTGGAGGGAATGTATCCATCGGAACCTCAGACAGCAAAGGATATAAATTAGCGGTAAATGGCAGCGCCATCGCCACTTCCATGACAGTTAAACTTAACTCAGCATGGCCTGACTATGTTTTTAAAAAGGATTACCACCTTCAATCCCTCACCGATGTAAAAACCTACATCGATCAAAACCAGCATTTACCAGATATGCCGTCTGAAGCGGAGGTTGCCAAGGATGGGCTGAACCTGGGCGAAATTAATAAGTTGCTGGTGAAAAAGGTGGAAGAGTTGACTTTGTACCTGATCCGAAAGGATGAAGAAATGAAAGCCCAGAACAGGAGGATTGATGAATTGGAGAGGAAAATTACCGATGTTAAAAATTGATGCAAATTCTCTTCCGTGTAAAAGTGTACCTAAAATTTATAATTGCTGGTTTTGTTTTATTGCTAATTTATTTAGTAAATTTGTTTCATGGCTGCTCAGGTTGATGATCCAAGAGAATTTAATGTTGAGTTATACGGGCAAATGGCCAGTGTTTCGGCGCATACTATCAAGTCTGCGAAAGTCTTTCATATTATCTTTTGCGGCGGTCGACCTTCTCCGCTTTTGCTTTGGAATAAGCCAGGTAAAGATTAAAACAAGAAACAATCAACGATAGAAAATCAACTCCCGTCTTAACTATCTCACAACTAAGGAAACCGAAATGACCATTATTAAATTGATTATCTCTTTCGCTTTGATATTCTGACTTATTTTCAAATAATTTTTCGATTATTTCAGTGCCCTCTATTTCAAAATTCGTTTGCTGATTTCTTGATAGTTCACTTTTGACTATCTTTTGCATAATAGTCGAGAAGTTTTCTTTAGTGGTGCTCATGACGGTTTGGTTTGAGAATCAAATTTAATAATGAATTRGTTAATAACCAACCTCTTATATAAGATTTTCGGCAAAGCCATCTTCGGGAACTCGTCACAGTTAAAATTATTTAAGCCCCATTAATTTGAAAATTGAATGTCCGTAAGCGGTTGAAACTTTATTGGAGATTCTGGAGCCATTGACCACCGGATTCCGGAAAAGCGCTCAGGTAATTCTGTTACACTTTTACCATGCAAACTTGCTGATTAAAAAGTTCGAAATTATCATCCGACAACGCAACTCATTGATTTAATGTGCACGGAACAGCATGGCCAAGCATGCCGGAATGTCCAAATAAGTCCGCCCTGGGGCGATAATGGCTGCTGCTGTAAGCAAGTATAGGTATAGGTGCCGCGATCTTCATAAGGCACTCTGTAATCTATTCTATAACTGACATCAAATTGTTTTGCTATTTCTTTAAGGCTCCTGATTGGTGGTATCCATCGCGAATCAAAAAGGAGTGCATTGTCGTAAACTATGATTGAAAGAAAAGGCGGTGAATGTTCTTCTGTTTCAGAAACATCCTGCCGTTTAACGATTGTAGTTTTTCTCTATTCAATATTAGACCGCTCTGCTGCTTTTTCCGGCCATATATTTTAGTCATGCTCCTAAATAAAGAATCATTTAGACACCTGTGGCATCGGCAACGATTTATTAAAAGGGACAATTTTCTTTCTCATAACGCCTTTGTTTTTGAAATGCTTCGAAATTTCCTGAGTCAATGAAGTGAAATTATTCTTAGCAGTATCCCCGTGGTAAAAGATCTTTATAGACTTACATTTATCATGTTCGAAAATCATATTTAACATCGTTCGATCCGAAAGTCCACAACTATGGCCCAAAATGAATACTTGAAAATCGCTTGCATCGATGAACCTGATTAAATCATGATAATTGGATGTTTTGAAGTACCAAAACGATTTAATGTATTCCAGAAAACCTTTTGTCTTTTCATGTTCCATTAAAAGGTAGTTTTCATCTAATTCATCTCCAAATCCAAAGATCAAAGGATTTTGCGGATTGCCCAATTGTCCGTGGATGTAATTAACTTCAAACCCATACCGCAAAGCCTCATCTTTGCCATCAAAATAATTTTCTATCGTCCGTGTATAATTGAAATTTAAAATTCGAGTCGTATCCGGCTGAAGATCATCGTTTAAGTTAATTGTAACAACGTCATCATGCAGGATGTCTTCCTTGAGAATTTTAATATACTGCTTTTGTAGATCAGGTATAGGGAGCGATTGCAGATAATGTTCCAGTCGCGCGATAATATTTTTCATTGATTTGTTGAGGTCATTCAATACCTTAACCTTATCAGGGTAATTTTTTTGAACAAGGATTTTTTTAAGCTCTTCATAGTATTCGTTTTCAATGTCAACCCAAGTAGCATGGCTGCAGGAGGTGGCTAAATGTTTAAAGAAATGTGACTTTACCTGAACTCGAAAATATGGTTGATACTGTGTCGAACCAATATCAAGAACCCTGTTGTTTAACAAATCTCCGAAGCCTTTCTCATAATAAATCGCGATGAAACTTGGAATATCAGCTGCTCTGCCAATTTTAAATTCTACGAAAAACGATCGGTTGATAGAAATTAAATCATCTTCGTAACTATTATTTGTAAGCGCTTCTTGGAAACAATTAGTTAAGTAAGACATTATAAAGTTGTTATAGGAGGTTCTCATTCCGTGAGCTAAGTCGAATCCATTTCCTATAAGTATCAGTCTGTTCATTTTAGCATAAAGTTTAGGTTTGCTGACAAGTAAAAAATATTAAAATAACCATTCCGAGCGAATGCTCGGAATGGTTATTTTAATATTTCATGTTCCTTACTCGAAAAATTCGCTGCGTCAATCAAAGGCAAAATTGCATTCTGCACAGCCGTTCCTTTGAACTTAGAAAACATGATTCCACGCGTAGTGGACAACGCAATAGCATTCATACCAATCTGAATAGCTCTTGGAATAATCGGTGTTCCAGATTTATCAGTTTCTAAAAGATCAAATCCTATAAAGTCAAATGAATATCTAACAGTCAAGTAGGCAAGGGAAGGCCCTTTCACTTCACTTCTAATTTCAATTTTATTGACAACATTAGCTTGCTTTAATTCAGCATTTATTGTAGCTTCCAAAGAAACATGAAACTGGAAACTCACAGGGATTTTAAATCCTTCAGGTATTTGTAAACCAAAGCTGATTTCCTCTATTTGAGAAAGGAGATAATCAATAGTAGGAAGGTCTTGTGTCATACTCATGCTTTTATTTTATAATCATTTCCGGTTTCTGATTGTTGATCCAACTTTCCGGATGGTGACTTTCTATAAACGGCAACACGAATAGTATCGTAATTTTGTAAAACAACTTTTTCCCAAATTACGCCTTTTACCAAAAACGGATTTTCGATCCCATGTATGATAGGTGGGTGAAATAAAGAGGCATTATTTTCTTCACCATGACGATATAAATTAATTGATATTTTTCCGTCATGCAAACCCTGCTCCAAATAAGGAGGATAAGTCGAAACATCAAAACTATTCTGATAAACCGTCTTGACAGCTTCCCGTTTCTCTTGCATCAATTCCGCTAAACTCAAACCCAACTTAAAAGCAATCTCCGACAAAGTCTCCAACGTATAATTATGTGTCCCACTCAACCACTTACTAACTACCGAAGGCTTCTGGTCCATTAAAACAGCAAAAGCCGACTTACTCAAGTTTCTTTCCTTGATTAAATCAGCAATACGAACAGCTAAAAACATTTTATCCTTGTTCTTTCGGGTCTCTGCAAGAGACCGCTCATCCAACAATTGATCTAAAATAGATTTCCTCACTTTTTGCGTTTCCTTATTCATTGTTGTCCTCCTTAAAATCAAGATCACCATTCATATCCCTATAGTTTGCCGCCCACTTCCAATCTTTCTCTTCAAAACCATGATGGACTTTTTTCGCTACCTCAATCATCAATTCAGCATGATAAGTTAAGTTTTCGTCGTCTTGCCAGGCTCTAACGCCTGGAGCTTTTGGCCCGCCGCCGCCAAGGATTATACAATCATTACCGAATCGCATACAGTACAAACGCAAACCCTTTTCGGGTGTATCGTACAAAGCTTCGACCAAATCGCCGTATTTGCCTTCTTTATCCTTGAAAAATTGTTCCCTTGCGCCATAAATATGGCCGATACTTTCCAAACGGTCAACAATGTTAATTATTTGTGTGCGGTGCGAACCCATATATGCTCCTAAAAACTGGTCAAAAACAGAATCGGTTTCGTCATTGAGGAACACTTCATATATTGAAGCTGTTGTTCCGCTTAGCCGTTCGTTCTTTTTCAGTGTGAAATTCATTTAAAGATACAATTATTTCACAAAATTACACATTTATTTCATGTTATTTCACTTATAAGTGAAATTTCTGGGTTTGACCAATAGAAACAACCTATGGGCAGGGTAGTTCCTGTGGCCACAAGAGTTGTAATCTTTAGTAGAATACCGGGACTTGGCGGTTTTCTCGTGGCAAGTAATGATTCCTTTGAACTGTGTTTCTACTTCAATACAGGCCAGCACCAAGAGGTTTTTGATGTTTTGTCCATAGGTGTTCAGGTTATCCGGCGAGGGGTGTATAGTGCGCATCACAGCGATCAGCATTTCTTTTAAAACACTCAGCTGGTTTAAAGCCGACATGAGTAAGGTTTGATCGGTGGGGAAACTATGAGGATAAGGATAAATTGTTAGTTCCAGTTTGGCCAGTTGAGAATGATAACCAAAGCTGATCTCCTCGGTTTCCTTTATTTCTGGACGCTGTATCCTTGGATAAAAGTCGCCTGGATGTTATGAAATTTCTACAAATTGGGCGTGGTGCTTTAATGAAGGATAGCCACTGTAAATCTTGCCATAGCTATATAGAGCATCAAAAGGTGTGTCGCTTGGTTTTACTTCACAATATAACTCTCCTACTTCCAGGAAGTGATGTATAAATTTATTTTCCACTATCTCCCTAATGGAAAGACTGAAAAGCTTAGCCCCTTTTAGGCCGAAGAGGTTCCCTCTCGGTTCTTTTTTGATGATGGCCAATTGTTGAGGAATATGCAGGTATATTTTATCCATGACTATTGAATACTTGAATTTAGTATGTCTCGTCCTGAAAAAAGTTTACACATGGTCTTGTCCGCTTTTTGGTTTACACTTTTGGAGGGTTAAAACTGTAGTTTTTTAATACTTGTAAGATACTCATTATTGTTGTTTGTAGTGTTGAAATGTGGTCAACTCCTTCAGTTTACCACATTTCAATGCTTTTTCTTCTTTTGGTACTGTCATGTCCTGATATACCTTGTCAGTTAAAACGAGCCATTTTTAATAATTAATAACATTTGAACGATTAACGAAGCAATAACGCTTTTATTGGAAAAAGTGAACAATACTGGGAGACTGGAGTTACATATAGGACTTAGTGTAATGTAACGGGTATCGTCCTTGCCTTTTCACCTTTACAATAGGGAATGCGGCAAAGAGCGGAAATATTACAGCCGCCATTCCAGACAAAATCATTGGCACCGGAAACCAGGATACCGATTACTTCGTTAGTTTGGAGGTCAAACACCGGCGATCCGGAATTACCCTGGAAGGCATCTAGTGAAGTATAAAAGCTGTTCTGGTTATCTAACGATAGGATACTGGCATTCATGGCAGCTTTAAGAGGGAGACCGGCCGGATAGCCCAGCATGTAAATTGGCCGACCAGGGGTAATGATTTTCAGCTTGTTTACCTTCAGGGCGGGGCGATCTGTGATCCTGTTTAACTTAATCCTGATGATATCTTCCGTTTCAGAACGGTAGCTAACCCCCGAAAATTGATAGATATCGCGTTTAGGGATAAAAAGAACATAGGCTCCCTGCTTATTGATCAATTGGAATCCGAATATCAGTGCGTATTTTTCAATTCCGGCGCTTATAACATGTGATGCGGTCAGAACTTCATGGTTACTGACCAAGAACGCGGTCCCATCACCTGCTACGGGCTCACTTTCAAATGCCTCGCCTGTACAAAGATGGTATTTTTCTTTTAGTGTGAGACTATTATTGAGCTGATAAACGCTATCTGTGACCTGTAAAAGATCTTCTTTGCGGATGATCATCCCGACCGATCTGGAGTTTTTCAGCACGTCAAGTTGTGCAGGTACCAAAGGGTTGAGCTCTGCGATCTCGATCCGGCTGTCAAACTGTGTAGGCCCCTGGAGCATGTCCTTTTTTCGCCGAAGCGGCTCCTGGTCATTGTCCGAAATACCGACGACCACATGGTCAACAACAACGACAGTGGCTGTCTTTTGGATCATTTGGAGCTGGACATCCCGTGTTGATATCGCTTTTTCTTCCTCTTGAGTCATTTTCAGCGGCTCCGCATGCTCTTGTTTTCGCAACTTATTCCAGTCAGATTGCTGTTGCAAAGCAGGAGAAGCTTTATCTTGCTCATATAATAACTTGTTTTTTAGGAAGTCCACTTTGATATCCAGCTCCGTTTTGATGACTGGTCTCCGTTTGGTCGTATCTGATTGGGGATAAGCCCGGATACCTGTGGCGGCCAGCAGGAAAATAAATAAGGCAGGTTTATTTATCAGTGTCATCGGACGGTGCTATGCAGGTTAAATAAAGGGATATCAATAACGATTCCGGCACCAACCCGGAAGGCGTCCTTCCCGGATCCGGAAGTGCTTCCGTCCGCTTTGATCACCTGCAGGTCGGGGCCGTACTGGATACCAATATTGACCGCTATCGGGGACTTTTTAAATCCATGCGAAAAGTAGATACCAGGAGAGAATATATTTTTGAATTTGAATTCTGGCAGCGTTTTTACCGTAGAATCTGCGCTGAACAACCGTAGTCGGGTCAGCGCCCCAATGTCAATGACAGGCAGAAAGACTCCGTTCACGCAGCCTCCTTTGTTTCCCCAGGACAACCCGAAACCGACCGGAGCGGTAAAGCCAACGGATGCAGTCACTTTACCACCGGCAAACTCGGCAGCAGGAAGGATGCCGGGATAACTATTAATGCTAAGGTTGAAACGGGTGGCCCGTTTGACTGTATAGCTTCCCGCAGGCAACGCGAAAGTATCCAGGGCCTCAGCCACCTCATCCGAGTTTTTGGCTAAAGCTAGATCATTGACAAAATGGATCAGGCTGACCAGTTGAGTATTGGAGGCGATGTCGAATTTTTGTGGAAGGACACTCACATAATTGGCGATGGTGGAAAATAAGAAATCCTTCGTCCTGACGAGGGTTTGATCGTTGTCTTGATGCCCGCGGATATAATAATTGCTGTAGATGGCCGCCACATAAGCGGAGGCTGCAAAGGCGATCTGAGCCGCATCATTTTCAGTAAATACTTTAACCGGAATATTCCTGCTGTTCATCACTGTAATCTCGCTCAATTCTTTGGTGATCTTACTGAGCAGGTCGTCGATCAGGATACCCGTATAAAAAGAGACAACGAGCTTTTGAAAATCAGGTCTTTCCAATACGGTTCGCAGGTTGACCAGGTCACCCACACCCAGTATCCCTGTAAGCGCACCCGAACCGCAAATCCCGACCAGGGAAGGGACCCCGGTATGCTCGTTCGCAACCGGACTGTCCGGATAGTTGATCCGGGCAAAGAGAGCCAGTTTAGTCAGCTCCGCCTGAAGGGTCTTTACCGCCGCCACTTCCCTGGTATCCAGGTGGAGTTGCTGTGCCGGATCGTTCCGGGTAGCTAGTCCGATCACAAGATGCCATGCAGCGGTCCGTTTGTCCGCCCGCATGCGACCGAGAGTTTGTATATCGGCTATAAGTGTGGGAAACTGATTGTTATGCACCAATGCGCTGCTAATGCCCGCCAATTTGATCAAGGCCGAAGCATACCTTTTCTGGCTGATGTCGATATATACATCATTGACTGTACGGGCGACGTTATAGAAAGGGGCCGTCTTCCCAGGCAGGTCAAAACTGATTTTCTGGTTGGCCGGATGGCTGATATTGATTGGACCCGCCATTTCATTGAGCAGGTCGTTAACCGAACCCGTCAGGTCCTCAGAAAAGCCGATAACACTTTTAATAAAGGCATATACTGTATCTGGTGCTACTTTTAAACCGGCTTGCTTTGCTTTTTTGATGTCAGCGCTGGTCACATAGATTTTCTCGGCGTTTTTTGCTGCTTTGTTAAGCGCATCTTCTATTCGAGTTTTGAATGCCAATAAGCTGATATCGGTGCTTTTCTTCTGGATGATCGTTCCCAGTTGTTCCGCTAACTGGAAAGAGCCAGAATGCCCGGTTACGAAACAGATATCATAGTATTTCAGGTTTTGCTGATACAGGAAACCTGTATAAAGGAGAAAGAATTCCGATTCGGCTGCATATTTCCCCAGCCAGTCCATACTGGCGAATTTGAGTTCACCATTGTCCGTGACCATCAGGCTACGGGCGAGCAAACCGGACAAGTAAATGCCATTGGCGATATTGTACCGGCTGGTATCTGTACTCGTCTTCCAACGGCTGAGGTTCCGGCTCCGTTCCACGATGCTGAAATAGTCCGCTGGGGTTTTGATCTTGGACAGGTCAGGAATGATCTCCAGTGCTTCCATGGCAAAATCAAGGTCAGGATGGTTACTGATCAGTTTGTGAAGACGTGGGGTTTGACGGAGTCCCGGCGCGTTATCCAGTAAATGGTTTAGGTCGTCTTCAATATACTGCTTGATCTCGCCCGGAAAACTGCTGATCTTATCTGCTGTAAAGCCAGTCAGGAACAGCGTAGTCTGTGGCAAGATGACCTTGAATTCTGCCAGCGGGTCGTCTTCGCCCTGTTTTTGCAGCCAGGTCTTGACACTTTCCATGACATAGGCGGTCAGCTCCTCCTTAATCCTTTTGGCCAGGAATTTACTTAATCCATCGACCACAGTTTCAAATGAAAGGTCTCCTCCAATGAAAGGGATTGATTTCTGGATCGAAGAATTCGTGTTCACAGCCGAAAAATCATCCTGCTTGCCGGCGTTGATCCGCAAATATTTGCGGTTCAGTTTTTCGATCATTTCGCTGAGGAACATATTGCAACTGCGGGCATAGACCTTTCCGATAGTCTCCAGTTCATGACAGTCATTCGATGCCTTGTCCTGATAATATTTTTTGGTCTTATCTTCGAGGCTGTCTGCGTTCCTTTTCAGCGCGTCAACAATCGGATCGGCATTTTTTGAATCTTTCAGGTCATTCGGGCTGCCGGCTGAATAATAAACCATCTTCTTTTTCAGGGCGTTCATCTCCTTTTGGGTGCTTTGCAGATCTGCCATCGGCTGGGCTGAACTCTCCAGTTGGCTTCGCTCACTGTCAGACAGGTAGGATTTAAAGATCGAAATGATCAGGGTTTGGTCCCGGCTGATTTCGTCAAACCTGTTTTCGGGTGCTATAGAGCTATAATCTTTGCGAAGCAGGTCGACCAGGGTAGCCGCGTTACCACTGACAGGCAGGTCTCGTTGTGCAAAAACTGACAATGACAAGGCCAAAGAAAGGAATAAGAGTAGGACAGGTTTCATGATACAGGTTGGTTTAAAGTATAGGGCCGCTATGGGTTTTTGATCTGATAAGCATTGGCAAGTTCACTGGAATGCAAGCTCAGCCATTTGTGGTGATTGTTTTTAAATTCACTGAGCATCGCCTTTGTACCGTATTCATCGTAAAAGCCTTTGCTGGAAAAAGCAGCGTGGAAAAAGCTAGTGACAATGATCTGGTCCTGGCTGGCGAGGCTATCGATGCCTAGCGCAACAGGGGACAATCCGAGTAAGGGAAAAAGATCTGCCGCTCCCAGGTTTTCACCGCCGTTCAGGTTCGAAGCCGCTTTTTCTATACCGGATAGGTGTTCCATTTTAAATTTTCTTTTTGCCAGTACAGCAAAGACGAATTTTGCTTGTTGGTAAACCTGTAAATTAGTGCCTTCTACAAAAAGATCCAACAGATTGATTCGTTTCTCCTCCTCCTTGGAAAGCGATATAGTATCGCCGTTCCTAAACTTAATATGGTAATTATTATTCAGAATAGTATCCTGGTGAACAAAGACCCTGTCCCAGCCATAGCTGGACATCGCCAATTTGATGACGGCAATGGAAGCACAGTTACCGGCTGCACCCTGGTGAAAGGAGGTGATCAGTTGATCGGGTAGAAGCATCGTCCCCGGTGCTGAGGTAGAGCTAGCCGTAGTACTTGATGGCGTATTTGTAGGGTACCCCTGTGGAATAGGTATGATGACTTTGGAGCAGGCGGACAGCCATAAACTGGCCAGTGCTACGTATGCCGCAATGCGGGCTGGACTGTTGCTTTGGTTCATGTAGTGACAGATTTAGATCAGGTTAGTTATCTGCTTTCGTATAACACAAATTCAGATACCCTAAATATAAGATTTTTTCGGTGCTTTTTGACACTTTTGTTAACGTTATCAGCGGAGAGGGAGGGATTCGAATTTAGGCTAAAAAAGCTCCTTTTTGCGCCATATAGTAGTTTCTATTTTACAGGACCACATTTAGACCCTTTCAAATTCGAATAAATTCAGCTAAATATGATGAACTAATTTAATGATTTACTTTAAGGCCATCAAAACCCGAATAACCCATAAATAAACCATTTCCATTTAATATATCAACCTTTAACGCCGGACTAAAACCCTGCCGCATACGTTCGAGCAGACAGCTAACCAAATGGATGAAGTCCAGTTTTGCCAGCACCAGTTAGGAAAATGGAACTTCATCCTTCATGTAACTGTCAAAACCCACCAGCATTATTACGAATTCCTGATGAACAAACTCTGTGACCTTCCAAACGTAGCGCATGTGGAAAGTAGTTTTGTGTTGAAGGAAAGCAAGAGTATTAGCCAGTTTAGATTGTAAACGCCTTAATCAGCAGCCAAGATCCTGACGATCCGATAGTTTCGTTTTTCAATCTCAGGCACCAGCTTTCCTGCCAGTATTCCATGCTTGCCGTTCATATTACTAACGCAAATATTCGTATTTGTTGTTTCTCTGTTCGGGCTTCCCAGGCATTGATAAAGCGTAGCTTCACCCTGCTCGTTTGTCAGTACGATTGCGATGTGATAGACCCCTTTGCTACCTATAAAGTACATCAGGTCCCCTGAATGCATTTCCGAGATCTTTAACTTTCCCATATCCATCACATCGAACGGGCTCCCTTTGAAATACTGTTTTTCCAGAGCTGTGTGCAAAAATCCAGGCATTCGTTCCTGATCTGCGCGACACTGTTCGACAGGCAGCTCAACGCCTGACATTTTAAATACCTGGTAGATAAAACCGGAACAGTCCAGTCCATGGACCTCGTAGGTACAGTTGTCCCCTTCACCAGGTGGCTTATGTCTAAGTTGATATTGTTTGGAACCCCATGAGTACGCGATCCGTCCCTGTGCCGGATCTTTTGTTTCTTTATAATTTACATTGAACAAGAAACTGGCATTTTTACGGAACCGTTCAAAAAGCGTCAATACCTTTTTCTCATTGTCCGGCAAGTCCATGACCCGGGCAATATTGGGCTCCGGCTGGAAATTTGCTATTTTCTTCTTGTTATAGAATGCGTTGTACAAGGCCAGGTTGAACTTTTTATTTTTGACCGTTACCTGTAAATTGTCCGCACTAGTGTCCTGGGCCGTAGCGGGCGATAAGCGGGAAAGCTGGCCAATAACTGCAGTGTCAGCTTCTGCGTCTAGCGCAGTAGCCGGTGTTTGACCATGGGCGGCCATTGTCACAAACGATAAGGCTGTAATAAACAGCAATGTTAATTTTGTGGGTTTCATATGATGTTCTTTAGTGAATTTTAAATGTTTTATTAACCGGCAGTACCGAGCCATCTTTAAAATAAACCATGCAATGCACGGTAACCGTGCTCCAGATCCCTGTCACCGTATATCCATAATCATCATGGTTGATATTATAGGAATCAATAACAGGTTTTATAAGATTCGATTTATCAAAGCTGTAGGTTACCTTTTTAATTTGAGGAAGCAGAAATTCGAGTGGCAGCAGGGGATTGGATGAGGATAAGTGCATAGTAATCTCGAAGTCCTTTGACTTTTTATGATCATCTTCTGAAACATGAGGGGAAATCATTGCAAAAATACCAAGCGAATGTCCGTAAAGCCCGACAAACCAGGTGGTCAGCCAATTGCGGGAGTGTTTAGGGGCGACGATCCGATTAGCGAAAGGGACGATGTTTTCAGCATAACCACGACGGCCAAACCCATGCAGAACGGAGCTATACGAGCTCAATGACGACACCCCGTATACGTTTGATGAAGGCAGCGTATTGTATGCATTTACGGCGAAGAATTCCGGCCGGTAAGCGTTCCAGCCGGCTGTGACCGAATCGATTCGGAGCTGTGAGGCAGGATGGATAGCATCGGTCGCCAGGTTTTTATAACCAGCGATAATAGAATCCACTTTTGTGCAGCCCGCGCCATGCGCCCAATGACCTGCATAAGCATCTGCATTTAATTCGTCTGTTCTGTTAACGTCCCTGACCATGGACATATCGCCCCTGTAAACATGGCCCAATTCATGTGCCAATATCACCGCAAGGATCCAGCGGGGCGCTCCCCGGAGCTTGGAGGCGTTCATTACAATGGTCAGATTAGAGTCAGCGTCAATTGTTGTCACTGGAAAACGCACTTGTCTGCAATCCTGGACCGTCATTGTTTTGATACCTATCCCGTTGTAGCGTATCATCTTGTAAACCAGAGTCTGCATATCCGCAGCAGGTTGGTTAAGGCAAGTATATTCATTTCTTGGAATCGTATCAAAACCACAGGCATGTCTCATGTATACCTGGTGGGTCTGGCCGAAGGACCTGAAATTGTTGAGGCCGGTCAGGGCCACGGCAACAAATAGCAATACTATCCATTTCATGGCTCCAAGTCTAATTTAAAATACTTTACGATAGGCAGAATAGAATCATCCTTGAAATAAATCACACACTTCACAGGGAAATGGTTCCAAACCCCGGTGATCAGGTAACCGTAGTTGTCATTGAACTTATTGACTGAAACAACCAATGGCTCTTTAATGTGCGGCTCGTCAAAGGAATAAGTTACTTTGAGGATGTGGTTGGTAATGGTATCAACGGGAACGTTAATGTCGGCGGAAGTCAGGTGAATCTTTACTTTGAAGTCATTCCGTCTGCTCGCAAGAAAACGGCGAAGCACGTAAGGTGTCACTGTCACCAATACGCCTGCGCTGGCTCGGAAGCGCTCAGCTTCTGTTTGTGTGCCATCTGCAAGATATCGTTTTTCCGCATCCTGCCAGCCATCAAAAGCTTTACCTGTTCTCCTAACACTGTCTGGATGGGTCGCATCGGTTTTCGATCCTTTAAAGGCAGCGATGACGAGTATGAAATCAGGACATTTGGCGCGATGGACCCAGAAACCCGCATAATAATCAGCCTTTAACTCCTGGTCGGCAGTGACGTCATTCAGGCCGTAGATATCCCCGTTATAAATATGCGCCAGTTCATGCGCAAGAATTACGGTCATTGTCCAGTGGTCGGCCTTTTTAAATGTTGCCGAGTTGACCATAATGCTGATTTTTCCTTCAGTACTTTGGGTGGTAACCGGCCTCGAGACAAACCTACAGTCTTCAATGTGGATACCGGATCCGCTAAGGCCGTTATAAGCGATCATGTTATACACCTTATCTTCGAGCCAAGCCGGGGGATCATCCTGACAAACATAGGATTGCAGCACTTCCCCAGAAAATCCGCAAGCGATTTTTACTTCCACTTTATGGGTCTGCCCACAAGTGATCATCGCGCATGTGGATAAGAAGAGCAGTAAGCAAGTACGAAACAGGCGATAAAAGCTGTTCATTGTGATAAGGTTTTTAATTTCAGCTGTTTACGACCTAAATGTAAACTACTTTCCTCAATAAAAAAAGTTTTTATTTATTATTTGATCTTTTTCATATCGATAAACAGGGCTTGGAATAGTAAGTCATTCCCTAATACTTTTTGGTTGAGAATTAATAACTTTATTGCCTTGTCTAAATTCTCAATAAATAGTATATTTGAATAAGAAATAATGCGTTTTAAAATATTTGCGTCAATCGTGTAGTAATTAAAAATAAGACTATTAACGAACTGATATAGGTAATTGCTTGTTGGGTTTCTTTCCCTCCCTCATTGGCCATTCCGGCACCATTGACATCTCATTCCGGAGTTGCTTTACAGGTAATTCCGAAACACCTAGACCAGGTTAACTAACAGTCTATTAGATGTATTTTTCCTTATCGCCAAAACAAATTGTTGCTCTAAAGCGCACCGAATGGATGATCAAGCCCTTCTGGAATATCCAGTTAAGACCCCCAATAATTCTTAAGCAACAAGCATTTGCAATTGTCGCTTCAAATTTTTACTTTGGCAGTGATGGCAAACCCTGTGATTGGATTCGGGATCGTGTATGGTGATGAAATGATCTATTGTGAAGCAAGTATGGCTGAGGGGAGTTATGAAATATTTTTTGATGGGAAGTGGATGGCATCAGTCGAACATACAGACCATTTCAATTGGATTCAAGCATCCGGGGTAATATTACCGCAAAGTATTATTGACGAGATCGGGCATAGAATCGAGAGCCACTATAATTAAAAGAACACACTAAGTTACTATCATTTACATCTGTCCTATGCCAGAAATTCCAGACTTAAATATATTTAATAAAAATCTTAGCAAGCGCCTTATAGGTAAAGTTCTTATTGAGATCAATATACTTGTCCCCAGGAAACTCAAGGTACCGGAATCCGCTCTAAAAGAAGCCTTCGAAGGACAAAAGTTAGCAGCTATCAGCAGAGAAGGTAAAGAGTTACATTTCGCATTCGAAAACGGGCGTGTTCTAGGACTTCATTTGATGCTGCATGGAACGATGTTTTGGTACGATGATAAGAATGAGAACAAATTTACAATCGCTGAGCTCTTGTTTTCTGATGGGACCGGATTAGCCATTACAGACTGGCAGAAAGCGGTAATATTAACGCTGGACCCGAAGCCAACGAAAGTGCCTGACGCTTTGAGTATCCCGGACGATTACCTGATTGCAGCATTAAAAGTCACTTCTCACCCTATCAAAACAGTTTTAACTGAAGGAAAGGTGGTGCGAGGCATTGGCAACGCATACGTTGACGAAATCCTTTATTCGGCAAAGATATCACCGTTTTCTAAAGCGAATAAAATTCCTGAAAATAAAGTTGACACCATAATCAAAGCGATTAAAAACGTCTTAACAGATGCCGAAAGCCATATATCAAAGGTATTTCCTGATACCATCACTGAGAAGGAACGCGATTTCCTTCAGGTGCATCGTCCACGACATCAGCTGACGCCCTCTGGCGAAACTATTTTAAAGGCTGAAATAAATTCACGAAAAACCTATTACACAGAAGGTCAAGAGCTCTTCGAGTAAATTCTAGATCATTCGCTACTAATAGCAAAATAGCCTTAATCGATCAGAATCTATATGGACATAGCTAATAATGTACTGTGTCTTAATTTAGGGAGCGGAAGATATATTAATTATTATTGACGGACTATAATAAACTTACTGACCTGGGATGGCTACCTTATTTAAACAGGGCTACCGCAGAAAAGCGCGGTAAATTATATCGTAATTAAATTTTTACAATGATCCTTTTTTAATAAGGAAAAATAATATATTGCAGTGCACGATGTTCATCCGTTTGTAATGTTTATTGTGAATAAGGAAACTATGTGTCAAACTAACATCTTCAACATATGATAACATAAAGTAAATATTTTCCATCTACCGCTTACGTAGCATGTAATTGAAATAATAACAACCTAAACCAATCCTTCATGACCCCTTTAAATGGCTTTCGTTCTCTAATCGTACTGCTGCTGTTAATGCCATTTTCCAATATGTTGTTTGCGCAGGTTGATCCCGCGCTTGAATCTCTAAGAAATGTAGTACCTCCGTCACCAAACGCTTCCAGTCTAGGTAAATATTCCGAATGGCCTGTTAGCTTGTATACCGGCATTCCGGATATTAGTATCCCGATTTACGAACTGAAAGGACGCAGCGTTAATGTCCCTATCAGTCTTTCATATCATGCGTCCGGAAACAGGGTTGGCGATATCGCGTCATGGGTAGGTCTTGGCTGGGCATTAAATTGTGGCGGAGTCATCAGCAGATCAGTACGAGGGCTACCAGACGAAGATACCTATTTTATCTATGCCAATACCTATTCAGACCCTAACAATTTTGAGTCAACCTCCAATGTTACCGGAGGATACCAGAAACATCGCGTGGCTGCGGCAAAGCTGACCGGCGACAGCCAGCAGGATTCTTATTCCCTGAACGCTATGGGTAAATCGTATCGTTTGCTTATCAATGGTGATGGCTCTGTTGTCACCATGCCTTACAGTAATTTAAAAATAACCTATGCCATAGGAAACTCATGGACGGTAGTTTTGGAGGACGGCACCTCGCTATTATTTGGAGGCTCATCTGCATTTTGTGAAAGTACCACGAACACCAGGTATAATATAACTGTTGGAGGGGTAACCTTTAACTCGTCGTGGTATCTGCAAAGCATCACAAGCCCAACGGGCGAAGTCGTAAATTTTAGCTATACCAGCGCTACAATTACCCAAAATACCCACATCATGGAAAGTGATGCGATACAATACACAACATCGGGCAGTTGTGGAATAACAAATACCGGATTATCACAGATCGCCGAAGATCAGCAAGTTACAGCATTGTCATTGGCAACGATAGAATCTAATCTTACAAAAGTAGTGTTTGTGCCTTCGGGTATTCCCCGGTCAGATTTAAACGGTGGAGTGGCACTTAGTGAAATCAAGGTTTACTCCAAGCAAACCAACACCGTTGTCGATGATTATTTATTTAATTATACCTATTCACAGGCGGCTACCGGATCAGAATTTGCCGGTAATCCGTCAGACTCCGCCTACTTTCATAAACGTCTGAAACTGCTCAGCTTAAAAAGGCCAGCGACCGATAATTCAGCTTACCAGCAATGGTCTTTTCAATATAACCCTCAAAAACTTCCCTCCAGGCGCTCTTTTGCCCAGGATCATATGGGTTATTTTAACGGAGCAACCACTAACACGACCATGCTTCCGGTAACCGGTTATACCGTACCAGGTCAACCGTCTATTGGTTTTAATCCGGCAAATAACCATCCCACGGGAGGGACACGGAGCTTTAACGGTACATATATGCAGGCGGAAATGTTAACTAAGATTACTTACCCTACAGGTGGAAATACGCAGTTTAATTACGAACCCAATACTATTCCGGTATCTTCTGAACAGTTCACCAATACGACAATTTCGCCGCATTTAAATATTACCTATACCACAAGTCCTTTTGTGAATACGCAAAGCACAGCTTTTACCGTAACTAAAACGCAGTCCGTCCAGATGTCTTTTACCAGCAGTATCAGCGCCACTATCAAAGCAGATATGCCTTCTGCACAATGCTATGCTCAGATATTAAATTCCAGCGGTACGTTGATAGGGCAGATTGTAGGGAGCGGAAGTAATTACTTCAACCTGACGGCTGCGGGCACTTATACTTTGAAAATATATACCAACGTAGGCTCTGACGAGTTCAGTACCTCCAGCGACGTGGTAAATATGAGTGCTTCACTGACTTATAGCCAGTCATTAGGAATGCAAGCAGTAAATCAGATGGTTGGCGGTTTAAGAATCAAGAGCATGCTGAATTATGACGGTGTGTCGGTATCTCCTTTTAACGACAGGTATTTTACATACGCTTCAGGATATGTCATTAATCCTATAGATTCTTTGAATGGTTATCTTACCAGTCAAAATGGTACCGGGAGTTGCAACTATACCAAAGTTACCCGCAACACCTCCACGAAATACGCTTTGGGATCTATCCAGGGCGGGGTGATCGGATACGGTAATGTAACCACGCTGAATGGACCTTCGGGCGCTAATGGAAAAACCGTTTCTGTGTTCAGCAACGTCCCGGACAATGGACTTTCAGTATCGCTTCAATTCCCTTACCCACCGACAGACCCGCGGGAATGGCGTCGGGGCCTGCTTTTGGGCCAATCTGAATTTAACGCTACGCAAAAGGTAAGACAACTTTACAATACCTATAATTTCATTTTGAAAACCCAGGTCGAAAATTTTGCTGCAGGTTACAACACTTTTGTTGACCCCTCACAATGTACCGATCCGAGTTTATATAATTATTGCGGTATAACAGCTTCTGATTTTTACATCTCGTCCGAACAGGTACAGCACACCAATGCTACAGAAACTTTATATAACACTACAGGGCCAGATTCTGTAACTACAGTTAATAATTACTACTACGATAATGCTGCAAATATGCAGCCAGTAAGAATAGTAAAAACAGACAGCCAGGGTCAAACTGTTACAACCTATAACCGTACCGCCCTGGAGTTATCGGACATCAACGCAAGCATCCCGCTGACTGCTGCAGCTACTACTGCCATCAATACAATGGTTACATTAAATATGGTAGGGATACCTGTCGAATCGGAAAAAATTGTAAACAGCGTTGTTACCAACAAGCTACTGGTGAATTTCCAGGTCCTCAATGGCCATGTTTTACCCCAGGAAATTAAAAGCCAGGATGGTGCCACCGCTATTCAAAGCCGGGTGTTATACAACTTTTATGATTCTTACTATAATCTTAGCGAACAACAGAAAACAGGCGGGCCAAAAGTAAGTTACCAATGGGGTTATAGCGGTCAATACCCCATAGCGCAGGTCACTAATGCCCCGGCGAAAGATATTTTCTTCGATGGTTTTGAGGAAGGTGATGGCAACAGCGCCTTAAACGATAGTAAAACAGGCCATTACTGCCACGCGACAGGCACTTTTAGCAAAACCCTCTCCGGCCTCGATAACGGAACATACGTGCTCAGTTATTGGCAGCAAACAACAGGCGTGTGGTCTTTGCAGGTAAATACGGTCACAGTAAGTAATGGAACTTATCCTATCAGCTTAAGCACCAAGGTCGACGATGTTCGCTTTTATCCGGTGAATGCCCAAATGATTACCTATACCTATGACCCTTTGGTTGGTATAACCAGTTCATCTGATGCCAAATGTCAAATTACTTATTTCGAGTATGATAAGCTGATGCGGTTGGTCAACACCAAAGATAAAGATGGTAATATTATCAAACGTAACGTTTACCATTTCCAGGGTCAATAATAATAACCACCTTAACCTAACATTATGTATACTTTATCTTTGAATGTTACAAAGTGGCAAAAGCTAATTTTAATGAGTTGCTTCTTGTTGTTGTCAATAGCTAAACTGAGCGCTCAAACGCAACCCAGCGACACTATCGGCGTTGAGGATACGACGGCAGCAGCAGCTAATACCCCTGCGAAAACTGCCCTAATATCAAATTCAACTAATGCAACTGTGTTTGCGCCGATGGCGGCAATAGCTCCGATCACCGATTGCTACACATTTAGTAATGCCTTTAGCGCAACGCAGAATTATATAGTCACTTCCATTCCACGGGCCGCAGGGTATAACCCGGTAGCTACCGGTGCAAGCACTTGTGCCTTAATGCAGCAGATACAATATTTTGACGGCCTTGGCCGCCTATCTCAAACCATTCAGGTGCGGGGCACAACATTGGGATATGATCTGGTTCAGCCGGTGGCCTATGATGAGTTTAGCCGGGAGGCGTTCAAATACCTGCCTTATGCCGCATCGTCAACAAATGGAGCTTATAAAACAGATGCTTTTAGCACATCGACGGGGCAACCGCATTTTTATGCATCTCCCCCAACCGGAGTAAGTATCATCACTACACCGCAGACTGGAACCTCATTCGAGCCATCCCCCCTGAATCGGGTAAATGAGCAGGGCGCACCAGGTGACGACTGGCAGCTGACCGGTACAACGGGATTGACAAATGGAACTGCCGGGCACACCTCTAAGATGATCTATGCGGATAACGACGGGACAACCTATTGGGCCAATCTGTACAAGGTTAACATCGATGGAAGCGGTAATCGAACATTGCTTTTTAGCAACAAGTATACAGTGGGGCGGCTTTACGTTACAGTAAGCAAAAATGAAAATTATAATAACTCACAGACTGATCCCCGGCTGAATACAACAGAGGAATATCGGGACAAAGATAATCGGTTGGTACTCAAGAGAACTTATAATTACACTACAGCGGTCCAGGTTATATCAACCTATTATGTTTATGACAATCTTGGTAACCTGTGCTATGTTTTGCCTCCTCTATCAGGAGCTGATGCGACGGCGGGAATAACAAGTGCCTCAAATCAGGGTGTACTTGATAACATATGTTATCAATACAAATATGATCTAAGGAACAGGCTGGTGCAAAAGAAGCTGCCGGGAAAAGGCTGGGAATATATGGCCTATAATATCCTTGACCAGCTTGTTGCTACACAAGATGCCAAGCAGCGCGGGGTGAGTCCTCAACAGTGGACTTTTAACAAATACGATGCGCAGGGCCGATTGGTAATCAGTGGGATATTTCTTTATTCGGGAACCGCAGGAACCAATTACCTGGCCACCATACAGGCGGCAGTAACCGCAAATGCCACATTATGGGAAACGCCAACTGCCACGGGAAATGGTTATACCTCTGCTGCATGGCCCACCAGTTGGACTGGAGCCACCCTTGGTATAAATTACTACGATAATTACAATATACCCAACCTGCCAACCGGATATACGTCGCCCGCTGCTGCAAGCACTGTAAATATCGGTTTACTTACAGCTTCTGTAATTAATGTCCTCGGTACGAGCAACATGTTATGGAATGTTAATTATTATGATCCACTGGGACGGCAAATAAAAACCTATAAGCAACATTACCTTGGAGGACTCCAGGACAACGGGAATTACGACGTGTTAATAAGTACTTACAATTTTAATAACACGGTTACGACAATAACCCGGCAGCATTGGAATACCTCAAATACCACCTACCCGTTGTTAACCATTGCAAACCGTTATATTTATGACCATATCGGACGAAAGGTAAAAACATGGGAGCAGATCACGAACCTTAATAATGCACCAACTACGAGGACACTGCAATCACAGGCCGATTACAATGAAATAGGGCAAGTGATGTATAAACACCTGCACAGCACCGACAGTCTGAATTTTTTCCAGGACCTGACGTATACCTATAATGAGCGCAGCTGGTTAACCAAAAGCAGCGCTGAACTTTTTGAAGAGCAACTGCAGTATAATAAGGTAACCGGGATCAGCGGGATATCTCCGGCGGCTACGTTCAATGGTAATATCGCCAGCCAAAGCTGGGGGACATTTGCGGCACCAAACAGCAAAAGCTACACTTATACTTACGATAAACAGGACAGGCTGACATCCGGAATTTCAACAGATAATTATAATGAAAGCGGAATCGGCTATGACCTGAACGGAAATATATCAACCATTAACAGGACTGCAGGGAGCACTGTTCTGATAGATCAGCTCGGCTATAATTCGAACGGAACCAACCAGGTAACGAGTATTACTGATGGGGCATCAGATAACAGCTCACGCGGATACAGGCCGGGTACCTACAGCAGTTATCATTATGACTTGAATGGTAATATGGATATTATGCCTACTCCGCCTGACGGGACAGCCGTTTCTAATATAAATATTAGTTACAATATGCTAAACCTGCCGCAAACAATTACCGGGGGCAGAACTATAACCTATGTTTACGATGCGGCCGGTAACAAATTAAGGCGGATAAGTTCAGTTAACGGTAACACCGATTACATCGGTGGGATACAGTACGATAAATCCACAGTGGCTTCAACCCCCTCCCTTAGTTTAATTCAAACTGAAGAGGGAAAAGCTGTGCCTGTGAGCGGAGGCTTTGATTATTTTTATTACATGGCCGACCACCTTGGCAATACACGGATAACGTTTCATACCAGCACGGGTTCCGCGGCTGTCCTACAGCAGGATGATTATTACCCTTTCGGCTATGAAATCACCAGGGGTACCGTTACCAGTCCAAAAAATGAATACCTTTATAATAAGAAAGAATTGCAGGAAGAATTGGTGCAATATGATTATGGTGCGCGTTTCTACGACCCTGTAATTGGGAGGTTCACTACAGTAGACCCGTTGGCCGAAAAAAGTACAAGATTTTCGCCTTACGTTTATGGAAAGAATAATCCTATCAGATTTATAGATCCGGACGGCATGGATTGGCTTGATAAAGTAAAGGATCAGAAAACGGCTGATGGATTGCAAAGTAAGATTGCGAAGCACATCGGTAGCGAACAGAAAACCTATGATAAAAATGTAAAAACTATCATGGGTGTGGTTGCCAGGCTGGCCTTAGGAGGTACAAAGCGCTCTGATGTTGATAATTTGACAAAGGCAGCCAGCAGCGCCCAATCGGCTAAAATTAACATCAATAATTTGTCCGCTACTTCAAGAGAATTGAATGAGATGGGTGCAACCAATGAAAAGACCTTTACCTTTAAAAGCATTGGAGGTCAAGAAGGCGGAACTGAAGTGGTGAATGGCGTTGTTGTTATGTCAGTTGCGGGCGATGCAAATAAAGTTCATGAAATCACGCATGCTTACCATGATTTTTGGAAAAAAGATCAGTTATTTTCCAGCCAGATAAGTCTCGGATGGCAAAAAGAAGTTTTGCCCTATCAGAGACAGTTTTCTTTTGACTCAACAACCGTAACAAATATCACATCAGTTACAGGCTCTGTGGCACAATACGGGGATATAGAGAAATATTGGGTAGCTGGTATAAAAAATACAGATACAAGTCTATTTCCTTATTCCAGAGGCTGGAATGGACAGGAAGAACAATTGAAAAAAGATGTGGCAACCTTAAAAACAACTAACCCATGAAAATAACTTACATCGTCATTTTACTTTTCATATTGACAGGATGTGCAACAAAAAAAAATGTTGCGGGAAAGTACATAGCAGACAATTATCCCGAAGTTTTTAAAATCAATTCAGATTCCACATTTAAAAGTGAATTCCGGATGGGACATTCGGTGAAATATTCGGATGGGAAATGGCAAAGAGGTCAACTTGACACGTTAATTTTATCGAGTAATATTCAGGAAACTCCGCACTTTAAGCTGGCTGAATTGGATAAATCAAGTACAGGGACCACCCAGCTTTTCTTTGATTTGCAAATTAAAAATAGAAAAGACTTATCAAGCTACGAATGCTATATTTTTTCTAAAGATCATGCTACTATTATTAAATCTTGCGACTCACTTTCTTCAATTAAGCTAAAGCAACCCGTGTTCGATATTTCTATTACTTTTTTAAAAAAACGGGATTCGACAGGTTATGGATATTTTCCAGTTGCTGGTCCTAAATGGAGTTTTAAAACGGCATTGAAAAATGATGTTAAAATAACAAGTTCTTTCAACGATTTTTTATTTTCTTATAATGTTATTAATAAAAGAAAAGTAATAGTAAAGAGGAATAAAATACTGGTTTACAATGAATTTCTTGGAAAGTGGGAAATACTTTATAAAGTGCCTGATAAAGTAAATATTTTTATTCACGATCACGATTAAGTTGTAGCAGCAACAAACAACTGCTTTTAGAAATTAGATAATTAAAAAAAGGATGATATTTACTATCAATCTTGTCCAATTAAAGTTCCGACTTGAATTTCTATCGGCCGGCCAAATAGAAGTGGTCAGGAATGCCATATATCGCGTTAAATAGAGGTTTTGACTAATATCGAAGCTATTTTAATCGAGAGGACAGTAAGAGAAATAATCCCTTACTGTCCTCTCTCACTTTAAAGTATTAAGATAAGCCGTTTTCTTCATCTACCTTTGCTTTCTTTTTTTTCATTTTCTAAATAGTCGTCCCTCAAAAAAGGCAAAAACGGGGTTTAAGCTATTTTAGATAAGGATTTAATGTAAAGTTAGGAGGAATAATCTGCAAGCTATTTGAAAAAGAGGTAAAAACCTTTCAAATTACAGGATGCTGACACCATCCAAAAAGCACATTCCGCAGTTTTGCCTATTTACGGGCTTGGCAGACCAGCTCAACCAGAAGCATCCATTGTACCAGTTGTCACATAAAATAAACTGGTCAGTTTTTGAAAACGCATTTAAGGTTCATTACAGTGAAACAAAGGGCAAGCCATCCAAGCCTATACGTCTGATGGTAGTCCTGCTAATATTCAAATATGTACGCAACCTAAGTGATGAGAACCTGATAGAACAATGGTCAGAAAATATTTATTATCAATATTTCAGCGGGGAACATCATTTCAGACCTTCGGTTCCGTGTTTTCCAACTGAACTGGTGGCTTTCCGGGATCGGATAGGTGAAGCAAGCGTTGAACTGCAGGCTCCCGTTGTTGGCAGCCTGCCATTTATACCGAATGCTGTTAGATTCGCTCGAGAGTCCGTCGGCGTTGAGACAGGTACCCGCTGCTTCATTATTATTTGTTCCTGCTCCGCTTACATTGCTCTGCGAAATGGTTTTGTGTTGAACATAAATAAGAAGCCGTGGCACAATCTTGCCCGGTTTTAAGTACGGGGTTGTAATTGTTTAAACATAATTGAAAGGTGCCGGTTCTTTGATTTTCACCGCTTACAGCAATATAGTAGGTATTCCCAATAATAAGCCCGCCCTTATAAAAGCTGGTTACATTATTTTCTGATATGCCGGTACCAACCAGTTCTGTACCATCCATGGCAATCGCTGTATATTTTAATAACAGGAGATATTAAAGTACCGCCGGAACCCTGGCCGCTCACGTTGATATTCAGATCGGAGGCGGAGGCGATAAATTTAAACCAGCTTGTTTTTTCGGCGTTGGCATTGCTGAACTCGGAATTACCGGAACAGTAGGAGGTGGTCTGGGTGATTAATGTAGCATTATTACAATCCGCCCACCCTTAAAAAGCAATGATACGTAGTGATATAACTAATAATAAAACATTGATGGGCCTGGGCAACATATTTTTTGAAGATAATAAAATATGTGGACAAGACAGGCGGCTTATTTTTAAATTTTACAGCTAATGATTTTACCTCTTTGTGGATAATTAACAGGCTTATTTCCAAGACTTGTCAATCCTGGAATTTTCACCTAAAAATCGGCAGTAAATTTTAATAGCAGGTCTAGTAAGGCCTTTTTAAATTGTTGCATCTATGGGATAACCTTAAGCAATCAACTTATTCCCGGATTCGATAGTTGTAGAGAAAAGCATATGTGTGTTAATGATTATTTGTTATTTTAAGGTATTATTAACCTTTTCAATAATAGAATCTCGCATCTGGTCTATGAACTTAGTGAAGGAAAGTCGTTTTCGGCGAGTTATATCAATGAAATGGCGATGGGGACGCCCGATCTTAACACTGAGGTTCTCTTCAAACCAACATGTTATACCGGCCAGGGTTGCTGTTCCATTGTTTATTTGGCCTGCCAAGTAAATACCATAAATCAATTCTACGAGGTTTATTACATCTCCGGTCCATCTGAGGTTATTTTTATTGTCATTTGGTTCATAGTAATTATCATATACTATTGGTTTGAGTATCAAACCAAGGATATAGGACTGGATTTTTTCAAACGCCCGGAATTTAGCAAACTGGTAACCTATGGGGATGTCATTTATATAGAATTCAGAATTACTTACGATATGCAGTTCTGAATTTTGAATGAAATAAACCTGATCAAGTTCAACATAATCGTTTCGGTAATATTCAAACAAAAATCGATACCGATCAAAATAGCGGGCAATTGCTTCCAGCTCCTTTTCATAATATCCTTTTATTCTATCCGGTAAACCAGTCGGACGATTTGCCTGGAGGATAATTTTTTCTTCATGAAATATCAACAGCGAATAAAAACGGGGTTTATCATATTTATAAAATTGAACTTGAGCGGCAGGATCTTTAAAGGGATAATTATCGAAAATTAATCCGAATTCAGCTATTGCTTCGCGGGACACCTGGAACGTCAATTCCATTTGCGTTTTGATACCTAAAGCTGATTCCTGAATGTTCAATAATCTTTCTTCAAATTTCAGGTAAAGTACTTCAATTTCCTCCTTGGTCTCCATGGTAAATTTATTTTATTAATTATTAGTTATAAGTTCCATAATGCTATTTTATTAACCGGAATGTATATGAATTGTAAAAAATAATAGCGATAATACTATTTTCGTTAAACAATAGTTTAACTTTTAATTATTATCTGTTAACGTAAAGCTAATACCTATAAATTCCGGGTGTTTTGATTTTAATCAAAATCACATGGATAAACTAAATAATCAGTCAGGTTTGGAACAATTGTTCCATGTGCTGACATCAATTGCGCCATTGCCTACCGGCTTGCAACAGCGAATGACCGAGTTCATCGTACAGAAAACCTACCCCAAAAAGCACCGCCTATTGGAAGCGGGCCAGGTTGCACGGCATATTTTTTTTATCTGCAAGGGTTCGGCGAGGGCATTTTACTATGATATAGAGGGTAGAGAACATACCACCTGGTTTATGTCAGAAAACAATCTTATGATCTCTGTATTCAGCTTCTTCCGTCAGGCTACGGCAACGGAAAACATTGAATTACTGGAAGAAAGTACATTGTTATGTATGAGATGGGAAAAGCTGCAGACCATTTATAAGGAATTTCCGGAATTTAACGTGCACAGCCGGATATTCACGGAGAAATACTATATCCAGGCAGAAAAACGGGCAATTATTTTGAGAACAAGGAAGCCTGCAGAACGCTATCAATTGCTGCTCAATTCCCAACCGGAAATCCTTCAAAAGGCATCACTCGGCCAGATCGCTTCGTTCCTCGGCATCACCCAGGAAACCTTGAGCAGGATCCGTTCAGGCAAACGAATTTGATCTTGATAAATGAACGTTCAATTCAAAATACTAACATTTCTAATAAGTAACAAACAAAAAAAAATATTTTCATCCCGTCAACTATTTGAGGTTAACTACCACCTTTCGTGAAAAAATATTTCACGAAAGGCTTAGCCTGACATATAGACACAAGAATCGTGTAAAAGAAAGTAGAATTCTTTAATCTTAAAATAAAGGAGAGTCAACCCACTCTCCTTTGTAATTGGCAATTATTATCTGTGTTGCCAACCTATAAAGAACGGGGGCTGTATTTTTAATATTATATTATTTATATCAAACTAAGAACTGGAATTCGCATAAATAGATTTCTATCATCGAATCCATAGTTAAAGTCACGTACAAACGCCGCCGGAAAACAACTGTATTTTGATCGTTCCCACTGTAGAAACCGATTGTTTCAGTGGAAACGTTCCGATTAGTACTTAAGCCGCAATTGCAGGAAATTTGGCGGCTAACTTTGATAACAATGCCAATTTGGATAATAAATATTATTTATATTAACTCATGTATGAGTTAATTGGATATTGTTTAATGTAAATACTCGAATAATACATTAAAAAAGGTATTTGGAGTAAATGAACTTAGGAAAAGTAAGTCAATTGAGCGTTCGGATTTAACAATTTCATTGTAAGTTAAGGTCGAAACTATAAAAATACCCAAGCTTATTTTTGCTTTAGATAACCCGCAGTAGCGCACGGTTAAAACATAGCAAAAACCATGTATATAACATAACAAAGATCAGGAAACTATTAGACCTCTTAGGTGAGCAGTCTTCAGTAATTTGCCTTTGGTATTAAAATATCAAGGGATACGTCTAATGCTTTTGCAAGACTAATTGCGGTAGTTAAGGTTGGATTGCCAAGGCCTCTTTCAATTTTGCCGATTTGGGATAAAGGAACATCGGATAGATTAGCCAGATTTTCCTGTGAAAAACCCTTTTTTTGGCGAACCTCCCTTAATAGGTTGCCAAAAGTCCTGTTCGCTTGTTCGTTGCGGCTGTTCCTCACAGCACCGAAAATCCGAGATAAAAATTAGGTTCATATACTCATATATGAGTGATTTTAATTATATTTAATCATTTATTAATACATGTGAATTTTAAATAAAATGGGATTATGACCGGAACTGGTGCAGAAAATATTGTCGAAATGCCGATCATAACACTTGATCTGAGCGATGATTTTAAAATATTATCTGGAAGAATGGGGTTTAGAACTTTGCAGGATGTTATTATTGTTCCGCCTGAAATATTATTGCAAAAAAGGGGGTTCAATTATAACTGGTTGGGGGAGTTGATCAGTTTTCTCAGCGACAGAGGATTATTGCACTTATTGCAGCCACTGCCGGGAAATAATCCAGGTTGATGCGGTTAATCATCTTCATTAATATAGCTTTTATTTCCGCCGCGGTTACCTGGTTTTTACTGTAGTATTCTTTACTAAGACCGTGAACCGATACTACATCCTGTCGTTTTGTGCTGAAGTTCGCTGAGAAGAAATCGAAAACTTCGGTAAGCGGTGTGGCGCCAAAAAGGCTTTCTTTGGCGAAAAGCCTGAGGAGGCAGGCTAGGTGTGAAACGGAAAATTCCAACCGGAGCCGTCGTGTATAAGCTATTGGCCGTTTTTCGTTAATTTGAATCCCTGGGTCAATACTTTCTTTAACTTCCTTTAACCAATCCGACAACATCTGCGACAATGGTGGCCAGCGATGATCATAGCGGACAACATCACCTTGAGCCTGGTACGCATACAACTGGGTGTATTGCCCGACCACTGATAATTTGGCTGCTTCTGTTTTACCTTCAAAGGCAGATCTTATCAATTCCTGTTGATTAACAAAAGCGTCGAATTGGTTAAATTCAAGTTCCAGTAGTTTATCATAAATGAGTTCATGAAACTTTTCAGAATCGGCATACGGCAGCAAATAAAATAATTCTTCGACCAGCAACCGAAAATATAGTAATTGGGGGAGCGTACAGGGCAAAGCTTTTTTTCCGGTCATTTCTTCTATATAGCGCAATAAACAACGCTTTACCTTTAGGGTAACATCGGATTTCTCAAGAGTTTCTGACACCATTCTGCAGGTTTCCTTTAAACCATTGGTGAAATACAAGCGATAGATAGTTCCTACATCAATATTATCTTCGAGATATTCACCGTAATACGTATGCAGGCTGTCCAGCAACTGACATATTTTCTCCCGGAATAACGGTGGTGCAGTTGCATATTTTGATGCACCTGCATCTAATAACCTGAAAATAAACGTTCCATGATAAGTAAAATAGCGCTTGAGTGCGTCATTAGTTACTTCTGAAAACACCGCAAAAGTCCAGGCTTGCCGGACTTTTGCTACGGTTTCGTCCATTTCCTTCATTGTCAATTCAGGTTCATGTCCGGATAATAGTTTTTCGAGACAGCTCAGGACGGCAAGCTGTTCAGATAATATATACTCCGCTGATATTTTTTCCTGAACCAATGTTTTGAAATTTAAAAGTGGACGTTACACGAAATGGCTGGTGGTATAAACCGTCGTACAGGTGTTTGTAGGATCTCCCTGCGAGTTGGTTGTTTCATTTGATGAGTTTGTGACATTGTTGACATAGCTAAAACGGGTTGAAACCGTCTTTTTTGGTAATTTAATGTTTGAGGTTTTCATAATATTTATTTTTTTACTATATTAATATTTATTGAGAGTAAGCGGATTTTTATTACATCAACACTTTAAAAATTTACACTAAAAAAAATGAATGGCCTGTTTGATCAAAAACCAGAAAGGCTCAATGCCTTTAAGACAAGCCTAAATCACATATTGTGGTGGATCTTCTATATGTTTTATGAAGTGTCTTCCATGTATAATTCCGGTGCAGCCCCGAATTTATTTAAATATTTATGTTATTTTTTCATCAATATTTCTTTATTCTATACACAGACCACCATATTAAACCAAACAAGGAGTTTAGTCAGGGCACGGTATCTGAAATTAAGCGCCATCGTTATACTGGAACTTGTTGCGTACGTTGGTATAAAAATGTCAGCAGACTATTTTTTTATCAATACTAAGGACTGGACATTTACGGTTATGAAGCAATTGGCGGTGCTTGATTTTTACCGGTGTGTCTTTTTTGCGGCATTGGCTACACTTTATTGGACCGCCTCCAATATCTCTGGCTTTGAGCGGAAAGCAAAGGAAGCAGAAATCAAACAATTAACCGCTGCCCGCGATAACCTGGTGTTAGAAGCCAGTCTTGCCCGTTCTCAAAACGCCTTGTTAAGGCAACAGATTAATCCTCATCTTTTATTCAATTCATTAAATTTTATTCACAGCATTGTTTACAAGGTTTCCGGTGAAGCCGCTGAAAATGTGATTCTTTTGGCGGATATCATGCGATTCAGCATGGAAGAGACCGAACCTGACGGTAAAATTATCCTGGAAAAGGAGGTTGAACAGCTTTATAACCTGATTAAAATCAACCAGGTCCGCTTTGAACAAATGTCAGCGGTTGAATTTTTGGTAACCGGTGAAACGACCAGGCATAAGATAATACCACTGGTATTAATGACGCTGACTGAAAATGTGTTCAAGCATGGTGATCTGATTGAATATCCCGCTACTATCAAACTGCTTGTAGAGGAATCCGGTAATCTGACTTTCTATACCCGGAACAAAATAAAAACTAAAGCGCCTTACCCCCGGATCAAAAGTACAGGACTGGAAAATATCCGGATCCGCCTTGATTACGCCTATGGCAACAATTACCGGCTGACCATTCAGGAAAAAGACGACCTGTTTGAATCCGAACTAAATATTCAGCTATGATATTGACTGTTTATATTATCGACGATGAAGCACATGCTGTTCATGTGTTAAAAGACTATGTAGCGAAAACACCAGATCTTGTGCTGACAGGTGCGGCAACGAATCCAATGAGCGCACTGCCTGATCTTACCGGAAATAAACCACCTATGCTGCTGCTCCTGGATGTAGATATGCCCGGTATTTCCGGGTTGGAACTGGCAGGGCTGCTTAGACCGGATACTAGTGTTATCTTTATTACATCATTCCGGGAGTTTGGTGTAGAAGCATTTGAATTAAGAGCCGTTGACTACCTGCTGAAACCAGTATCTTACGCCCGATTTTTTAATGCCATACAAAAAGTAAAGGACGAACAGAATGCAAAACAAAATTTTGTCAAAGAACGGACCTCCATTTTTGTTAAAGGTGATGTCAAAGAGAAGTATATTAAAGTCGTTATTAAAGACATTCTCTTTATCGCTGCTGCATTGAACTATATTGAAATTCATTTTGCCAATGAAAAGGTGCTTACCTACCTGACGTTAGGCGAAATTCTGGCTGAATTACCAGCCGGCGATTTTTGCCAGGTGCAGCGGTCATTTATCGTTAACAGGAACCGTATTAAAGCAATTGAAAAATCGCAGATCAAAATGGACAATGACAAGGCGATTCCTATTGGCAAAGCTTTTGAATCTGCATTTTTCCTATGGCTCGGCGCTGATTTCCTCATCAGCAAAAGGCTTTCGGAAAACTAATCCCCGAAATTTCTGGATAGCCGCGACGCTGTATATTTATATAAAAAATAATATATCAATAATTCATGCCTGCGCTGCATACCTCTGAATGACCTGTTGATCTGCATATGTACCAGGTCCGCGAGTAATGTCATTTTCTTTATCTCCGGCCAGTATGCTGATCCGCGGGCCATTTGCGTTATTGTTTCCAGGAAATGGCTTTTTATGAGCCCGCTTTCATATTCTTGGTTGCCCGGCCCGGTGGATTCAAGCGTAACTGCCAGTTCCTTTGTCAGCTCCCTGTATTTCCGGTCAAGGTCTAGGCGGAATTTTTTGGTGTCACCAAATTCAACGATGAAACTTTCTGACCGCTGTTTAAAAAAGGCGACAAGGTTTGAAGCGTCAGCGGTAAACTTTAGAGCCATGTGATAAACCAACTTGAAAACCGCCATGTCAAATTTCGAAGCACTGTTTTCCACCAATTTTAAAGGCAACCAGGAAAGAATAAGCTCGCTACCCGCACAGAAACTATCTTCAGCTGTTTCGATCAGTTCTTCACTGTACCGCTCGATCTCCCGTTCATAGTTGTCTGTTTTTACATCACGGATAAGTACTTTCGTTGATTTGCGGCTGGTCATTTTTGTAATAATTGCTACCAGATTCCCGTAATTTTCGGGATCCGTTTGGATACGCAGCCGGATATGATGATCTGGGTCGTGGTACCGGATAAAGAACCAGGATTTAATTTTTTGATGGTTATTTTTTATAAACTTGCTTATCAACAAAGACAATAGCCTATCAGCGCTATCTTCAGAACAATAAATTTTGAAGTACATCCATGAACTTCCCGGTAAAAATGTGCGCGCCACTGTCTTCCTTTTTGTCTTGCTTTCCCCAACCGATCCTTTGTATACCTCACCGCTTCTTTTTAATAGGGCGATAAACTGACCGGCCAGTTTATATTTTCCGGATGTCACAGATCGGTCGGGTTCCAGGTATTCCCTGATAAGGGCAGTCTTTTGCTCTTTCAGGCAATCCAGGAAAAAAACAGCATCATCGTCGGATGAGAGATCAAATACCAGTTGTTGGTCGCTCAGTCCATAGCTCACCAATGAAGGTATACCACGTTCCTGACGAAGAATGTGAAGTTTTCCGATGGACATCTGTCCGGAAACCAATGCACTGATTTCTTTGCTGTTCAACTGCCACCGGGCCAGGCTGATGATTGTATTCCGATACTCCACCCTTGGATAAAATTCAAGACCGGGAAAAAGCTTTTCCAGGTCGAAGGTGAGGTTTGCCTGTAATCCCTGGTATTGAAGGTCGCAAAGCATCCGGAACACGGCCAGGTCATTATGGTGGAAATTATAGGCGGTGGGTAATCTCGGGATCACCCTTTTTCCAAGACTAATTGATTCTAACACCAGTTCGTCTCCGCGTAAGAAAAGCTGAAGGTCATCCAACCTAATAGGTTGTTGGCCGGTATTACCAGGATAAGCATTGATATGGATAACATGATCGTAGACAGGTTTCCGCCTGTTGATGTTATCCACGTGCTTATCTGATAACTGGTGAACTTCAGCGAAGATAACTTCAGGATTTGCTTCAGATTCCGCCCGGGCTATTTCAAGACACAGCGCCTCTACTTCCGGACTGAACACGGTAAATCTCCCGATAAGCGCTGTTGCAGATGCCCCGCCGTTATTTTCCAGAATCAGTTTGTTCGCCGATCTTGAAAACAATATGGACATGGATGGAGGCAGCGTTACTTTGCTGGCCACTCCGTCCAGTTCGGCGATATCACGATCATCAATGACTAAAGGCGAAAAGGGCTGCCGGGAGTTATTTCGCTGCCAAATACGTAAGAACAGCCGGTGTACTTCTGTCCAATCGATACTTTTATTGCCTTGCACATTTCCGGGAAATGACACATCCTTCAGTAGCCCGCTTGGAATGGCACTACCGTAAAGATTGTCATAGCCCGTGCCACAATCCGGGTCCAGGGCATAAAGCAGGCCGACTTTCTTACTTTCAAATTTATTTTTAAAGGCAACAGAAAAATTTTTAAGTGCCGGGGTAGGATAGGGTATGATAATTTTACTTAATAATTCGATCGCAGCTGCTAATTCTGGCTGCAGGCCGGCGTCCAAACCCCCTTCTTGAACAGGCCTTTCCAGGCCGCCGTAAAATATATTGCCTTGAAATTCCAGTTTCGATACCGGGCCAGCATAGAGCAGCCGCTTGCTGTCCTTCGCTATATTTAAATCATCCCCTAAGCGAATATTTTTAAATGGTGCCCAATCCTTATCTAAATTAAAAACATTGCTGCTATTCCCTTCGATTAGTTGGCCATCAAATTCTGTTAAAAAAAACTGCTCATCCAGCAGGAAATTCAGATAGTCACTCGCATCATCAACAGAACAATCGGTCATTTTGCTGATGCTATTCATTATTTCTGATTGAAGTGCCGGTTCTTTACCTGCTATTTCAACCAGCATGATATTGAGTTTTTCAGCCGCTATACTGCTTAACAAAAAGTGCATTTTGCCGTTTTCATCGGGGCCTGAGCGAACGAAGCTGAGGATATTGCCGATACGTATCATGGTGGGGTTTAGCATGATATGGAAGTCTGCTCGTTCATTTTTAATATGGTTTTCCACATGCGTCTGCCATTCTCTTGAAGGCTGTAGATGGAGAACCGACCTGCCTGCTTCCACAAGCCTCGCCTGTGCGCAATTATCCCAGTTCAGTATCGAAAATGCGGAAAAAGCCCCAAATGGCGTGGCCCGGAAAGACATCCGGTTATAATATTTGAACAAAGAGAAACGCTCTTTTTTTCCAAGCTTGTCCCATTCGAAATTTTGCTTTTCGAGTACCCGGTAAAATTCGGGGCTGGCCAACCATAGTGCGTTTCTGAAATCCTGACGTTTTAAAATCAGTGGCATATTTTCCAATGCGTACTGTTCTGTGCCGTAAAACGGAGTCCTCAAAAATACCTTGTCAATAAATTTGTATTTGCTTTTCGCGTCCATATCCTAATTACCAAAAGGGTATATACCTATTTCATACTGTTTTTCCATTGATCAGCGCCATTACTTTGTTGAACCAAAAGCAATTGCCATGAAATCATTAATTAAAACAACTATTATCGTCCTGCTTATTTTACTGTTCACGTACGCTGCCAGTAGTAAATTGCTGGATATCGAACGGTTTCGCGCCCAACTTTACCTGCAGCCGTTTTCACAGGGACTGTCTGACCTCCTTGTTTACACACTGCCAGCTATCGAGATCATCACTGCCCTGATGCTTTGCCTTGAGCGCTTTCGCCTTGCAGGACTCTTGTTAACCGTAGCATTGATGGCGATTTTCACCGGGTATATCTCCATGGCACTCCTCCATTATTGGGGCAATGTACCCTGCTCATGCGGTGGTATTCTGGAACATATGTCCTGGTCCGTCCACCTGGCCTTTAACTGGGCTTTCCTGATCGCAGGCATTACCGCCATCGCGTTGCATATGCCGGTTAACCGGCATACTAAATGAAACCGACCTCAATAACATAAGATCCAACAGGGGAAGCCGAAAACCTGCGAAAAGAGTAGGCGTATTTTTTTCATCACTTAAGTTTTTCGTTTGTTTTTTAGTAAAAAAGCATTCCTGTATCATGAAAAATTCAAAAGCAGCCATCTTCGCCCTTGCCTTTATTTTAGGTATTGGCGGCGCTTTCAGCACGCATGCGGCTAAGGCATCCCACAAACCAGCAGCGGTTTGGTGGAGCTTTACCGGAACGCAGGCACAGATCAACGACCCGAGCAAGTACACCTTCAGTTCCACCGAACCAAGCTGTTCATCGGGTACAAACCGCTGTGCTGTGGAAGCTAACCGCAGCACTGGTAACCCGGCGCAGCCAGACCTTAACACTATCACCCATGAAGATCTGAAGCCCTGATCTGTTGTTGTCATCGTGTTGTTTCGGAAGGCCGGTTAACCGGCCTTCCTTTTTTTAATTTTGTGCGATTCCTGTGTCATTTATTACCTGTTGTGGTATAGGCCAGGTGTACCGCTGGTCTCCGGGCGGCAACTCATAAACTACGCCGTTTACTATTTTCCTTATAGTCTTTGAAAAAGCGGGTTCTTTATTCAGCCGGCGTAAGTCCGTCCAGCGAAGTCCGCGCAGCAACAGTTCCTTCCGGCGTTCCAGCAATATCCAGGAAAGGGCTGTAGTGGCGTTCCCTGTAATTAAGGGATGATAAGCCGCTGCCTTATACCTGCTTTTCCTTAATTTTTCCAGGTCGGCCAGCGCTGTGGTGATGTCCCCCGCCCGGGCAGCGGCCTCTCCCCTGATCAGGTACATTTCATCAGTGGCCGGTCCATTGAACAGGATAACAGTTCCGTCATAGCTGCCGTTGAATGTATTCCACCTCGTACCCACCTGGGCCTTGAAAAATAAAACCCTGCGCAGGTCCCCGGTATCATATAACGCATACAGGTTACTGTCAACCAGTAGCTTTGGGGGGAGCAACAGGGCGGTGGGGAAACTGGTAGTATGGAATAATACCTCATCGTTGAATCGGGTGAAAGGTGCACCGGCCCCGGCAGTAACTGCATTATAATCCATCAGCGTGCTGTTCAGCTGCAGGCTGGAATCTGCAAACGATCCCGCCTTATCGTATAATCCCATAGCAAGGTAGGTACGGGCAAGCATAGCGTATGCAGCAGCACGGCAAGGCCTTGTTTTAACAACAGCTATTGTTGGCAACAACGGCACAGCTGCCGAAAAATCAGCGATCATACGCGCGTAGGTTTGCTCTGCCGTAGAGCGGACAGACTTAACATTGAGATCGGAGCTTTCGCGTAAAACCAGCCCGGCATCGCCAGAGGCTGTTGTTTTATCATATGGCTTACAAAACTCTTGCGCCAGCTGGTAGTAGGCATAGCCTCTGAAGAAAAATGCTTGTCCTTTGATATTATCCCATGTTGTGCCTCCTTTACCGAATTTATCAACCCCTTCCAATACAACATTGGCATAATACACCACGCTGTAAGGCAGTGACCAGTCATTCCTTGTCTGGTCATTGAACACGTTTCGGTCCCAGATGTAGGAATTGCGTTCCGTAACAGTTGCTGAAGTCCAGGAATCGGCTGTTACAAACCCTTCGTCGGCCCCCGCAATACCCGCATATGGCCAGACCTGTGAGACTTTTGATGTGTTATCAAGCAGTGCCTGGAAATCAGCCACAGAGCCGGGCACCTGGAGCGAGGATGACGGTTTCTCATCCAGCTGCTTTTTACAGGATATTCCAAGCGTAAATAAGAACACCACGGCCGTAAGTATGTTTATGTTTATTTTTTTCATGGTTACTGTTTCATTAAAAATTTCCACTAATCCCGAGTGCAATGGTACGCGGTTGGCGCACAGACGAAGGGTAATCCGGGTCGAGCGCTGTTTTCGTCGCCTTCCAGATCAGGCCCAGGTTGGCTGCGTAAACGTAAACCTGTATATGTTTAAAAGGTAGTTTCTTCAGGCTGTGACGGTCTGCGTCGTAACTTAACCGTACATCCTGCAAGCGGATGTGATCGCCTTTCTCTACATTGGCAGCAGACTGTTGGTAAAACTGGTCCTGCTGGCTGTCTGCCGGGTAAACCATCGAGGGCACATTGGTATGCTTTTCATCACCGGGCACCTGCCAGCGCCGCGCGTAATCGCCTGTCGACGTATCCCAGTTGCTAAATAATGCGCCATATGCTATACCCGGCCTGATAAAGTAATAACCCAGCTTATAGGAAATATTGGCCGACAGGGAAAATTCTCGGAAACTAAAAGTATTACGAAAATATCCGTAGACAGCAGGTACGGCCGAACCGCTATATTGCAGGTCCCCGATTTTGGTGCTACTTAATATGGCCGAATAATCCGAGCTGACGATGCCGTTAACATAGCCGCGCGGGTTGCCGTTGGCTGGGTCGAGGCCCGCCCATTTATAAGTCAGGATGGCATATAGTGGCTTGTCTGCAAGCGGTGCCACCGAATAGGCGTTTGCCACATAGGCCGAAGCGTTATCGCTGTACTGGTAATATTGGGTTACCGTATTTTGCACATAATTGAATAGCAGGTCGGTTTGCCAGGTGAATGGTCCTCTAAAGTTATTGCTGTGCAGGTTAATTTCAAGGCCATGGCCTTTCATGGCGGCGACATTCCCTTTGTACTGGAACAGGTTGGTCGCCGGATTCAGCACGCCTGTGGTCTGGTCAAGCGGCTGGTAACCGATCAGGTCGTGGCTCTTTTTGCGGTAATATTCCAGGGAGCCGGACAGTATCCCATTCTTGAATGCGAAATCGGCGCCCAGGTTAACGATACCAGTTTTCTCCCAACCCAGTTCAGGGTTAGGGGGATTGAAAAGGTCAGCATAGGTTTGTTTGCCAAGCGTGCTTTGTCCGATGTAACGGATCGTAGCCTGTGCGGACAGGGTGTTGTCTACATTACCGCTATATCCATAGCTTGCACGCAGTTTCAGGTAGGGAAGCCAGCTGACTTTATAAAACGGTTCGTTATTTAGCATCCAGCCTGCTCCGATAGAATACAGTGGTACACCCTTTTGGTTGGCATTCACGCCGAACAGGTTGGATTCATCCTTACGCGCGCTGGCCGATAGGGTGTACCGTTTATCATAGGAATAAACCGCATTGGCAAAATAAGACAGGTTATTATTCTGCAATGTACTGTATCGGTTAGGATAGGGGATAGTATAATCAATGTAATAGGAATAGTTAGACAACAGGAAACTGGTGGTGTAATCCACAGGCAGCGTTGTTTGGGTGGCAGCGTTATAGCCGTAATCCCTTGAACTGCGGTCACGGGTATTGGTGCTGCGGTATTCATATCCCGCCAGTGCGGTCAGCTGGCTTTTACCCATGTCCAGGTTATAATTCAGCTGTCCGCGGAAACTGTGCGCCAGCAGACGACTGTCCATATTATCCTTGATCCCGCCCAGCGGGATAGGTAAAGTCAGGCCCCCGTCCGAATTTTCCTGGGTATACTGGTTGATCAGGTTGCGCGCATAGTAACTGTCTTTTCCGTAAAGTAAATCGCCCTGTGATTGTTCGTTTTCGAGCTGATAGCGTAATACTGCATCCAGTCCGTTTATCACCCGGTATTTTAATGCTGTGTTCAACAGGATATCCAGTTGATCCGTGCGGTTGCTCACCTGCCTATAATCAGTCAGGGGAGTATAGTTCCAGTTCTGGAAGCCTAATGCTTCCGACGCGGTAATAAATGATCTCTGGTAGTCTTTCAATATGGTTAACGGGGTGCCGTTGGCATCGGCAAGGGCCTCATAAGGCAGCAGGCCTTTCTGCTCACTGGTACGCAAGGTGGTGTAATCGTCCCGGCCTGCAACAGTCCTGCTACTCGTAAGGTAGGCCCCCACATCTAACTGCAGCCGGCCGGTTAAATAAAAGCTGTTGTCCGATCTTAAATTGAACCTACGGTAAGTTCCGTCCAATGCGCTCAGATTATGATCAAATCCAGCCGAAAATAGGTAGGCGGCTTTGTCCGAACCGCCACTCAGGCTTAATGCATATTGTTGATTTATCGCTTTACGGTACCAGTATTTTTCAAGGTCGTTGCGGAAATCATGTTTGGCCAGGGCTGCAATCCGGGCATCTGCGGATGTGCCGCTGATCGTGCCATCCCGCTGCCCTATCAGGGTTTCAACCACCGGCGATATTGGCAGGTAGTTGTACACGTTCTCATCATCGGTGTAAAAACCTTTGGCAAACAGTTGCTTTTCCAGGCTCACGAAATCAGCGGATGACATTCGCGGCAGGTAAAAAAGATCGGGTTTCGAGGCAACAGTCACATTCGAGTTTAAAGCCACCAAGAGCGGTTTGTTCCGCGCGCCTTTTTTCGTGGTTACTACGATGACGCCATTGCTTGCCCTAACACCCCAAATGGCGGCTGCAGAGGCGTCTTTGAGAATCGTAATGCTTTCTACATCGTTAGGGTTCAAATTGTTGATGTCTCCCTCGAATGGGAAATTATCGAGTATGATCAGCGGAGCGGCATTGGCAAACAGGGTACTTTTGCCCCGGATGACCAGGCTGTTAGACTGGCCGATACGCTTATCAAACAATATGCTGCTCACGCCTTCCAGACGCCCTAATACATCGGTACCTACCGAGCGGTTGAACAAGGCCTTACCGACCTGCTCAAACGAGCCGGTCGTTTTTTCGAGCGCAATGGACTGGTAACCGTTGGATACGATCTTCACTTCGTCCATTTGCTGTACTTCAAGCCGTAAGGTTACCTTAAAAAAACGGCCACCTTGTATGATTACCGCTTTGCTGACGTAGCCGGGTTTTTCAAAATACAACGTATCCTGCTTACCCGCAGCCAACGAAAAGTGCCCTCCGGTATCAGAAAGTACTATTCCCTGCTTTCCCTTTATACCAATGCGGGCGCGGGAAATTGCTTTGTTGCCAGGGTCCTGCACCCGTCCCGAAATGCTTTGGGCACTGGTGACTGCCGGCAGTAAAAAGCACAGCAGCACCCCATAAAATATCCTGTAAAAATTTTTCATCAATTCATTTTTAAATCTGTAAATAATCAAAACCTAAAGTGTGAGTGGCTCACCGCCGAAATCTCCCTCCCTGCTCAATGGCACCAGGCGAAAAGCTGTGCCCGTAAACTCCGACCGCACCCCGAAAAACCTATCCAAATCTTCCCTGATGCTGCGGCGTACCAGGGTAGGGGAAGCCGATGGCAGGTCAAGCTCGTAACAATACAGGCCCGACAGATTATCGAGGTCAACGTTATCATTAGTGAGATTTCGGAGTCCTTTGTAGGCCAGGGTATAAAGCTTCTTGATAGACACGTTCGTAGCCCTTACGATAGTCATTCGCTTAGCGGAATCATAACTGAAACCCATTCCTGAAGGCAAACCTTTCAGTGCCCCGGTTATGACGGACCGATATTTATACAGTGAATCACTACCACCGTTACCTTGTACAAGCAATGGTTTGTCCCTGTCAAAATCCAGTATATCTTCTTTCATCCCTGCGGTAATGCCTTTTCCGGCCAGCGCCTGTGCCACCGTAGCCTGGGTAATATCTAGTGCCTCGGTAAAACCAAGCACTTTGCCGGTGCCGTCGATCCATACCTCGTGGGGAAGCATCCGGTGAGGGAATAATATATGAAGCGCCTTATCTTCGACCACGGTGCGGAACAGCCGCCGTTTTAAAAAAGTATTTGAGTGTTGAAAGGCAAATATTCTTTCCGCCTTTTCCGCTGTAACCGGTAATACAACCAGGTTACCGCCAAATGCATCCGACAACGAATCAAGCCTGGGCATCGCCTGGATACAAGCACCGCAGGAGGTTGCCCAGAAGTCCAGGATCAAGAGTTTGCCTTTAAAATCAGCTAACTGCAAAGTGTTGCCTCCATTATTTAATATCTTTTCTATCACTATATTGGGCACCATGTCCCCGTGCTTCAGTGCCGGAAAGTTTATTCCCGTTATACTCGTATTTTCCTGCGCTGCGACCCTTAAAAAAAGGCAAAGCAAACCCAGGAAGTTCAAAAAATGCTTCATAAACAATCAATTAAAAACCGTTAAAAAATCATGAAAGGCTAAACGGCCTTGTCCCCTTTACGCCCGCAGACTACGCACTTATCTGAGTCCCCCGAATTCCTTAAAGCCTCAATCGATTCTACCAGGAATACCAAATGGTCAAACAACAAACTTAGCCCGTTATCCTGCGCTTCAGTAGACGGGGTCTCTTCACCCCGGTGGAGCGTATGCCATATGAATGCGTCCCATAATAACTCCTTTACCATCTCTGTTGTGTATAAACAAAAAAATACTCTGACTTTCTGGTCAGGTGTTCGTACAGCAAAATCTTTCAAATCGACAACAATAGCGCTCATAAAAATTGGGCATTTCAATTCCACCCACCCTTAAACAAAGGCAGCTGACATACAATAACAAATGATAAATTGGGATTAAAGGGAACAAACGGCGGCCAAAGCTTAACTATTAACTAAAGGGCCGCTGTTTGTTAAGATCATTCAGGATTCTTGATTATGTTTTGAAGCTGGGTTTTAATTGAATATATTGGTTGCGCAATCAGGATCAGGTGGAATTGTATCGAACGGCTGCGATTGGTCAAAAACGGGATTGACATGTTGCAAATTAAAATCAGAACACGCTCAATGGCATAATCCAAATAACGAGCATGAATTATGCTTGATGAAATTAATTGAGGTTTTGATTTTAGGACGTCGGCAGCTTTCATATTTCCATTAAAAGTAAACGGGTTATAAGCTGAGTACACGGAAAAATATGGCGTGGAACTCAACTTACTGTCTTAGAGGCCCTGAGAAGCCTTGACACGAGTAAGTGAGCCCACGCCAATAGCACGGGCATTTCACTTATCGCCTTGTGTCAATTGAAATTTCTCAGGTTTCTAAGACAAGACATTAAGCGAATGCTTCATAATTTTTTGAAGTAATTCGCAAAAATATTAATACTTATATTATTTTAATTCATAAAACTAAGTTAAATAGTTTTTTTGAAATAACATAGTTATAACTATGTATTTTTTTAAAATTTATGATATTTCTTAGTCTTCGCGATGGAGGAATTATCAGAGATTGAAAAATTCATTATAAAAAGGGTTAAAGAGATAAGAATTGAAAAAAAAATGTCTCAAAAAAACCTTTCTCTTTCTATGGGTTTTTCAGAAGGATTTGTAGGCAATATCGAAAATCCCAATCTTCCTGAAAAATATAATATTAAACATCTTAATCTATTAGCAAAAGCCCTTGGATGTTCGCCTAAGGATTTTATGCCTGAAAAGTCATTTTAGTTTCTGGTAATATTGTCTATATTTTGATGATATAATTGAAAAATGCAAATTAACAATCATTGGTCTAATGCGCACGAAACAGCATGGTCAAGCACGCCGGAATGTCCGGTCATATTGCTGGATAACTTCTATAGGGATTTTGATGCTAACATAAACATTAGGTACACCTCCAAAATGGCCCCGGAATCTTAACCCTAAATCTTTGATGTTCCATAAAATAATCCAATGTTAATTTGATTTCGGCCGATTATGCCAAGATTCTAATTGAAGCAAAAAATGTTTAAAAATCTTTGAACTATCAGTATATTTTATGTGCAAATGATTCCATCCATTTTCTTCCAAAAAAAGTTGGTTTGTCATTGATCTTTCTAGATCAGCATTTTTAGGGTCATCGGCTTTACAATACAAAAGTATATAGGGCTTTCCAGTTAGTTTAAATTGTTGGAATGCATATTGATGTTCGTTAATTATATAGTGACGGGTCTTTTCACCATACAGGCTGATAAACACATCGCATTCCCTGATTGATAATTGTATATTTAAATTCGATATCTCGATAGAAGTAGACGAAGTTAAATGATCATTAGCAGATTTGACTTGCAGGAATATGCCATGCTCCTCAAGTACCTTATTTTCACGATTGATTAACTTTAAAAAGTCTCTTTCCTCTTTTCTCAAATCGTAAGAAGTTGATAAAAATATTTTAACAACTTGCGTAATTTCGGTTCCTAAAATGACTTTGCGCATCAAATCCTCAATCCGAGATTGCGGATTTTCCAAAAAGAAGTTTGCTCCGATTGGATTTAACCCATTTTTAAGTATTGATTTTATAGATTCATTTATTGGCAGAACCGGGACACCCACGATTCCTTTATATTTGATTTTTCGGAAACAAATATGACGCTGGAGATTTTTATTGATCAGCTATTTAAATATTTAGGCACAACCGTCAGGGAAACCGAGCCTTTACGGATTCAAAAGAAATTATTAGTTCTGATTGCAAAGAAAATTACGTCCGCGTCCCAGTTTTTCATTATAAGGAATGCCTATCAATTTATCCATTCTTCAGAGTATTCCAGTTTTTTAGAATTTAATTGAATGTTTTAGTGATGGTTTTAGCGAATCCGAACGGCATAAATGTATTTTCTTTTTTGTAGAACAACGGATCAGCAAAAGGTATGAATATTTTTTTTATGTCTTAATTAATATCATTATATTTGGGATAGTTCCGCTATTTCGTCCTATTATAAGTATTGACTCCTTTTTGAACTACATAATTTTTGTCTGGTTGGTTATTTAACAAAATCAAGAATATGGGTATCTTAAATTTTTTTTTGAGATCTAAAGAGCAACATCTGTTTGACGAAAGAAAGATGGCCGCAAAAAAGAAATACTTTGAAAATCCCTTTGATTTAGATAATTGTATAAATTATGCGTCGCTTCTATTCGAGCCTATAGCCCACAAACTCGAGGCTGATTTACCAGTTACAAAAGACGATGCGAAGGATATGGTAAACGCGTTGGATATTTTAGAATGTATTGAAAAGGTAGCAAATGATCTTCAAAAAGAAAAGATTTATGCCATGACTGCTTTAGCCTCTGTTGTTGCAGGAAAAATGGATGCATTTAATTGGCTTACAAGTCAAGTAGATAAATTGAAGCGGAAAAAATAGGCTCCTGAATCTATATTTCATGCGTTACGACAATAATTTTTGACATCCTGTATTTAAATTTCACCACTAATACATTGTTGCTAATCGAATGTTATTGGATTTTAGATAATTTACTGTAATACAAAAAGAATGTGACAGAAGGACTGCGATACCCCTAACTATAGCCTCAAGAAAATCGTAGCAGTTGATGCTCACTGCGAGCTCACCAAACAATTCTAACTGATTCTTTAAAAATGCTATTAGTTTCCTAAATCAATAATACGAATAAGTATAATACACATAATCTTTGGAAGCAAGCAAATAACAAAGGTATTCTATGAGCCTATGAACAATTAAGTCAATAGTTGAGCGCATTGCACCTAAGTCAAACTATCATTCACTAGAATTTTCCAATAAAATATCTACAGGACCATGGCATACAAGCTATAGTCTTCAGTTTTCCAAATCAATAAAACAGATCGGCCACGTTAAGAAAAAAGCTCAATCTACCTTTGTAAAGGTCTGTAAATCCGAATCGAAGACGAGTTTAAAATCTTCCGTATAACTAGCATGCCCGAACCTTCGCGCATCAATATGTCCCGGCGATATCGGCACTGCGATGTCGGTTTCAGAAGCGGCTATTAATCCCCTTTCCTGCATGTAGGAGCTGAGTTCTCCGGCACCCTGAACATTTCCCTGCAAAATATATGCGTTCCACAATAAAGGATAAAATATATAGCCAAATTCTCCATTTAATAAGTCTTTATTAATCCTTTCGTATACAAGTTCATAACGTGCTAATTGGATGTAAGCATAACACTGGATGAAATAAGACTCTTCCAAGTAATAAGCATTATCAATAGCGATCCCGATCGCCTCAAGCACCTCCTCAAACTGCCGCATCAAAAGACGATAATAGGCTGTGCAGTAATGAAAATGCATTTGTTCGTACAAAAGTTGCCGTAGCTCCTCCAACAGAACCAGAATTTCGGGATAGGAGCGCCTTTCCATGTAGATCTCGATCTGAAACCACCTAGGGCTGACTTGGTCCCTACCATTTATTTGAATCACATTCCGGTAACACTCCAGTGCACGATCCAAATCCCCTAGTCGCCGGTAAATAGTTGCCAAACCAGTCAGATATTGTGGATTGTGACCGAAGGCCTGATATAAATTTCTGGCACTCAAGTAATCCATCAATGCATTTTCATGATCCCCATTTTGACTGCGCATGGCACCTCGGCCATAGTAATAATTACCTACAAAAGGATTCAATGCGATGGCCTGGCTCAGCAATGCGATGGCCTTGGATTTATCTTTTGGATAGATCAATTGCCCTAGATCCCCATAATCTCGGGAAGTAAGACAATCAGCAAATACCGGCTCTTTCAATATAAACTCTTCCCCTGGATCAAAAAAGGAAGTATAATCTAATATTGTGCAGCCAAAATGAGAAACGGCTTCCAAATAGATCTCCAACATATCCAGCCAAGTTGACAATATATTGATAGCTTCCGGTTCCAGTTGCTGACGAATATCCAATTGTCGATTTTTAAGCATATTTTCCAAAGCCGACATAATTCCCGTTTCGTTCCCCACCGTGATAAAATGTTCTAGCCGCGGTATAGCGACGCCTTTAACTCCCTGTAATTCTTCTAAAGAAATATGTGCATCTTCGAGGGTTTTGATCGAAACGCCATTTCTTTTAATTTCATCATATAATACTAGCAATAAGGCATCTTCATAGACTGTTTTTTTATTCAGCTTTTTAGCGATATATTTTACCTCCTGCATAAAGGTGAACAGTGAGAAAATATGATCATCTCGAAAATCGGTCACCCTGGCAATGACTTTGTGCGCTAAACGCATGGACGCATAAATCGGCCTTTCCCCGACATGGTAATACAATGATATAGCCAAATAATAAAAGATCAAGTAAACCCCCGTGCTGCCATCATCCTTGCCGGATTTATCAAACGCCCAGGAAACCCTATTCCTGACTGCCGGACTATATTGAAGCACACTTGCTGTAGCCGATGCATACAATAATCTATACTGGTCATTACTAGCTTTCGCTTCTGTTAACAGCAGCAACACTGATGACCATTCTTTTTTTAAAAAAAACTGCTGCTCAAATAATAAATGATAGTTATCTCCCTGGTTTAAAAACCGAGCAGTAAGGTATTCCTGAATTTGCGGGTATATAAATCTATAACTATCATCGTCTTCATCTGTCAACAAGCCAAGATCCGTACGGAAAGTCTTGATGATATCATCAGGATTGATCCCTCTTTCAGGCATTCGCAAGTTCAAGTGCTTACTGATCAACAAAAATAGACTTTGCCGGTTGATCAGCAGATGGCCGGTACAAAAGGAATGGTAAGCTAGCTCATACAGTATATTATATGCTTCTTCCGAGGACATCCGGTTCCTGAGGAATTCACTATTATAAGAATGGAGCCATTTTTCTACCAGAAAACTTACAAAGGTGCTGAACAGAGCATTTTTTGAGGTCGACAACTTTTTTAGCAGCCGATAGTTAAAAACGAGGAGGGAAAGTAATAAAGGATTACTAGCCACTTGTGGCAATGGTTTTTTCCTGATAACAACATTGGCAATCTCTTGGGAAAGCAATTTGCCACCCATAGCTATCACACGGTCGTCTGCCCAATCCTTAGCTGGATTATCAGTTTGGTTACGCGAACTGAATGTGAAATTATAAAGCTCATCAAGCTTAGCTAAAAAATCATTTTTAGTATCCTCGACGAATGACCGCGATAAAAAATCGTCCACCATTTCCTTGTTAAAAGGAAGCAATTCCAAATGCTTCAGCCCAAAGTCCGAAAACCGGTAATCCTTGCTGCGGCTGGTGAGGATCAGCTTGGTTTGGAACAGCTTTTTAAAATCCTCGATCTGCGTATTAATGAAATATTTTTCATCGTCCCTAACATAAATTTCGTCCAGACCGTCCAAGAGCAGTAAAGCCAAGCCGTTCTTTAAAATAAAACGAGCAAACCCTCTTGGAAAACCATAACTCACTATATCTCGGATCAAATAATCCTGAAGCGTATAGGAGGGGTCCATCTTACAAAAGGCCTTAAAAGCATTTAGGGAAACAAACACCGGTATAGCTTTGATAGCCAACTCGCCCGTCTTCCACAGGATGAACTTTAAAAAAGCCGTCTTGCCGGAGCCAGGTGCACCTTGCAAATACAGTTCCCGGGTTTCGCCTAATAATTTATTTAGCATTACATCAGCCCGATCCAGTTGCATAATGTCACCACTGGTGACATCTTTCAATTGCGGCAGGATATAAAAGTCCTCCAAACGGACAGCAGATTCCATACCCGCAGCTTCAAACACGCCGAATTTGCCCTTCAGCGTCTGAAAATACTGATTAGCAAGATCGACGAATTCCCGATCGTTCAATTCATTGTCATGTTCTGTTTTAAAGACTTCATGACTGGCGACCAGGTACATGACACCGTTGTTGATAAAGTTACCATTAATTTGCCCAACCGTGACCAGTTTCTCAACAGCACCGGAAACCGAAATATTTACATCGGCCATATCCTGTTAACTGACATTGAAATCCCCATTAACCGTATGAACTGTGATCGCCTTGTCGACCTTTTTATGAAAATTTTGAGTAACTGTAAGCTGATTATTTCCAGGCAAGTCTTTTATCAGGGCAATCAGTTCCGCCTTAAAATCGGAATCATTTGCCAATTGCGCCTCCAGGTGCTCCTGCAGTTGCTGTTGTTCCTTAGCCGAAGGATTGATCGCCATGGCCTTGACTTTTTCCTGAATTTCAGGACCTCCCTTTTTTAGAAACAATGCGGCGATCTTTTTTTTCAAAGCATCTGTTGCACCAGATGTCAAACTATCGACAGCACCAGTAGCCATATCTTTGAGGTAAGGTAATGCAGCGCTTAATGCGGATGTAGCGAGAGCGGCGATTTCTATCATGATTTTATGGTTAGATTATTAGGGATTGCTATGTATTAAACTAATTTACAAATGATTAATCTAAATTTACAGCTTTTCTTCAGATAAAAATAAATGTATCACATAACACTCCAGACAAGTTTGGTCTGTCCATCCCCACTTTATAATACCTTGAAAGTTTTCATGTCTAACATTAAACATCTTTTTAAACCAAATAAACTAAAACCCGGATATCTCGTTTACTAAGCATTATCACAAGTTGTGATAACCTCCTTAAGTGCTTGCAATGCTTTATTGAACAATTATGTGTTTGAATCTTTGACTTTATAAATCGAAAAAATTAAATCCAAGATCAACAATCAGGATAAAAATATCGACATAGTATTTCGATACCTAGATGAGTTGATTGACAGAAAGGTAGAACCGCAAGAACGAACACGAATCGGCCATAAACCTGATAACTTATAGACAGAATCATTAGTTTAGTTATATGTGGCGCAATCCATTAGCATCGTAATGGATAATTCCGTCAAATCGCTTGCCGAACTATTTTAAGAAATCTGCTTTTTGTTTAAAAGCAAGGGCGACTACATAACTCGCTTTTTTTTGCGGTAAAAGGTTCAGGCGGCGTCATGGTATTTTCTACTCCGGGGCCGAAATTTAGATTCCTCCATTCCATACCTCCATTCCTTCATTTCTTCCTGTGCCATTAAGCAATCTTCCTAAAAAAGGTAAAAAAATTGGCTCGTCACCTCGCAATACTTTTTATTGGATATCAAGATAATCGAGATGCCCCAGTATTTATTTTTCACACCGCCCTAAATGGTTGTGAAAACCTCTTCTCGATCCTCCCAACCTTTGTTCCAGGCAATCGCAAATACTCGAAAGCTTGTAACGAATGGAATTAAAACAGCTGGTTTCCTTACTCAAAATTACTGCCGGTGAAGGTGCTGAAAAAGCACTCTCGCCGGTAAGCCAATTACCGGGGGGCATCTGCAAATCACAAGCCTACCGAACTTACGGCCGCACGAATGTCGACCGCTGGCTGAGCGAAGGCCTCCTGGAACTTTCCAATCGAAAATTGAACCGGGCCAACCTGGAGGCCATCGCGGCAGCCAGTAACCGGGTATCCTATCTGCCAGTGGCAGATAGATAATTCCGCCTTGGCGGAACCGCTCTTTGACATCAGGGGATGAGGCATTATCCTGTTAGCAACAGGAAATTTGGCGAAGGTGAGATCATATCAAAATACCGAAAGCGCCTTGGCAGCTGAGAGGCCGGTTTGTAGAAACCGACGCAGGTAGTCCCGAACGTATACCAACCGGCAGAAGCGAATTAACCTCGGGCCCGATACCCGCTGCCGGTTCCAATAATTCCAATATGGAAATCTCAACTTTTGATTTACAGGCTCTGGTTCGCGCATCTTCCGAACTGGGAGCGATCATCACACTGGTCAAAACAGGTAAACTAAAGCCTTACCTCAAAAAGAACGAAGCATACCGGTTGTATGGCCGCAGGAATGTCGAACACTGGATAGATGATGCCCTGGTCACTCCACGAAAGGACGGGGACCACTCGGCCTGCTGGCGAATCGACCGTATCGAGATCGAGACCATCGCCAAAGCCAGCCTTTTGCTGCTACACCTCTAATTAAATATACATGAATAACCTCTTAACAGCCAAAGAGATTAAGGATAATCTGTCTTTGGTGAATTTGCTGGCCCGGATGGGCTTTCACCCTAACCGGAAATCCGGCAAGGAGCATTATTACATTAGCATGCTCCGTGACCCTGAACGTACACCCTCCTTTTGTGTTGACGATAATCTGGGCGTTTGGTTCGATGCCGGTATAGGCAAAGGTGGTAACATTATCGACTTTGGTCTCACTTACTGGAAGCACCTTTCTTTTCCCGAAGTACTGGCTAAAATCCAGGAACTTTGCGACGGTACGGTCATCATCAATCCAACTGATAACAATGCCACACGGCGAAGGCATGCAATTAAACTCCCTTATTACAAGGTTGCCGAAATTAAAGAGTTGGGCAACAACCCCGCCATTACCGACTACCTCAATGAAAGGGGCATCTGGGAAACTGCACAAGGCCGCATGAAGGAAGTGTACTATTATGCCGAAGACGAAAAGAAACTGCGTAAAAGCTTTTTCGCAGCCGGGTGGCAAAACGAAACAGGTAGCTGGGAGGTACGCAATAAATATTTCAAGGGTTGCGTTGGCAACAAGGCCATGACCAATATTCTGGGTGATAGTGATCGCTTGGTCATTTTTGAAGGATATATCGATTATCTCAGCTGGCTCACTGAACATGCGCAGGCTACGGCCACGATATTGGTCTTAAATACCATGTCCTTTATCCAGGCGGCGATCAGCATTGCTAATGATTATGAGAACATCGACCTTTATTTCGACCGAGACAAAACCGGTTATGAGGCAGCCCTCCGGTTTAAAGATACATTACCCCGCGCGATCGACCGCTCACATATTTATGATCGTCATAATGATTATAACGACCGCATTAAAGCCGCAATTAAAGCCAGGCAGCAACCTGAAGTAAATATTTTCGAAAATGTATTTTCGAGGTAATAGGGAGGTAACTGCATTGCATCTCCTGCAGCAAGCCGTCCGAACAACGATTTCGCTTATCGAGGTACAAAGTTCCCTTTTGGTTTTTCCCCTTGCAAGATGTGTTCGTGTCCGACAAAAACTCGTTCCTCGTAATTTGTCAGCCACTCACGATCTTGCCCTGGACGCCGGTTCCGTTCAATCGTCACGCGCCGGACAGCCGGCACAGTTCCTCATTCACTCCACCGGCAACCAGGGAGTATCGGGAACTCGCAACTCGTTCGCTCTTATGGCAAAAATACTACGGTCAAAAGGACGGCCGATAAAAGAGCAAGGTAAAAGGATCAGAAAGATAGATGCAAGGTTTACGCAGGATGAATATGACACCATCCTGGAGTTGGAAAAGACACTGGGCATCCGCAAAACGGATTTGGTGCGTACCCGCCTTTTGCAGGATGCCCGGTTGACTATCGTCAATGCCAAGGAGCTGATCGGGTTTTTAGATAGCATCGGGGCAGAAATGGGCAGGTGCGGGAACAACATCAACCAGTTGGCTAAATATGCCAATATCCTGAAGAAAAAGGGCATGCTTTCGCCGATGGTTAGCGAAAGGTTCAACATCCTGTTTGAGCAATACATCACAAATCAAAAACAACTGGAAATTTCTTTACGGCGGATCATCAGGATGGCGGGCAAGTAATTTGTTTGGTGGAAACTTGTTCTTTGCGAACAAATTCGCCGGGAACAAGGTCACAACGCGCAGGTTCAATCAGAATTTGTGCACAAGGAACTTGTTCTCTACGAAATAGTTTGATGAGCACTTGTTCACACTGATTTTATTCGGGCCGAACTTGTTCATAGCGAATTTGATTTGAGAGAACTTATTCGCATTTATTAAAGTTCTGGCCGCACCCGTTCGTAAAGAACATGTTCCCGATGAACAATGAACCTGTTCACACTGCGCCTTTATGATCGTCAAATTTCTTTATACCCGTGGGCCGAACGGTCATTTCCCTGCTGTGGCTTACAATACCGGCAAGATGGACCGGAACAAAGGCGAACTGACGAAGGTGGCGAACTTCGGTCCACTGCAAGGCCTGGAACTTATGCGGCCGCAGGATTACAAGAACTATCTCAAAATGGTATCGGCAACAAACAAGGCCGTTAAAAAGCCGCAATTGCATGTGGCCATTTCAGCCGGGGGCAGGTCATACAATAAACAGGAATTGACCGAAATAGCGACCCAATGGCTGGAAAGGATGGGCTACGACAAACAGCCGTACCTTATCATCTTTCATAAGGATACTTTGAACAACCACGTACACATCGTAAGTACCCGCGTCGATAAGCAAGGCAAAAAGATCCGTGACAGCTATGAACAGATCAAAGGCCAGGAGCAAATGAATATCGTGATGGGGCTTGATGAAAAGCACAATGCAAAGGCTGATGTCGCTAACGCGCTGGTTTACCAATTCGCTACCAAGGCTCAGTTCATGATGATTTTGGAGAGCCGGGGATATACGTTGAAAGAGCAGGACGGCAAATTGCTGGTGATCAAATTCGGTAAAAGACAAGGGGAAGTTAATGTTTCGGCTATCGAGGAACGACTTAAAAATCAGGCACCGGATGAACAAAGGATTATACAGCTAAAGGCCTGGTTTCATAAATATGCGGCGAGATATGATACGGCTATAGCTAAAAAACATGGCGTTTACACGTCTTTGTTCGCGGCCTGTCTGAAAGAAAAGTTCGGCATCGACCTGTTGTTTCATGCTTCCGGCGATAAGCCACCCTATGGATATTCCGTCATCGACCATGCAGGCAAAAATGTTTTCAAAGGCGGTGAGATCATGCCTTTAAAAGAGTTATTAGCGATTCAGCCTACTGGCGGTCATCCCGAAGAAAAACCGGATATCCGTTACGAAGTCAACCCCGAACAGCTGGATTATTATGCTGCGATCTTAAAGGCCGCGCTTTATAACTACCCCGACCTTACACAAGGTTTACAGCACCAGGGGCTGGTTATCATCAGAAACGGCGAAAGCCTGATACTCTATGATTTATCAGCTGGGGCATCTATGGACACGACAGATCTCCTGGATAAAAGGGATCGTCAGGTTCTGGTCGAACACTTCAGCCAGGAACAGGAAACGGATGAGGAAATCTACCGGCAGCACCTGCGAACCCCTGAAATTAATTTGGCATCAGACGTCGATGACGAAGCCATACTCGGTATGAAACGCCGCCGAAAGAAAAAAGCAAGAACTAATCTCCGCTGACAATTAAAACAAATCTTATGGTCATTATTATCGGGAACCAGAAAGGCGGTGCCGGAAAGAGCACGCTCACGCTTTTGCTGGCCAATTATCTCACGCAAAATAAAAAGTGCAAAGTCACCGTGCTGGATATGGATTACCAGCAGTCGATTTCCCAAAAATTCGAGAAAGCTAAAATACTGGAGAACGCTGAGCCTTACGAGGTATTGGCATTTGGGCTGTCAGACTTTCCAATGATGGCGGACACCATCCGGGATAATCCAAAGGACATTGTGCTGATCGACCTGCCGGGCAAATTGGATGATGATGGTTTGATAGGTGTCTTTAAAGCAGCACAAGTAGCGATTTGTCCATTTGCCTATGATGAGTTCAGCTTTGATTCAACGATCCCTTTTGCTTTGGTATTGAAGAAGATTAACCCGCAGGTGCATTTATTATTTGTACCCAACCGCATCAAGGCCAATGTCAAGTACGAGATCAAGGCGGATGTGAATGAACAGCTGAACCAATTAGGCCACGTAACTGAAGCGATTGCCGACCGTATCGATTTTCAGCGCACCAATACTTTCCAGACGCCGCTAAACGTGCAGGCGCTTTTGCTGCCGGTTTTCGACCGGGTTTTTAAAGACTTTATTCAACCTTATTTATGAGCGAGATCAAAACGCTGGCCGACCAGTTAAGGAGTAAGGTGGCCAAACCGGATACGCCGGAAAAGCCGGTAAAAGTGGTTAAACCCAAATCAGCAAAGCCGCCGGACATCCCGGAGATCGTTTCATTGATGCGCGATCTCGATGTCAGTGCCAACAAAACGCTGATCCATGCCCGTGTGGATGCGCAAACTGCGCAAATGATCCATCATCTGAAGATCGCCACCGGCATAGAGGTGACGCGCCTGATCTGCTTTTCTATAAGGCAGCTATTCGAGCAGAACCCCGAACTCAAATCATTAATCAAAGCACACTTAGCCAACTTCGAGCTATGAACCCAAAAATCCTTCGCCAGCAGCGCGACCCGGCCTTCAATGAAATACTGGACCGTATCAGGGCCTATGATAACAGCGACCATAATAGCGTCGTGCATATCCGGCTGGATGAATATACGGTCGTGATCCTGAACCAGCTCAAGCTGGCCACCGGAATCGACATCACCAAAGTAATGGCTTTTGCCATCAGCGAATTGTTGAAACAGCACCCGGAACTGCGGCTGGCAATCGACCAATTCTTAAAACAACTCAAAACATGAACTGGACACATTTTTTACTTTGGCTGGCTGGCGGCTATGGCCTTTATTATTTGATCGTCATCCTGACCGACCTGGCGCGCAGCAAACGGCAGGACGTGGCCAGCGGAAATCCGCATGAACTGACTTTTTCCGAACAGGTCACGCCGGTTCAGCTGACGGCCCAGGCTGTACAGCCGCCAAAATCCCCCAACAAAAATGAAGTGATCGGTTCCGGTGGGGTGCCGATCACCGACCTCTTTCGCCTGGCCAAACAGGAAGCCATCATCTATACACGTTCTGTCAGCTTTTAATATGAAAGCCAATTTATTAACTTTTTGTTGTTGCCTGCTTGCATTGGGCGCAACCGCGCAACCTGGCATTTCGGAAATGCAGCAGGCGCAGCAAAATTTAAGATCGACTTTCTTTTCCGCGATGGACTGTTCGCTGGTGCTTGCCGCCGTGTTTGGCATTATCGGCGCGGTGCGTATTTACCATAACTGGCAAATGGGGCACCCGCGCATCGATGAGCAGGTGGCCGCCTGGTTCTTTGCCGCCTTTTTCATGGTACTGGCAGGTGCCTTCCTGCGCGGCGTGTTTGGCCTGTAAGTTCTTTAATACCCCTCCATAACCCCGGCGGTTCCCTGATAATTCGGGGGCCGCCTTTTTTATTTCATTCAAATTTTAATACCCCTATAATGAACAAAATTAGAAAAATGTGGGCCACAGCCGTGGTCCTTGCCCTGGGCACGGCATCCGCCTTTGCCCAGAACGGTGTTACCGGCCTGAACTCTGCTACCACCTCCTTAAAAACCTATGTCGCCCCGGTGACCAATGTCACGCTGGTCATTGGCGGTATCGTCGGTATTGTCGGCGCTATCCGCGTCTACTCAAAATGGAACAGTGGAGACCAGGACATCAATAAGGAGTTGATGGGTTGGGGAGGAAGTTGTGTTTTCCTTGTGGTTTCAGCAGTTGTGATCAAAGCCTTCTTTGGCCTCACCTAATGGCCAGGCAATTCCAGGTATACAAGGGGCTGCAAAGGCCCCTCGTATACCGTGGGTTTAAAGGCAAGTATATCTATTGGGGTGTCGGCTCTTTGCTGGCCGGCCTGGTACTGGGCGCATTAACAATGGCGCTGGTCAATATGTGGCTGGGCCTGATCGTCCTGATCGCCGCCGTTGCAAGCGGGCTTGTCTTTATCGCCTCCAAACAGAAACAAGGCCTCCATATCAAAGCCCGCCCGACGGGCATATTCATTCACCAGGTCAACTTCAAAAATCTCTCCCGTTATGGCCGGAAAACAAGTCTTTAATATTCCCTATATCGGTATCGACCATTATAATGGTATCGATATTTTAGTCGGTGCAGGCGGCGAATGTTCGGTGGTTATTCAAATCACTAACCCAGTTACCCGCTTCTCGGCTGCCTCTGCGGCTTACGATGAGTTCCACGCGCTGATGATCAACGTGGTCAAGATCATGGGCGATGGGTATTTACTGCAAAAATCAGATGTGATTAGTAAGGAAGAATACCCGCTCAAAGATGGCGGCGAGTATTTGCAGCAGAAATACAATGAACATTTTGCCGGGCGGGAATATATCAAGGTCAATACCTATATCACACTGACCCGCCAGGTACGCAAGGGCGCTTTTTATGTTTTTGATAAAAAGGCGCTGCGGGATTTCAGCCAGCAGTTGGACAAAGTCATGGACATTTTGGTTGCCGCAAAGACGGCACCCGTGATCCTGATAGAGCAGCAGCTCAATTTACTGATCATGCAGTTCCTGGCGATGGATTTTAAGCGGGAGCATATCGTGCTCAACAACTTCGCGCCGAACGATACCGAGATCAAAATGGGTGACCGCGCTATCCGCAATATCCCGCTGATCAATATCGATAACGTGGATCTGCCACCATCGGTAAGTACGCACATCGAAATGAATGAAAAGGAAACCCTGCGGGGTTTCCCGGTGGATTTCCTGTCGTTTTTGTTCCGGGTGCCGGATTTCGAGGTGATCCTGTTTAACCAGGTCATCGATATACCCAGCCAGTTTATGACGCTGAAAAAGCTGGAATTGAAAAAGAAGCGGCACTCCGGCATACCCGACCCGGCCAACGCGTTATGTGTCGAGGACATTGATCTGCTCTTAAATGATGTGGCAAGAGAAAATCAGTTATTGGTCAACTGCCATTTTAATATTGTGCTTGCAGCACAGCAGGACAAGATCCAAAAAGCGGCCAATTTTATCGAAAGCGCGCTTTTTGGTTTGGGCATCATGGCAAGCAAAAACGGCTACAACCAGCTGGAACTTTACCGCTGCGCTTTGCCGGGTAATGCCGTGGAACTGAAAGATTACGACTGGTTCCTGACCACCTGCGATGCAGCCGTTTGTTTCTTTCTGAAAGAGTCGATGCCGCTCGATGAGCCGTCCGATTTTTTGGTACGCTTTACAGATCGGCAGGGCGTACCGGTAGGTATTGACGTAGCCGATCTCCCGATGCGTACCAACCGCATCAATAACCGGAACAAGTTTGTGTTAGGCCCCAGTGGGTCGGGTAAGTCCTTCTTTATGAATAGCCTCATCGAGCAATATATGTTGTTCAATATGGATATGGTCATTGTGGACACCGGCCATTCCTATTCCGGGCTATGCGCTTATTACAAAGGCAAGTACATTACCTATACCGATAAGAAGCCGATCACGATGAACCCCTTCCAGATCACGGTGGAGGAATTCAATATCGAGAAAAAGGATTTCCTGATTACGCTGGTCGGCCTGCTTTGGAAAGGTGCGGACGGTACGTTCAGCCAGGTGGAACGCGATGTGATCAGTAATGTAATTAATGCCTATTACCTGCAATACTTTGAGCAGGAAAAACTGCCGCCAATCTCCAAAAAAGACCAGTTCGCGATCCGCAAAAAAGTGATGGAAGAAATGAAGGGCGGTAGCGGCTTCACGCCATTCGCCGAATTTGAAATTGAAGTGCTGGACAATGATCTGGCTGGTGAGCTGTCGCGTGATGACCAGGCTTTAGTAGACGCCCTCACGCATTCCGGCGATACGCTTACGCCGAACGAAGCCGACCCTTTCCGTGCGGCCTATGATGAAAAGTTTCACCAGGCCGTTAAGGATGAACAGTTGCGCCGCCTGAAAGCCGAGGGCAAGCCGCATATCGAACAGTTAAACTTCAACAGTTTTTATGAATTCGCGCTCTGGAAGATCCCGGAGATCAAGCAGGAAGAACGCATCCCTTTTGATGTGGATGAGTTCCGCTATGTGCTCAAAAAGTTTTATAAGGGCGGCGAATTTGCACAAATCCTGAACGAAGCGACCGACTCATCACTGTTTACCGAACGCTTCATCGTCTATGAAATTGACGCCGTGAAGGAAAATCGGGTTCTCTTTCCAATCGTTACGCTGGCGATCATGGACGTATTCATTCAGAAGATGCGCTTCAGGTCATCTCGCAGAAAGGCTTTGGTAGTCGAAGAGGCATGGAAAGCGATTGCAAGCCCTTTGATGGCTTCGTACCTGCTTTACCTCTACAAAACGGTTAGAAAGTTTTGGGGAGAGGCCATTGTGGTGACACAGGAATTAGGCGACATCATCGGTAACGCGGTAGTTAAAGATAGCATTATCAACAATTCGGACACCATCTGCCTGCTGGATCAAACCAAGTTCAAGGATAATTACGGGGCTATTGCTTCGCTCTTATCGATCAATGAAACTGAGCGCAAAAAGATATTTTCTATTAACCAGTTGGAGAATACCGAGGGACGCGGGCGCTTTAAAGAAGTATATATCCGGCGCGGCGCGGTTGGCGAGGTCTATGGCGTAGAGGTCAGCCTGCACCAGTATTTAACTTTCTCCACGGAGAAGCCGGAGAAATCGGCACTCGAAGTTTACATCGAATATTTTGGCAGGTACCAGCACGCGTTAGACCTTTTTGTCAATGATTTTCACGCCAGTAAACTGTCCCTCGCACAGTTTGTCAGCCATATTAACCAAATCGATCATCCTTTTTTCTATGACATCTATGAAGATAACATTAATGCTCCTTATCCTCCTGCCCGTATTGCTGTGTAAAACCGTTTTCGCACAGGAAGTCGTGGTCGACCCGGTCACTTCGGCAGCTATCGCTGTTAACAGCGCCGTGATCAACGGCCAGTTAAATACCACCAACAACAATTTAAGTTTGATTCAAAAAGGCCAATTGGCGGTAACCGGGCAACTGGTAATTGTCAACGACCTGCAAAACAAAATCTACAAGGGTTTGAGCCAGGTAGCTTCAGTTATTAATAACCTCACCTCCATTAAGGAGATCGCCAGTTGTGGGACAGATATCGTGAACGATGTGGGCCAGGCGATAACCATCGCCAAATCTAATCCAGTCTTATTACTTTTTGCCGAAGAAGGCGCGCGAGAATTTGAGACGCGGGCAGTGACACTGTCTGCTGATGTGAGCGCCTTTGTGCTCAAAGGTGGAAATAATTTAATGGACGCAGGCGAACGGGGTAAGCTGCTGAACCACATCGAGAGCGAAATGCAGATCCTGCGCGGCATCGCTTACGGCATGGGCCGGGCGATGTACTGGGCCAAAATGCGCGGGATATGGGCCTCGCTTAATCCCTGGTCAGAATGGAAAAATATGGATGTCCAGATCGCCAACGATGTATTGAACAACGCCAAATACCTGAAGCAATGAAGAAATTATTCTTTTTTCTGTTTTGCGCTTTTGGCTTTCCGCTTTTCTCTTTCTCCCAGCAAAGCACCCTTGACATTGCCGGCATCCATCAGTTGATAGATCAGTCTAAATCCGAGCACACACAGCAGGTAAAAGCCAGGAACAACCAGGCAACGGTAACTGCCAATGAACAGGCCAATCTAACCCTGCTTACTAAAATGAAGAATATGTACCGCACCTTACAAAACAGGTACAATACTTTGGGCACGGCCATCAATATCGCCGATATCGGCATTTACGCCACGCCGGAGGTAAAGCAGATCGTGAGCTACCAGGCTCAGATCATCAGCCTCGTGGAAAAGAACCCGGCTCTCGCTTTTTTAGGTTACCAGACCGAGATCGAGTTTGTTGAAAAAGCGCAGGGGCTGATCGGCTACGTCACCGGCCTGACTTTATCGCTTGGCGATGTCAACCAGATGAAGGCATCCGACCGGAAACTTTTATTTGATTACGTCCTGATGCAGCTTTCGGAGATTCAGGAACTATCCGGTAAGCTGGTCAATACGCTGACCTATTCCAACCTTAATTCCTTGCTGCGTTCCATCAATCCCTTTCAGAATTATATCGATCAGGACAAAAACGTAGCCGAAAGTATCATCCAAAACGCCAAATATCTTAAACAATGACAAAGCAAATCTTTCTTTTCGTGCTTTTTGCTTTCTGCATTAAGCTATCGGCTTCTGCACAGCAATACGTATTGGACGAAAAATATCTCGTATCAGTAGAGGCCAACCAGGCGGTTAGGATGAGCGCAGAGCAAACCCATAATCAGTATCTCGGAAAAATAAATAATAACATCGAGGACTTGAATACCAACGTGGGTTCGGTAGTCCTGGCGCAAGAAATGATTTATAACGGTTTGTCCAATGTCAACTCCGCTTTAAAGGATGGCTTGGAGGTCAAATACATGGCGACTATTACCGCCGATATGATCAGTTATCTGAACCAGGCCCTGGCTTTAGGCAAGTCCGATCCTTACTTATTGTTATTCGCCACCAATATCGCCAACGAAATGAAGGTGCGGTCAGTGGCGTTGGTCAGCGAGGTATCGACTTATGTGCTGAAATCTGGCAATAATATACTGGCCGATTATAACGGGCGCGACCAGCTATTAAAAAAGGTCACCAATACCTTGCAGATTTTGGACGGTTTGGCCTATGGTGCCTGGCGCGCCATGTATTGGGCCAAACAGCGCGGCATTATCGCCACGATCAACCCCTGGCAGGACTTTATCAATAAGGACAAGTACTTCGTCCAGCAAATTATTACTAACGCTAAATACCTCAAAGAATGAAAAAAATATTAATGCTTTTCGCCTTATGCTTTAGCCTGTTCGCAGCAAAAGCGCAATCCCTCATCAAGGATGATGCGGTGGATAACCAAAGCCAGCGCATGGTGTTCCAGCAATGGGACCAGAACAAGTTCTACCCCAAAAAAGGCTTCCTAAGCCTGAACCCTTACTACTGGCTGGTTTGGGGGTTCTTTGATCCGAATTACCATAAGACGGACATCCGCCCTTTGAGTGCCAACGGTCAGCAAACCCAAAGACTGGCCTTGGTCGCTACGATGAACGGGATCGATAACCGCTATAAGCTGCAATCAGATACGGCCAGGAACACAGCGCTATCGCAAATCGCTTCGCAATCTGGTTTGTTGTCAGATGCCGACCCTTTGTGGCTGCTATACTATAAGCAGCAATTCAATCCTTTATTGAACTATTCACCGGTGTCAATTTTAGGCGGATTATCACCGCAAGTCAGCGGCAAGCTGGTTTCCGAAGGCCTTTACATTTGGTACACGGGTGAACTGGATAAATTAAAGGAAAGGCTGAACGGTGCGCGTTCAACCGATATGGATCGTGGTTCCCGGATCATGGCTTATTACCGGATGCTGAATGAGTACAAGAACCTGTCATCCGTTTGGGCAATCCGTACTTCCACCGCGCAAATGACTTTGGATATGGCAGTCCATCAGCAAGCCCTTCAAAAAGGCACAGTGACTATTCCAAACTGGACACCGAATAGTGATGTGCAGATCGCCAATAAAATTTTGATGAATGCTAAATATTAAAGGCATGAAGAAGAAAATATTATTATACCTGCTGTTTACATTGTGGGGAATGGCAGGTTTTGCCCAAACTGCCACTGTTGATACCATGATCAGCCGTAAGTCGCTACAATATTTGCAGGGCGATGCGGTTTATGAAAGTGGTGTCATGGTATTTTTAAAGGGCCTCAAAAATTCGATCTGGACACATTTCGATTTATTTATTTCTGATGCGCAGGCGCTGGCCGCGATTTTTATGATCGTTTTTTTTGCCATTAAGAGTTACGAAATGATGGTGGGCGATAAGCGTATGGAGATCATGCCGCTGTTACGGCCTTTTGGTTTAGCGATGATCATTATCTGGTGGGGCGGGTTCGTGAAAATGGTTGCTTTCCCCACGGATTTAGTTGCTCAGCAAACCGAGCAAATGTTTGACAGCGTGCAGAGCGATGTAGACGGTTTGCGCTTTACGCGCGCTAACCTGATGCTGCAGGTCGCCAATTCACTCTATACCTTCCAGGCGCAGGCCGATGTTGCCGAAAAGGAAAGCGATACCTGGTACGGGCAGGCCTGGAACACTGTGACCAGTACGGTCAAACAGGGCATTGCCGATGTAGTGTCACCGTTATTGGAATTGAAGAACCGGCTTACTGTCGGGATGCAATTGCTTTTTACGCAACTGTTGGAATTGCTCGGCATCTGGATTCTTAGGATAGCTGTGTACATAATTTTTATGATTCAAATTATCTATTCCTCGATCCTCATTATCCTCGGCCCGTTTTCGGTGGCGGTCAGTATTTTACCTGCTTTCCGAGATAGTTTCAGCACCTGGGTCGCCCGTTTTGTTTCGGTCAATTTGTATTCCGGTATCGCCTACCTCATCATGTATTTATGCGGACTGATGCAGCAATACGCGCTGACTTCCGAGATCAGTAAATACCAGGAACTCGTTGGCAAGACTGGTGCGCCCGCTGATATGGCTAAGCTGGCGGTTTTTGCCGGTAATGGAATTTTATCGTTTGGTACCGTGATCATCGTTTTTGTCATCGGCGCGATCTGTATGTTTACCGTGCCCAGCATTTCTACCTGGATAATTTCTACATCAGGTATCAGCTCGGCAGCCTCCAATTTCGGCCGTGGTGCCAGTACGATGGCCGGTGCCACCCGCATCGTCGGCAGTTTCATCTAACCTTTTTCCAACCTTTTATGATCGTAAAAAATATCGAAGCCAAAATAAGGCTGGCGACCTGGGTAGCTGTGGGCAGTTTTTTGACCTCCATCGTTTTATCGGCTATTTGCTGCTTCTATGCTTACCGCCAGGTCAGCGATGCCCGCAAAAGCATCTACATCCTGAGTAATGGTATTCCATTGCAGGCTGGTCAAACGGATATGCAGGTTAACCGCCCGGCAGAGTACCGCGCAGACATCGACCTGTTCCATGCCCTGTTCTTTTCGCTGACACCGGATGATAAGTATATCGAGTACCAGTTAAAAAAGGCGATGTACCTCGTAGATGAATCGGGCGTTGACCAGTACAATAATTTGAAGGAGAATGGTTTTTTCAACTCCATTCTGTCCTCCAGTTCGGTCATTACGCTGCAAACGGATTCGATCTCATTGGATATGACCAGGCGGTATTTCCGCTATTTCGGGAAGCTGAAGATCGACCGCCGCAGTTCGACGGTCATCCGTTCGCTAATTACCGAAGGATATCTGAAAGATATTCCCCGTAGCGATAATAACCCGCATGGGGTGCTCATTGTGAACTGGAAAACACTTGAAAACAAAGACCTCGAAAATGTTCAGAAGAATACGTTCTAACCGCGATCCCAGGGATACGCTGTATAGTGAATTTAAAAAGGAATTTTCGGTCTACGTGGATAAAGGCAGCCGGTTCAGTCAGGAGTTGGCTGCCAAATATCCACGCTTCCTGTTTGGTTTGATGACCGCGTTATTATTGGCTTCGGCTGTGCTGGCGGTTTGGTTGCATCCTAAAATGGTGCCAACTGAAAAGGCAAAGGCCCAGCCGCAAAGCGAAGTCTTGAACAGCGGTTTTGATCATATCTTGGCAGCAGGTACGGCGTTAAAGACAACTATTCATTTAAGACGGCAGGTAGATAGTATTACCGCTAAACAAGTTTTGAATAAATCTGACAGTATCACCCTGGTGCGCGATCTCGACAGCCTGCAGCACATCCGTCTCACCTTACCCCATTAGCATTATGCAAATCAATTTAAAACAACCCAAATACATCCTGCCGCTGATCCTGCTGCCTTTCCTGTGTTTGTTCTTCTTTGTTTATCACAGCGGCTTTGCCGCCAAAAAGGCAGAAGATAAGCCGGTAAATGGCATCAACACTTCCGTAGGCCAGGTATCCGGCGATGTACAAAAGAAACAGCTGGAAGATAAGCTGGACGCTTACCGCAATACTTATAAAGAAGGCGACGGCATGACCGCCGTTAACCCATTGCCCTCCGAGATAACAAGCAATCCGGCCTTTCAAAGCAGCTATTCAGACAAGGAAAAGAAAATGCTGGACTCGATCAATGAGGCGATGAAAGCCAAGTACGCGCAAAGTCCGACAGGCGCATCGGTGCACAAGCAGCCTGTTAATAATGACCAGGCCATGTTGGCAGCACTGAACGGTTTAAAAAACCCCCGTCCCGCTGAAAACAGCGCAGCCAATGATCAAAAGGTTAAAGACCCAATGGAAACCTTCCGGCAGCAGATGGCCTACCTCGATAGTATGAACAAGGCCAATGATCCGGCAGTTAAAGCCGAGCGGCTGCAATCTGAGGCACGGGCTAAAATGGCCGCGCAAAAAGCAGCCGAACCCAAATTAGCGGTGAAGCTGGCAGATGTCTCACCATCGGAATTTAATACCGTGCTGCCTGAAAAACATCCGGATTTTATTAAAGTGGTGATCGACGAGAACCTAACGGGTTATGCGGGTACGCGTATCCGCCTGCGGCTTTTGGATGATATTGATGCCGGGAATTACCGCATCCCCAAAGGAACCTATTTATATGCGCTGATCACCGGCTTTTCCGGGCAGCGGGTGGAACTGACGGTCAAATCCATTCTTTACGAAAATAAAATATTGCCGGTCAAATTGCAGGTGTACGACCTCGACGGGCTTTCCGGGCTATATGTGCCGGAATCGGCTTTTCGGGATTTTACCAAAGACCTCGGCACCAATACCGTGCAAGGTGTGACTATTGACGGCGGCGGCACCGGCTCGGTGGCCAGTCAGTTTGCGATGAGCACGGCCAGTAAAATGTTTGAATCCACTTCATCTGCCATTGCCGGGCTGATCCGTAAGGATAAGGCCAAGATCAAATACAATTCTTACGTCTATTTAATCGATAACGAAGCGCTCGAAAAAGCGCAGCAACACTACTAACGATGAAACGATTACACCTTTTTCTTGCCGTATTTATGGCAAGCCTGCACAGCTATGCCCAATTAACGCCATTCGCCGAGGGCGTTAAAAAGAATTCCCTGCCGATTGTTTACCTGCCCGAAAACGTATCCGTGCAGTTTATCTCACCGGAGCCGATCCAGTACGTGGACATTTCCGCCAAGTCGGTTATCGGCGACCTGCCGCTAAAAAATGTACTGCGCATCCGCTTAAAAGATTCGGTGAATTCGGCAGATGCGGTGATCACTATTGCGGGTGAAAAATTTATTACCCAATATCATGTGATCAGGGCGGATTCGATCACGGCCAGGGATGCCCGAACGGAAATTGCGATTGACCCTGGCAACACTCATCCGCTGGATATTTCGGGTATCGGGCTTTCGCAAAACCAGTTAAAGCAAATGGCGCTCAACCTCTTTTGTAAACGGCCGGGGCGGGCCATTGAAAAAACGAAGGCATTCGACTTGAAAGCGGAACTATATCATATCTATACAGCCGGGGATTATGTATTTATCGACCTGGGTTACCGGAACAAAACGAACCTGACCTACAATATTGAAGACTTCCGTTTCCACATCGATGATAAAAAGATCACCAAGGCCACTAATGTCCAGTCGGTGGAACTTAAGCCCGAATTCATCCTGTTTACCAACCCGTTTTTTCAAAAGACCTACCGCAACATCGTTGTCCTGAAGAAAATCACCTTCCCCGGAAATAAAGTGCTGCATATCGAATTGAGCGAAAAGCAGATTTCCGGCAGGGTGATCACTTTGAATATCACTTACCAGGACGTACTCGATGCGGATACGATACCCATCTGATGAACCCTTTAAAATTACTGGAGCCGGACGAACGCGAGCGCTACGATTATTTGCTGGAAGTCTTCGAGGAGGAATTTGAGCAAACCCACCTGGCTTTTCATGTCAGCGGCATCCTCATTTATGAGCTGCTGAATTTGCTGGCGGTATGCAAGTACTTGTTTGATGAGTTCGGCTTTCCCGAAAGTGAGGACAGCCGCCTGCTGCGCTACGCTGTTACCGGCACCATTGCCGAATACCTGGAAGGAGATCAGAATAATGGCTTTTAACAGTTCAAAGAAGCTGGCCGGGAATATCGCGGCCCTGCGTATTGCCTTATCCGGCCAGGAAAGCTACAACGATAAAGAAATTGAAGTGCTGAAAAGCTACGCGGGTTTCGGCGGTTTAAAAGCGGTCTTGTTTGGCGCGGGGCCGGTGGGAACCTGGGTGGAGCAAAACGCCTCTGCAAATGACCTGCGCCTGCACCCGATGATGGTGGAGCTGCACGGACTGTTGCAGGAAAAACTATCGCCTGCCGATTACAAGGCGGTCGTTGATGCGGTTAAAAGCAGCAGCGATACCGCATTTTACACACCGGAGTTGCTGCCTGCTGCTTTATATGCGGCCATGAAACAACAGGGCATTATGCCTCATCGTTTGTATGAGCCGAGCAGCGGCGCGGGTATCTTCATCACCGAAGCGCTCAAAGCCTTCCCGGATTTGCAGGAGGTCAACGCGGTCGAAAAGGACATCCTGACCGGCAAGGTGCTGATGGCGCTCGCCTTGACTTTGCCGATAAACAATATCGTTCAGGTTCGTGGTTTTGAGGAAACCGCCCCGGACGAAAAAGGCAAATATGATTTTATTACCAGCAATATTCCGTTTGGTAATTTCAAGGTATTCGATCCGGCCTACCAGGGCAGCGCGGTAACCAACAAGATCCATGATTATTTCTTTGCCAAAGGCCTGGATAAATTAGGTGACGGCGGCCTGCTGGCATTTTTGGTGACGGATGCTTTCTTAAATACGGCCTCCAATACACTGGGACGCAAGCATGTGTTTACTTCGGCAGATTTTATCAGCTTGTCGGTTTTGCCGGATAACCTGATGAAGGATACCGCCAACACGGAAGCGCCGAGTCATTTGCTGCTGGTTCAGAAGAACGACAACAAAGAAGCTTTTACCCCAACCGAATTACTACTGATCGATACCGTCGAGCAGGAAAATAGCTATGGTAAATTTTCCGTCAATGCTTATATCGACCGGCACCCGGAACTGCGTTTGGCCGATACCATAGGGGAAGGCAAAAACCAGTACGGCAAGCCAAGCCAGCGGATTTGGCAGAAAGGCCCGCTGGAGGAAATCAGGCAGCCGCTCATGGAACAGGTAGCCGAAGGCTTAGCTGCAAACTTTGACTTGGACCGCTGGAAAGCCTTACAGCAGCGGTTGGCTGATGAGCAATCGAAAAGCAAAATTGAAAGTAAAACCGTGCCGAACGCACGGTTTTTTACTTTTCTGGATATGCCTGAAGTACAGACCTCAGCAATTTCCGGTCAGGGTCAATTGGGTCTGTTCGACGCCCCGACCCTGAATAACGACCAGGCGCAGGGTTATTTATCTGATCTGGATAAGGCCTTTGTAGATCCGGCAACCGGCAGGCAGATCAGCACTATCCGCACTACCACCAGGCCCGACCATGACAGTATTGTTTTGATTACCGCACAGGCGAAACAATCCGGCCGATACCTCTATAAGTTATTCAGCAATGTCAAGGAATTAAGTTTTTCCAATAAATGGGTCAGCGGCAATACCTTGACTTATGAACTCAAAGCTTTATCTGCAAAACTAAAATATTTCGGCCATGATTTCCGCTACGAAGGCGACCGCAGTTTGGAACCCGCTTTTGAACTGCTGCCTGACAGGCCGGTGCCATTTACCGCCATCAAACCGTTTTACAAGCGGGATACCTTAGTGATCCATGAAGGCAAAGCCGGTCTGACCGGACTGATCCAGAACGCGCAGGCAGATTTCCAGCCTTTTGATCAGCAAACCGACCTCCCTTTTTTTAGGCAATACATTGGTCTGCGCGACAGCTATATGGAACTGTATGCGAAGGAAGCGGAAACTTTACAGGTGCAGCCGCACTTGCGGTCAATACTCAACCGGAACTATGAAAGCTTTACCGGCAAATACGGAGACCTGAATAAGGGAAACAACCGGAATCGGATATTACAGGATGCCGCTTTGGGTTTCGTGGTGCTCTCATCATTGGAGCGCCGGGAAAACGAGGCCTGGACTAAGGCCGATATCTTTTTTGGCCCGGTATTCCCGCAGCAAGAAAACCTGCATACCGATGATCCGACCGAAGCATTGGCACGTAGCCTAAATGATAAGGGTATCGTTGACCTCGACTATATGAGCACCATGACCGGGCTGGATGAGTTCGCGATCATCCGTCAGCTGGACGGCAAAATATTGATGAACCCCATCAACCGCTCATGGGAAACGAATGATAGTTACCTGTCCGGTAATGTGGTGCAAAAATTAGCACTGGCGGAAAGGGCAGCCGGGGCGCATCCCGATGATTTGCAAATTGCACGAAGCCTGGCAGCGATCAGGCGGGTGCAGCCGGAAAAGATACCCTTTGAATTATTAGACTTTAACCTGGGAGAACGCTGGATGCCGGTGAGCTATTACCAGCAATTTGCCAGCGACCTTTTTGGCCTGGACACGCATATCGAATATTTTTCCTCGGCTGATGCTTTTAAGGTCAGCTACAAAAATGGCAATGCCAAAACCGACGAGGAATTTGCGATCATGCCGAAGTCCGGCATCAAAATGAAGGGCGCGGCGCTTTTGGAACATGCGCTGGAAAATACCAGTCCTTATTTCAGCTATAAGGTAGGTTCGGGTGATACAGCGGTCAGGCTGCCGGACAACGAGGCCATCCAGTTAGGACACCAAAAGATCGAATCGATCCGCAGCCGCTTTGAAGAATGGCTGCGCGAATTGCCGGGAAGCGAAAAGAACAAAATAGAAGCGCTGTACAATGAAACTTTCAACTGTTATGTGCTGCGGGAATATGACGGCAGCCATTTAGCTTTTCCGGGGCTTGACCGAAAGGCATTGGGCATCGAAGATTTGTACAGTTCGCAGCGAAATGCCGCCTGGCGCATCATTCAGAATCGGGGCGCGCTGATCGACCATGAAGTTGGGCTGGGCAAAACCCTGACCATGATCGTTGCCGCGCAGGAAATGAAACGTTTGGGCATTGTACAAAAACCTATGATCCTGGCGCTCAAGGCTAACATCGGGCAGATCACCGATACTTACCGGAAGGCCTATCCGCTGGCAAAAATACTGGCACCGGGCGAAAATGATTTTACGCCGGTCAAGCGGCAGGCGCTGTTTCACCAGATCAAAAATAATAATTGGGACTGTATCATCCTGACGCACGACCAGTTTGGGAAGATCCCGCAGTCGCCCGAAGTTCAGCAGGAAATATTAGAGGCCGAGCTGGATAATATTCAGGCCGACCTTGATACCCTCAAATCCCTGGGCGGCGAAGTTTCGCGCTCAATCCTCAAAGGGCTGGAACTGCGCAAGAAGAACCTCGAAGCCAAATTAGAGGGGGTATTATACACGCTCGAAAATATAAAGGATTCCGGCATCGACTTCCTGGAAATGAATATCGACCACCTCTTTGTCGATGAATCTCATAAGTTCAAGAACCTGACCTTTACCACCCGGCATAACCGCGTGGCCGGTTTGGGCAACCAGGATGGCAGCCAAAAAGCTTTGAATATGCTGTTTGCGGTGAGGACTTTACAGCAAAAGTTCGATGCCGACCTTTGTGTAACTTTCTTATCGGGAACACCGATCTCGAACAGCCTGACCGAAATGTATTTGATCTTCAAATACCTGCGGCCAAACGAACTCGAACGGCAAAGCATCAGCAACTTTGATGCCTGGGCAGCGGTATTTGCCAAGAAGACAACCGACTTTGAGTTTTCGGTCACCAACCAGATCACGGCTAAAGAACGCTTTCGTCATTTTATCAAAGTACCAGAACTGGCGCTTTTTTATAACGAAATCACCGATTATAAAACGGCAAAACATATAAACCTCGATAAGCCGGAGCTTTCTGAAACATTAGTAAACATTCACCCGACACCCGACCAGCAGGACTTTATCAAAAAGCTGATGAAGTTTGCAGAAACAGGCGATGCGACCTTGCTCGGTCGTCCGCGCCTTACTGCCGAGGAAGATAATGCCCGGATGCTGATCGCCACCAATTACGCCAAGAAAATGTCGGCGGATATGCGGCTGATCGACCCGGAATATGAAGACCACCCAGATAACAAAGTGAATGTTTGTGCCCGCAAGGTTGCCGAGATCTATCACGAAAGCACACCTCATAAAGGAACCCAACTGATTTTTAGCGACATCGGCACCCCTAAACCGGATGAGTTCAATATTTATGATGCGTTGAAGACCAAACTGGTCAATGATTTTAATATTCCTGCTCACGAAATTTCATTTATCCATGACTGGCCGGACAAGAAACGGCCGGAGATGTTTAGAATGATGAACAACGGCGAGATCAGGATACAGATCGGCAGTACCGAGAAATTAGGTACAGGTACCAATGTGCAGGCCCGCGTTTTAGCGATGCACCATTTTGATACGCCCTGGCGTCCGAGCGACCTGGAGCAGCGCGATGGAAGAGGCGCACGGCAAGGGAACTGGCTGGCGAAAAAGTTCTACGATAATAAGGTGCTTAACTTTATTTATGGCGTTGAGCAATCATTGGATGCCTATAAATTCAATCTGCTCAAAAACAAGCAGACCTTTATTTCGCAGATGAAGAACTGCGAGCTGAATGTGCGTACACTCGATGAGGGCGCGCTTGATGAAAAGAGCGGCATGAACTTCTCAGAATACATCGCCATCCTTTCCGGCGACACCACCCTTTTGGAAAAGGCAAAGGTAGAAAAGAAAGTAGCGCAATTGGAGGGCTGGAAATCGGCCCATTTTCGCGAAGTCGCCCGTAACCGTTACAGCCTGGAAGCTGCCGAGAAAAGACTTGGCGAAATCAAAGGCACGATGGACAGCCTGTTCAAGGACGAAGCCCTGTACAATTCGCAGTTAAAGCATAACAAAGAGGGCAATAAGCTTAATCCTATACAATTGACCGATTTTCCATCTGCGGATGCCGAAGCTTTGGGCAATAAGATCATCGCGCTCTACCGTGGCTGGCAGCCCGGTAAAGGCAGACCCGAGGAAAAACAAATCGGGACATTATACGGGTTTAACCTTTATATCCGCCAGCAGCGGGAGGGTTATGAGGACCAGGGTTTATTCAAATACCGGATGCAAAACCACCTGTTCGCCGAAGGGCCGGGCGGCATTAAATACCAGAGCAACGGTGGGAACCCTAACATAGATAATTCAAAGCTGGCCGCCCGCTATTTTCTGAACGCGATTGATAAGGTGACCGGCTTGCGGGAAAAATATGAAAAAGAGCAAACCGAACTGCTTACAGAGGTTCCGACCTTAACGGAACTCAGTCAAAAGACCTTTGAAAAGGAACAGGAACTGGTTGAACTAAGGGTTGAACTGCGCAGGCTGGAACAAGAGATCGCAGCCAAGATCAGGGAAACGCAAATGAAGTCGGTGCCCGAAGAAGAACAGGCTGAAGAACTCACCGAAGAACAAACCCAAACCGATACTCTCGACCATTCCGAAAACTTGCAGATGATTCGTCGTGCACACCTTTTAGGTGTCAATTACTCTGCAGAAGACTTAACGCGATAATTAGTCCTTTATTTATGGTGCAGTTTGAACATTACCGCAGCCCTCTGCATCGCTATACTTTTTCCGTTAAACCGGTAAGGCAATGGGTGGAAAAGCGCTGCGAGGGCCGGGTGCTCAACCTGTTTGCAGGCCCGACCTTGCTCGATGTGGATGAGATTAGGAACGACCTTGATCCGGTTATGCCTGCCGATTATCATCTCGATGCTTTAGAACTTTTGCGAAGCTGGTCAGGCGACATGTTTAATACGATTTTACTTGACCCTCCCTATGCACTAAGGAAAAGCATGGAGTTGTACAAAGGCAATATTTGCAGCCCGTTCCGGCAACTGAAAGACGAAATACCCCGCCGCCTGTCGCCGGGCGGTATCGTAATCACCTTTGGCTACCACTCCATCGTGATGGGGGCGGGTAGGAAATTTTCACTGGAGCGCATTGCCTTGTTCAGCCACGGCGGCGCGATCCATGATACGATTGCAAGTATCGAACGCTTTAGCCCTTGAATTTTACTGTTTTCAATTTTTGTTATGGAAGAACGGCGCAAGCCCTCCTGACTTCCTTTAAAAACCAAATTATATGGAAGAAACCCACGAGCAGCATAAGCTTCATGGTTTTATGCAATGCCTCATCTATGTGTCCATTGCGCTTGAAGCCGCCATCTTTGTTTATAAGCAAGCCCCGTTCTGGGGCTTTTTTTATGGGCCGATAGAAAAGCTGAGCCATGTGCTTATTTACAGCAACTTGCTGTATAGTAAGCTGGCGACGCTGTTTTTGATCTGTCTGGTCAGCATCGGCACCTTAGCCAAAAAGAAGCAGGAACTTGACCCGAAACTGCATATCCTTTACCCGCTGGCATTAGGACTGCTGCTGTTTTTTGGCGCGGCCTTTTTGTATGGCAGGGATGGTGCATTAGCCTTAGCTTTTACCACCTGGTGGGATTTAGGCTATATGGTTTGCTCGCTTTTGGGTGCTATCCTGATCAGCGTTTCGATGGACAACGTTTCTAAGATGATCCGCTCAGGTTTGGGTAAGGATATCTGGAATGTCGAAGGCGAAAGCTTTATGCAGCCAGTAAAGCCGGTCGTTACTGATTATTCAGTCAACATCCCCATGCAGTTCTATTACAAGAACAAAGTGCGGGCTGGCTGGATCAATATCGTCAATCCCTTTCGGGGTACCATCCTGATCGGTACGCCGGGTTCAGGTAAGTCCTTTGGCATCGTCAATCCCTTTATCCGGCAGATGATCGGCAAGGGTTTTTGTACGGTGGTCTACGATTACAAATATCCCGACTTAGGAAAGATCGCTTATTACCGTTACCTCTTGGCCAAACAACAGGGTAAGTGCAAGGGTTATGATTTTCATGTCATTAATTTGAATGATGTAGAACGCAGCCGCCGTACTAATCCCTGGCGGGCCGATTACCTGCGGTCGCTGGCCGATGCTTCCGAGGGTGCCGAAGGATTGGTTGAAGCGATGAAAAAGGGTGATAAGTCCGGCGGCAGCGACCAATTCTTTACGCAGTCGGCTATCAACTTCCTGGCTGCTTGCATTTACTTCTTTTCTAAACATGTTGGCGGCAAATATTCCAGCTTTCCGCATGTGCTGTCCTTTCTCAATCATTCTTACGAGGATGTTTTCAATACGTTGTTCTCGGAGCCGGAACTGGTTTCCTTGTTATCACCGTTTAAAAGCGCTTACGCCACCAAAGCCTTTCCGCAATTGGAGGGTCAGATCGGTACGCTGAAAATCTTTATTAGCCGCTTAGCCACGAAAGAAACGTTTTGGGTGTTTTCGGGTGATGATTTCAATTTGAAAATATCGGATAAGGCTACTCCGGGCATCGTGGTGCTGGCGAACGACCCCAATACGCAAAACATCAACTCGGCCTGCTATTCGGTAGTGATGAACCGCCTGACCAAGCTGATCAACAGTAAGGGCAATCTGCCATCGGCTTTGATCATTGACGAAATCCCAACTTTATATACTTATAAGATCGAAAACCTGCTGGCAGTTGCTCGTAGTAATAAGGTGGCGATTTTGATGGGTTTACAAGAATTGCCGCAGTTCAATCAACATTACGGGAAAGATACCGCCGCTACCATCACCGCAGTAGTGGGCAATGTGCTGGCCGGTTCGGTCAGGAACAAGGAAACTTTGGACTGGCTGGAACGGCTGTTTGGCAAAAACAAACAGATTGGCGAAAGCCTGTCAATCGACCGTAACAAAACCTCGACCTCCTTACAGGAAAAACTGGAGCCATTGATTCCGGCGGGTAAAATGGCTTCGTTAAATACGGGCGAGATGGTGGGCCTCATCGCGGCCGATGTGCAGGAGGTCTATACGGGTAAGTTTGAAACATCGGCCATTAACTGCAAAGTGAACCTGAGCGTTGCCGAATTAAACGCCGAAGAAGCCGGTTACCGCGACCTGCCCGTCTATTATGATTTCGGGGGGCGCAAGGAGGAAATTCTGCGGGAGAACTTTATGCGCATTAACAGCGAGGTCGATGCCATTGTCGAAAGCTTCCGCAAACCGGTCCTGCAAGTACAGGTGCTGCCCAAAGGCAGCATGAAGCCGATCCCCCAGCCTAAATAATCCAGTCGATCATTTTTAAAACACTTTTCCCATGAACAAACACGACGAACTCTCCGGCACCTTAGTGCTGGTACACCCTCAATTATTGACCGACCCCGCCGAAAAAAAGAACCAGATCGGCATCATTGCCTCTGCGGAAATCGAAAACGATAACGTCATCGTCACCTTTGGCAACGATGGGCAGGCATTGTTTTCAGCCGATGCATTGCTGGTTTTGAAAAAGCCCGCCAGTATTCATTTTGACACCATGCAGGACCATCTGAAAATGAATGCACAGGATTTTAAAGACCTGCTGAGGGTAGGTATGCTGGCCAATTCAAACTTAACGAAGGATCACAGGCAGGCGATTGAAATTTCGCGCGACAATCCTGCGGTGCTGGCCTATAGCATGGCGTCGCTGGAAGAAGAACTGGGATTGAAGCAGAACTATAGCGTGAGCCGCTGAATGACATGAATGATTTAGATTTCTGTAAAATTTCTGGCGCAAACGACAAGCTGCGGGGTGAGGTGGTATTTGTGCATCCTGAACTCTTCGCTGATCCTTTGGGCAAGCGCAACCAGGTCGGCGTGATCAGCGAAGCCGACATCGCCCTTGATAATATTTATGTTGACTTCCGGGATAAGGTCGGGCTTTTTTCCGCCGATGCCTTGTTTACTTTTTTGCCTTCGGATCAAATACAGGATAACCTCGTGAACCTGTTACAGGATAAGACGTCCGGGGAATTCAAGGCATTGCGACGGGTAGAGCTGCTAGTACGCTATGGCGATGTCACCGAAAAAATCAAGGCCATGCATACTGCCCGTGACCACCCGGCGATTCAAATCTTATGTGTCGAAATTTTAAAAGATCAAATTTCCCGCGACATCTCTAATCAATACGGACGGTGATTAAATTATTTTACTGCTGCTTGCTGGCTTTGCCCCTGCGGCACCTGGTATTAACATCAGGCTATGGTTACAGGGTTCATCCCGTCACCGGGCGGTTCTGTTTTCATTCTGGCGTTGACCTCCAGGCCAGGCATGATACCGTTTTTGCGGTGATGCCGGGCCGTATTGCCTTTGTCGGCTATGACTCGGTGACGGGTGTGCATATCCGCCTGGCAAGCGGTGACTTTACTTTGCTGTACGGCCATTTATCGCAGGTTTTTGTCTTAGCGGGGGATTCCGTTAATTCCTGTACCCCATTGGGCATTACGGGTTCATCCGGCCGGGTGACCGGCGAGCATTTACACTTCAGCGTCAGCTATAGACAGGTTCCTGTCAACCCGCTGCATTTTCTGCGGGGCTTAACGAATAATCAATTAACAAATTAAATAAGGAAAAACCATGAGTACACCTTTTAAACCCCTGTCCGAACAGATCACAGGAAAAATGATCGCGGACCTGAAAGCCGGAACTTCTATCTTTCAACGGCCAAACAACAGTACAAACTCGGCATTGCCGTTCAACATCGAAAGTGGGCACCGCTATGCCGGGCCGTCAGCGCTGATCCTTTTAATGCAGAAGCGGGATGACCCGCGCTGGGGCACCTCTAACCAGGCTAACCGTAACCATACGGCGGTTGTCAAAGGCGCGACCGGCACACTGATCCAGTTTATGTCCAATTATGAATACCAGAAAATGGTGGACGGTGAAGGCCAGCCAGTTTTAAAAGAGAACGGCAAGCAGCGCACCGAACGGATCAAGCTGGAGGAACCCAAACAGGTAGATGCCTGGCTCTTCAACGGCGAGCAGATGCGCAATATCGAAAAATGGGAAAAAGAACCTAACATCCTTTCACCCGCTGAACGTGCCCAGGTAATCCTGGACAACAGCAAGGTCGTGATCGAAAATGGAGGCGAGGATATGTTCTATGACCGCCAGCTGGATGCGATCATTATCCCGGAAATGGAGCAGTTTGCCAGCCCGGAACAATATTATGCCGAAGCGCTGCACCAGTTGGCGCACCGCACCAATGCGGTTGAAGCATTGGACCGTCCGCAGGTCGGCAACGATCCGGGCGGCATGATCAGTGAGGAACTGCGCACTAATTTAGTTTCCCTGTTTTTGAGCAAGGAACTGAATTTACCGTATGACCTGAATGACCATGTTGGCTATGTGCAAAGCTGGTCGGCGATTATGAAAGAAGATCCTTCCGAATTGTTTAATGCGACTTCGGATGCGCAAAAGATCGTGGATCATATTTTAGGCTTTGAGCAGCAGATCGAGGAAAAACAGGAAGCTGAACAAACACAGCAGTCGGAGAATGCGAATGAGATCGGCCCAGCAACGGAAACGCAAATCGATACACCAAAGATCGATCCCACCAAACTCACCGAAGGCGAGGTCATCCCCCATAACGGCACCGAGTTTAAAGTGATTAAGGCCCAGAAGAATAACATTTACCAGATGCAGGATTTAGGCAGTGAGCGCAAGTTCAAAATGAGTTCCAAAGATGTACTGTTTAACGAGTTGCTGGATGCCCGGAATAACTCACAGGAAGTTGCTGCCAGCCGGGGTGTTTCCGCTGAAGAAGCTGCTTATCATGCAACCGAGGCCGTTGAACAATTCCTGGATGAACAATACCAGATAGAACGATAAAAGCGATGATCAAACAACAATTCAAAAGGGAGGAACTCCCGATGGAGGAACTTCAAAAATTAGGGCTGGCCGATTGGAATGTCCTGCACATCGATAATGACGACCTGGCGGCTTTGCTGAATGGTCGCCGGACAGATATGCTGCGTTTGGAAAATCTGGAACAACAGGGTTTGCATATCCCGGCGTTAGATGCGAAGCTATCGCTTCGCCGCAATGAAAGCGGCGGTGTGGAACTCTTAGCGCACCCGATCTATAAATTTGCCGAAGGGCCGGAATACCTAACCGATACCGAAATTGAAAGCCTGGAAAAAGGTGAAGCGGTGAATGTGATAAAAACAATTAATGACGGCGAAGGCGATAAACGTGAAGTGCTGGTCGAATTTGATAAGGACACCAATGAGTTTATTACCGTCGATACCGGGAAGATTTTTCCACCGGATGAAATTAACGACATCCCGCTGACGCAGCAGCAAAAGAAAAATTACCGCAGAGGTAAAGAAGTCGAAACCGAAGACGGTACGACCATCCAGTATTCTGCCAAAGACAAACAGGCGATCCGTGCCGACCGTTTGGCTTTGATCGCTTCGGTGCTGATAGACGGCGGTGTTTCTTATGTATTGTTCAAAGGGCTGAATGCTCTGTTTAATAAGCCGCAGCATAAGGAACCCGGCAGGAACTTTCATAAAGCGATGGAGAAGCTTTCCGAAACGGAAGCGAAACAGGCTGCGCCGACAGTTAAGCCGGAAAACGATACCGACGAGGAGATTTCCGAAACGATCAGCCGCTGATGCACGCATACCTGACCCGTTTAGGCGTAAGGTCGGAAGTACAGCGTTTCTTCCGGCCTTTTTATACTTCAGATACTTTGGGTAACCTGGTCTTTACTTACGGCGGGGACGCAGAACATTTTGGATTTGCTTTTCATAGGGTGCCGGTAACGGACACGATTTGGCTGGCAGGTAACCTGCAATTTTCACAAGTCCGCATGGTTATCCTGTCCGCTTCGGCACTCGATGCGGTTTCCTGGCTGAATAAAAAGCTGCCCGCCTTTCCGCAAACCGAAAACTTATTGTTTTTGGCTTTGGGGGCTGGTGTTAGTGACGCGCAGCTTTTGTGGATTAGGGCGCATTTGGAATGTAAAGCCTTTAGGCTGTTGTTTGGGCGGGATGTGTTGGGGCGGATCGCTGATCTAAAGCTGGCGGCTGCCATAAAGGGCTGGCCTTTGTCGGTTTATTTGTCTGAAGGTGAGCAGATGGCTGTTAGCTTTCGTTCCCGCATTTTTTCGTTCAGCCAGGAAAATTTCAGCCTGGCGGTTTTTGAACGGGTGGCAGGGGTGCGTTTTGGTGTTGCCACCGATAAACCTAAAGTACACAATACCTATTTTGACGAGCTGAAGGCGGAAGCCGGGCTTTTGATTTGATTAATCTTTTTAAATTTTTATGGAATCCATTATTGTTGATGAGCCGCAGGTGATTATGATCCGGCCTGCGGCGGTGTTTGCCTTTGTGCATGCGCTGGCTTTTATGCTGTGCAGCCTGGGCTTTTTATTACTGGCCTGGCGCTTTTGGCCGGGGCTGGTCTGGATCAGTTTATTGTCTGCCGTATTTGGGCTTTACCGATTTTGGTTTATCCGCCACATTTGTTATACCATCACGCCGGAAATCATCCGCATCAGGCGGGGGATCTTTTTTAAGCGCACCGACCAGGTTGAGTTATATCGTGTGAAAGATTACATTTTAACGCAGCCGTTTTTATTGCAGGTCTGCGGCCTGATGAACCTGACGCTGAAAAGTACCGACCCGGAAAACCCCATTGTTTGGCTGCGCGGAATTCCGGCCTCCGACCTCGTAGATACCCTGCGCGGATATGTGCAGCAGGCCCGGCTGAACAATAAAATTTACGAGATCAATTAAACTTTTTTGTTGAAATCCGTTCTAATAACTAATTAAATTAGTATCTTTAAGTATAAAACATGAGGGCATTTTGACCCATTTGCCCGAGGTTGCTTAGCAAGGAAATCCGATCATTTTACTGTAATGAAAACGTTTGTTTATTTGGTTTTTACCTGTTTCATTTCTACCGGTGCCTTTATGGGTGCCTTGTATTCCAAAACACCCTTCCTGATGTATGCCGTGGGCTTCGGTATCTGGGCGCTGTTCGTTTGGGGCGTTTATCGCCGCATGAAAAAAAATGATGAGCGCCGGGATATGGAGCGCCAGTTTCAGAACTATATGCGTTACCAAGACCGCAGGCCCGGACGCTGAAAAAGACAATTAACCGACCCGCAGCCCCCAGCGGGTTTTTTGTTGCCCCAAATTTTAGGATATATGCCGAACTGATGCTCGAATAGACATTCATTAAATGATTTTATCATTGGGTTTTCTGATTGCCTCAAACTTTGAATCCTTAACTGATGGACAAATGTTTGTAAAGCTTACCTTAACCAACGAGCATAATATTATCAAATCATTAAGCTTTAAGAAACAATTGTCGGAATGAGATCAAGAGGTTGAAAAACTGCCGGTTGGAAAGTACTGATGCTTTAAAAATTATCAAAAGCCGTGACCATGAAAACAGTTTTTTCTACAGCGACCCGCCGTATTTCAATTCCGATATGGGCCATTATGATGGCTATTCCGAGCAGGATTTCGAGAACTTGCTCTCTTTACTGGCTAAAATAAAAGGTAAACTCCTATTGTCCGCTTACCCGTCCAGCGTTTTAGCGAAGTATGTTAAACAGTATGGCTGGGTAGAACTTGCTATTATTCAGCCAATTGCTGTTAATTCAAAAAACAGAAAGCAGAAGTTAAAAAAAAACGGAGCTGCTGGTTGCCAATTACCCATTTCATTTGGCTCAAAACTACGGCCAGCTATTATTTAAAAACCTCTAAACGAATTACACTATGCCAAACTGGTGCAGTAATATTGTTGAATTTAAAGGCGATGAAAAACAGATCGAGTCTTTGAAAGACCTTTTTGAACACCTTTCCCAAAAAGAAGATGAGACTGATCAAGGCCAGTTACCTGATTTTATTGCCAGTGGAAGGGGTGGTTATTTCTTTGAAATAGCATGGGATAATGATTATCTCAGCTATCAGACAAAATGGTCTCCGAATATCGCCATTGTAACCGAATTGGCGGATAACTATCAGGTCGGTTTTGTACAGAGTTATTCTGAACCGAACATGCGCATCTTCGGCGAAACTAATTATGACGGCAAAACATTGACAGATGTTTCGCTGAGTGATGAGGATTTTGAGCAGATTACTTTTGACGAAGAAAACGAGAAGTACCTGTTCGAGGGCGAAGCTTATGAAAGTGACTACGAAATATGGGAAACGCTGTTAGAACGAAAAAAAGACGGCCCGGAAAATAATCAATATATAAGAAGGTGATTTTTATTTCCTACCTATTGCCTTATGCTTATAAAGCATAAGCTATTGCACCCCGACCTATTAAGGCCGGGGTACTTTGTTGTGCCTTTTATTTGCCTGTAAGTTATTTTATTGCTTAAATTGCCAGCCTATTTTAAGCGAATGATTCTCATTCGCTTATTGTGATAAGGTTTCCTCTAAAAATAAACCCTATTACCAATTTCAGAAATAAAGGATTCCGTGGTTATCTTTCCTTATTATTTAATTAACGAATTTAAAGCGGCGGCAATCAGCATTAGGAGATCATTGTTCAAGTCTTTGGCCTCCTCATTGTTTGAATTTAATAATTTCCAACGATTGGTTGATTCGTCGCGTTCAAACAAAATGCTTCGCCCCAATATATTTACTTCGATCCATGGTACAGCACTATAAGGAAGTATATTTGCTTCAAAATACATTTCCTTTCCTTCATAAAATACAGGTACATATAGCTGCTCTTCCATGGAGCAAATCTATTTATTAGCTGCCTAAATTATACACTTTATATTAATAAAAAAACAGGTACAGGTTCTCTCTATCTCTATATATAAAATCAAGTTTCCTCTGCGTTCTCGAAGAACAAGCCTGGATTCTGAATATGGTATTGGCAACTTAGGTGACAGACTTTTTATTCTAAAACCTTATTCGTCCTTTTATTTTCTTGATTAAACATTGGTTGAAGGCCAAAGTTTAAAGGACTGAATGCGCTTTTTAACAAGAAACGTGATACGCAAAAGGCAGCCGAGGTTAGCCCCGGTTATCTCAAAGCTAAAATGGACATGGATGAATTGAAAGCCAATAAAGACCGTGACATAAATTCCCGTTCTAATAACCAACAACAACGGGGATACACACATTCCGGCCCCCGTCGCTAATGCACCCTTTCCTCACCCGCCTTGGCGTTCCGCCTGAAGTGCAGTCATTTTTCCGGTCATTCTATCGCTATTTAATAAACCCCGACGTAGTCCGGGTGAGCTCAGGCCTGTTTTCAACCAGGTTGGATAGCCTTGAAATGTACCGTGTTAAAGATTACGTGATCCTGCAACCTTTAATTCTTCGGGTATTTAAACTGATGATTTTAACTTTGAAGACAACCGACCCGGAAAATAAGCGCGTCACTTTTACAGGTATACCGGTATCGGACATTATAGACACGATTCGAGATCATGTGCAGAAAGCCCGCTTGGATAATAAAATCGTAGAATTAAATTGAGTAAATTATTTTCCTTTATGCTTGGAAATAACTAATTATTTTAGTAAATTTAGCTATTAGAAGTCATGAAAACTGCCATTTACCTCCTTTTTACATTTTTTATTTCAACCGGTGCCTTAATGGCCGGTTTGAACATGAAACACCCATTACCATGTTTTGTGATCTCCTTTGGCGTTTGGGCAATCTTTATCCGGGGTTATATGAAACGTTCAAAAGTAGCTACGGACAAGCGTAACAACGAGCGGATGTTCCAGGCGCATATGCGCGAATTTTACCGCAATCAACAACGTTATTAGCCATGAGCGAACTATTATCCATACCCGTTAATTTCCAGGGCAATGAATTGGAGTTTGAGGCGCGGTTTTTTGATTATGGTTTTAGTCACCGGGTTGAAGTTAATATCAACGGCATCCCGGTGATATTCGAGCCGGATGAAGAAAGAAATTATAGGGCACTAATCAATGCCCGGCAACTGGAGGCCAATATAAGCACCTTAAATATTGGATTATTACAAGCTATCGCGCGACGGCTGGTGACATTGCCGACAGGTGATAACCAGCTGTAATTAAAATAAGCTCTCTCATTTAATTATCCGGTATGTCCGATCTTCGCCCAAAGCTCAGGCGTGCAGTCACCAACCGTCAATTCCGGGCCTAATGCACTTTCCAAAGTAAACCCGCCATTTTGATTTTTCGGTATAGCAGGGCTACTGCTGAAATAATCATATAATGCCTTGTCCTGTGGTGCCAGTGTATCCCGGTAAGCCCTGTCTTTTTCGGAAAGGGAATCTAAATATTTTTGTTGTTGCTTGTTCATAGCGGTTTAATTTTATTCGTCCTGGAACATATAAGAATAATATGGAAGACCTGGTTGGTAATTATTGGTGCCTAACACATGCACAAAAAAGTGGTCTATGGCATCAAAGTACATTTCTTTCGGTTTCATGAAACCATCGATAGGCTGGTCACAAACCAGGATGGTAAATACATAATTCGACCTGATCTCCCAATCGTCATAGCTGAAACGCAACGCATGCCCATCTACAAAGGGCTGAAATAAAGTAGCCGATAATACCGGGCCACTTTCTGTCTCCGAGGGCTCCCGCTCTTCGATGCCCATACTGAAACTGCCGTCCGAAAGGTAAATGACCTGCTTATCTTCTCCCTCAAAATACCGGAAATCATAAACTATTTTATCCCCTGTAATTTCAGAATTTTCTTCTGCGTAGTCGCTTTCCAGCTGATCAAAGTCCACGATGTTGAGCTGTTCTTTTTTTACCTGCAGCCTGGTCGTACAATAGTATTCAATGGCTTCAACCCAAAGTTTAAATTTCGGTCTTGCATAGGGAAGGTCATTACCCATAATCTGAAAATCATAGTTCATGGTTACCGGAAACAAAGTATCCGGAGAAAGCACATCGTTGATAATAACCCCAATGCTATAATCCGGACATTCAAACACGCTGGTCGAACACAGCTCACGTGCCGCTTTCTTTTCAGGAGGAATTACCCTTAAGGTTATACTGTTTTCAGGCGATACGATCAGGTCATCGCCATCCTGATTAATAATTTCAAAGCTGTTTTCCATAATTAAAAATTAAAATGGATCAGGTAACGCCGGGGCTTCGTTTTGTTGTTCTGCTGTATCTTCATCATCCCAGTTAGCCTCTCCCGGATAAAAATCCGAAAATTCAGGAATGGTGGTCAGGTAGTTTCTGGAATTTGGAAAGGAATACATATAAAATGCGATTGCTTCACGGAACAAAGGTATTTCCGTTTCTTTGGGTGCATTGCTGCTAAGTACCTCAAATACATAGCCTGCCGCGACACTGTTAAAATTGTCGCTATCCCGGTACAGCGAGATCCAATATAACGGGCCGGATTCCTCCACCGCCAGAATGCGGTCCTTCTCCACGCTCATCTTAAAGTTCTGCGATTCCATGCTGATGATATCGCGGTCCGTTCCCCTGTTTAAACTGAAATTACCCATCGCTGTAAATTTGTTACACAAATCTATGCTAAAATTATTAGCAAGTGCAAATATTTTCATCACTTTTTTACACTTGGCCGGATAAAACACATGAAAGTGCCCCCATCTGGGCAATACAAAAATGCCCCTTGCCAATTGAAAGTGACCACGTTGGCCAAAGCAAAGTGACCCCTGTTCGCCAGGTGAATTGCTTAGTGTGTTATTCCATAACCGGATTAGCCATGATCGGAAGCTTCGCGAATTGCAGCACTTCAAGACTCGCAAAACCAAATTCCTGCACCACCTTGCCGTAAATAAGGTAACAACCTGCACCCCGGAATGGATAGGACGGTGTAGTATTCGGGAAGTGCACCGTATCAAAAAAATGGCCTTGATGATCAAGGAAAGTACCAAACCACATATTTTGATTTGTTTTTGTTCTCACTGATTTTTCGCATACATATAAACCAACCATTTTTACCATTTGCCCGATATGATTCACCAAATCAACTGCCTGGATTTCTCCCCGGAAACAGGTTTCCAGCAAATCAAACATGGATAGGCTCAACGAGAAACCCAGTAATTCCAACTCATGATAAGCATTTTCGGGAGCGGTATTGACCAATACTGGTAAGGAATAATTTCGTGCTTCTACGGTAAACAGTTCCGTCTCATTGACCGGCTTTACTTTTGTTGCCATCAATAAATGAACCTCCCAAAGCAGCGCTTTTTTGCTTTTTCCGGTAAACCGTAATGCCCCGACACGGATTAAGATTATTGCCTGTTCCAGGCCGATGCCGGTACGCTTGACAAAATCTTCCAGGTTTTGATACAGGCCGTTTTGCCGCCGTTCTTCTGGAATCTTTTCGATGTAAGTTTCTGTTAAGCCATGGATGCCAAACAGGCCAAGGTAAACATCTATCCCACGAATGTTGACCAGATGGTCACTGTTATTTACGCAGGGTAGATGTACATGAGCTCCGGATTGCTGCAATTCGTGGACATAAAGGGCACGGTTATAAAAACCTCCATAGTTATTCAGTACAGCAACCATAAATTCCCTCGGATAGTAGGTTTTCAGGAAAAGGCTTTGGTAGCTCTCCACCGCGAAGCTGGCCGAGTGCGCCTTGGAAAAACTATAACCCGCGAACGAACTCACCTGCCGCCATACTTCCTTCACCACAGGTTCCGGTCTCCCCAGTTTGATGGCTTCTTCATGGAACCGCTCGACCAGCCGCTCAAACTCCTTTTTTGACCGGTATTTCCCACTCATTCCCCTTCTTAATATATCCGCATCCGTGCCATCCATACCGGCAAAATGTATGCAGATCTTAATCACATCTTCCTGGTAGACCATTACCCCGTAAGTTTCAGCTAATTGCTCTTTCATTACCGGGTGCAGGTATTGCACAGTTTCCGGTGCATGGTGGTATTTGATATAAGCCCCCATCATACCCGAACTGGCCACACCCGGCCGGATGATGGAACTGGCCGCGACAAGCGTCAGGTAATTATCGCAATTCAGCTTACGGATCAGTTGACGCATGGCCGGTGATTCGATATAAAAACAACCTATAGTATGGCCGGAAGCCAGTTTGGCATTGACCACCGGGTCACGCATAAAATTCTTAACCTGGTGGATGTCAATATTTCGCTGCTGGTTTTCTTCAACCAGTTTAACCGCCATTTTGATGTGCCCGATCCCGCGCTGGCTTAGAATATCATATTTGTCAAATCCAATCTTTTCTGCTTCGTACATATCCCATTGTACCGTGGCCATTCCTTTGGGTGGCATATCCAGCGCCGTATAATAGGTGATAGGTTCCTCCGAAATCAGTACCCCACCGGCATGTATAGACCGCTGGTTTGGCATATTCGCCATCAGTTCATAGATCTTCGTGATCTTTTGAAAAGTTTCATTGTTCCGGTTAATAGCCGATCTGGTTTGGTCAGTGAAGCCGTCGATTTCCGATTTAGGCAATCCCATCACTTTTCCAATCTCCCGGATAATACTGCGATCCTTAAAGGTTGACATGGTGCCTAACAGTGCCGTATGCTGACTGCCATACCGCTTAAAAATATAATCCTGCACATCTTCCCGCTCATCCCAGGAGTAGTCGATATCAAAGTCAGGAGGGGAGGTGCGCTGCGCGTTTAAAAATCGTTCGAAATACAGGTTAAGTTCCATCGGATCAACGTCCGTAATGCGCAGGCAATAGGCGACAATACTGTTAGCGCCCGAACCACGCCCCACATGATAAAAGCCTCTTGACATCGAGTAACGAATAATATCCCAGGTGATCAGGAAATAGGCACAGAAGTCCAGTTCATAAATGACTTTCAATTCATGTTTCACTTTTTTCAAAGCTTCCTTGTTACTTTTCCCGTAACGATATTCCATCCCGGACATGGATAGCTTTTCCAGCAGTTCCTTATCGTTCTTTTTATTACCGGTAAAGGTTTTACGGTTGAGGTTGGTGCGGCCTTTCGGATAATTCATTTCGCACCTGTGCATCAGGTTTCGGGTGTTGTCCAGGATAAAAGCATATTTCGAAAACCGCATCTCTAACTCTCCCGGTTTCAGGAACATATCAGTGGGTTTACATTTGTCCTCCGGTTTAACCAGGGTTAACACCGCATTGAGGTCAATACCCCGTAAATATTCATGCAAACGATACTGAATTTTGTCAGCCACAAACACGGGTTGCAGGGCAAGAAGTTTGTCCCGGATCGGGCTTAGATCTTTGCCATATAATAAATTGAGCTGATCGAAACGGATGCCGAGGTATTCGTTCTCCCGAAGGATGCCTTTATAGCCGTAAGTGTAAATAATAAATGCGTCGCTGAATGCCGGTACTATATCAGGTAATTCCTTTTTTTCGAGGTTATGCTCGCTTAAAAAGTCATTCAGTTCCTTCATTCCTTCCTTATTCCGGGCCACGCCAATATACAGCAGGTGTTTCTCCCTGCGGAATTCCATTCCCGCTATAGGTTTAATCCCTTTTTCGCCGCATTCCCGCATAAATTCCATGATGCCCGTCGAATTGTTGATATCGGTAAGCACCATTTGTGTGATGCCGCGTGATGCCGCTTCCTCCACGAGGTCTGGGATAGACATCGTGCCATAGCGCAGGCTATATTGGGAATGTACGTTGAGATACATACATTACAGGTTTAAATTGATACTGGATGCCAGCTTGATAGCCTGGTCACCGAAACGTCTGCGGATCTTATCCATGGCCTGGCAAAGGCTGTATTGTTCTTCCGATTCCGAGTAGAGATCGATTTGCTCAAATCCGCCAACGAGGTTAGAGAATTTTACGCCGATCAGCCTGATCAGCAGCCGCTTTTGATAAAGTTGCCGGAATAATTCCCTGGATTTATTGATAAGTGTACTGTCCAGCGCGGTGTAACCGATCACGCTTTGCTTACTCACATCTTCAAAAGTGGAATAACGGATACGCACGGTAACACAGGCCGTCTGTTTATACTTTTGGCGCAGTTCAAACGCCAGTTCCATGACCATGGCGGTCATCAGGTTAAGGATGGATTCAATATCAATACTGTCATTCTTAAACGTGCAGTCCCTTCCAATACTTTTTTGTTCCTGGTAAGGAACAACCGGGGCTTCATCGATACCCTTTGCTTTTTGCAAAAGATAAATGCCGTTTTTTCCTAAAATACTGGTCATGTATTCCGGGTGAACCTGGGTGAGCGTATGGATTTTTCGGATACCCATATCACTTAATTTCATAAACGTTTTGTCGCCAACGCCAGGTAGCTTGCTGATCGACAGCGGATTTAGAAATGGTTGTACCTCCGGCTGTTCAATGTTAAGTTCCCCATTGGGCTTACATTCGTTGGTCGCCATTTTAGAAACGGTCTTGTTGACCGACAAACCGAAAGAAATCGGTAAGCCCGTTTCCCTGATTACCCTGGCGCGTAACTCATGCGCATATTTCAGGGTGCCGTGAAAACGATCCATCCCGGTCATATCGATATAATGCTCGTCGATGCTGGCCTTCTCGATCAGTGGCACCCTTTCTTTTAATATTTCGGTGATCTCTTTGGACGCAGCCGAATAAACATCCATATTACCTTTGATCCATATTGCATCCGGGCATAACATCCGCGCCATCCTGGAGGACATCGCTGAACGCACTTTGAATTTCCTGGCTTCGTAACTACAGGAAGCTACCACGCCACGGTCAGACGGGCTGCCGATAATAACAGGCTTGCCGGCTAAACTGGGATCTTTTCGAACCTCTACCGATACAAAAAAAGCATCCTGATCCATATGGATGATGTGGCGGCTGGTACTCATGTTATAAAAAGTTAATTCGGACTACAAAGCTATGCTAATATTTTTAGCATTTTAAATTTTAATTTTAGAAATATTTTCCACATTAAATAACAGAACGCTACTCGATATGCATTTTTTAAAAAATGGGGGGGGGTAAGCAGCCGTTGATTTGAAATGCAAACTATTGGCTTATTTTAAGTTGTTTAATTAGTGCTTTTAATTAAATTTAGAGATTATAAACCAGCACTAAGTATATTAGAACATGAATCCTGCGATAGAGAAAACACGATACAACGAAACGGAATTGTCTGAATTTAAAAGCCTGATCCTGGGAAAAATCCAATCAGCAAGAGAAGAATTATTGGACCTGGCGGGTTCCATCAGCAGGCTAAACGCTAACGGCACAGATGATACGGCGAGCTCACATAATACGCTGGAGGATGGTTCTGCTACAGCCGAAAAAGAGTCTATTAACCAATTGGCATCCCGCCAGAAAAAGTTTATAGATCAGCTCGAAGCCGCATTGGTTAGGATCGAAAATAAAACATATGGCATCTGTAGGGAAACAGGTATACTGATCCAAAAAGAACGTTTAATGGCTGTACCGCACACTACATTAAGCATGGCCGCTAAATTAAAGCAGTAGGACTTTATGATGCGATGGCCAATTCCAACGCTGGAAGTTCCGCATATTCAAACGGCTCAGTAGGGTCAAGGGAAGCAAGGAATTCCTTTGCAATAGTGCATGCTGTCATTTTTTCTGCCGGAAACCCGGTTTTAGCTATTTCCATAATGCGCTCATCACTCAGGTCCTCCATCATCCATTCCCAGGCCAGTTCATCTGCTAGTATTGTTGGCATCCTTTTTTTAGAATTGTGAACCTGCTCCATCAGGCGGGTCGCAGGTGCCGTGGTTATCGATAGTGTTTTTACCGTTTCGCCGGTATCTTTATCCGTCCAGTATTGCCAGATACCCGCGAGGTAAAAATATTCCTGGTCTTTTAAACCGATATGGTACGGATATTTATCAGGTGTTTTTAAAGGTAAGCCTGTTTTTTTATGGTTGCGGTAAACATGCCGCCACTCAAAGAAACCGGTGGATAACACCAGGCAACGGCGGTTTCTTGCTGCGTCTGCATACATGGATGGCTTGGTGCCCTGCTCATTCATGAACAGGTTTTCTGCCTTGGCGTTTTGGGTAGTATATCCCGTATGCCATAATCCTTTTGTATCCTTGTAACCTAAGCGGAATTTTTGAACCTGTTCACGGTTTTTGACGAATTCCGGTAAAAACCCCCATTCCATTTGTTCGATCTCGAAGTTATCATGTGCGTCATTTGGCACTAATACGGCAATAGGAACATCGCTAAATCCGCTGATCACCCCTTTATTCAGGAAGTCATAATTTTTGATATCCTTTTCCAGTTGCAACAGCTTTATAAATTCTGCCCTGGAAACCCTTTGCCCGTTATAATAACACATAACTATTTGTTTTTTAAATACGCTTCAATTCTCGCACCAAAAAATTCTGCTTCCTTTTGCCTGCCCTGTGGTATCGATGTCCAAAAAGGCCGGTTACCGCCTAGCGCTTCATAAACAACCAATGGTGGCCGGGGATCAGAAAACACAATATGGAAAACCTCGTCCCCGCCAATCTGGTGGCTGGTCACAGTCATTACAATATCACTCAATTCTATTACAAAGGCGTCGCTGCTGTCCATTGATATATAAAATTAGTAAGAAAAACTTGTAATTACGATGGTGGTCAAAATTGGATTGTCTTTCAGGTAATTTCCTTCGGCTTGGGTCTTGGATCTTCGGTGGTAATCTGCATTTGCGGATAGTCCAGGCGGCGGGCGTACCATAACACGGCAGAGGAAACAATTTCCAGCCCCTCCATGGTCCAGCCTTCTGTTTCAAAGGCCAACCACAGGCCATGATCGTCCCCAACAACATGAATCTCGCCGGGAGCCGGACTAAAACCTTCCGTTTCCCGGTTAAATACATTCACCCGCAGCCCGGTTTCTCCATGAACGATAACATCCCGCCTCGCATCTTCCAGTAAAAAGTAATTATTTTTTTTCATCTGCTTCCCCAGAATGGTCCTTAAAGTACTCCCGCGCCTTTTTCAGGCCGGCTGCGATTGCAATTCCTTCATCGCCACTTTCTTTTAAAATTTCGTTGGCAATTTCCACAGCTTTTTCCCGCAGCTTTTTGGGCTGATTTTTATAGGATGGCGGGTAATCTCCGTTATGCCAGGGCATATCTTCAGTTATTAAATTATTGCTCAATCATATTTTGCTTCGATGGATTGCTTTATGGATACAAATACGTCTTCATCCAGTGGTTTGCCGGATATTTGCATCCAGTCTTCGTTATGCTGTAATTCCGCGATAAGCTGACCATCATAAGCGATCAGGTAGCTATGTCCCGTTGGCGTTACCTCGAAACTGGTTAAGCCACCGTGGTAATATGCCTGAACATAAAAACTTTCGTTTGTTCCGTTTTCTTCATTGCCTGTTAAATCCGAGTCGCCACGATCCAAACCCTGGATATGCGCAGCCAGCTGTTGTTGTTCATCGTCTGTCAGCAAATCACCTTCATATACCCATTCATACGGGTCGTCTTCCTTATGCGCAAATGTGCCCGCATCAATGGTATCGCCGGGATTGTCTTCGGTATTCGCAGCAAACGGGTCATCGTATCTCGATGCCTGGAGATGATAAACCCCAGTATATTTAACAGCGCCATGGTCCTCATAGGATACCGGTTCGATTTCAATATATAATTTGCTGCCGTCTTCCCGATCCAGCACCAATGATGATGTGGTGATCATAATGTTTGATTTATATATAGGACAAACGCCTGTACGACTTTGTTTTATATGAGGGACAATCGTATCTTGTAAAACTGATCAGCATTTTTTAGTTTAAAAACCATAGGCTGTATGAGTGATAATCACACATCTTTTATTAAAGGGGAAAGATACCGGGTGTCCTGCGCGGAGATCCGGCTGGTATGTGACGGCCAGATTCATTTTGTACCTGTCTTTGACCACTTGCATGCAGACCCGCAATTTGGTTTTCCGCATAAGCACTACCATATCGACGGACGATTTTACCTGCATCCCAATATTCAGCATACCTTTCAGGTGAATAACGGGCATACCGCGATGGTGATTACTCCCGGAAAAAGTTCAACTTATGAATTCCTGGCTATCGGATTTCATGACCTGCTATGCGTTGAGACAACAACCGGATTAGTAATACCAACTCATCCGACAAAACAGCAAAAGCCAAAACTTGATCAATATAAAGCATGGTACCAGAATTTCATCGGCCAAAAATGCGAAGGGCGCAAATGCCCTCATTTCGGAACTGAAATGTTGGAAAGGAGCGGCCAACTGGTTTGTCCGATGCATCATTTAACAGCGGATCTCCAAACTCAAATAATTGTCAAAAGGCAGCTTGTTAAGCCAAATATTGAAATTTCGGGTAATCTATAAGTCTATTAGTAATAAAGTCCTGTTGCCTTTGGAACCACTCGTTTGAATCTATATAATTCCGGCCACAATTTCAGGTACCTCTTTTATCGCTTCAATAACTGCCTGAGTAAGTCCTGTTGACATTTCCATTTTATTACTGGGATGATTGACCCAATGTTCGCCTTTTTTGATAAGGCTATACCTGGTATTGTACATTTCAATAGCTACTTCGAGCGGCTTTTTTTCGGTGATGAAAAAATAATAAGTTCTGTTCTGATAATGTGCTTCTAATTTGCCTTCCATTGCTTTTGTCTTGGGAACCTATTGATCAATTTTTAAATTTTCAGGATCGTTGATTACGATTTGTGGCTTATCCTTATACATGGTTACCGTCCCGCTTACGGTGATGTTTTTATCGTTGATCATAGTCGCTAGATCTTTGGCTTTTCCCTTTAACACGACGGTTAGTTGTTGATTGGGGTAAGCGGCACCTAAATTTACCAATACCATACTGCCAATATCTTTTAAACCAAATACTTTACCCTTTAACGTAACTTCCTTTCCGGTGTTAGCAGCTACTTCGGTCAACTTGATAGGGTTGGGCTTTGTTGCTATAGTATTTATGGATGGAGTGGATAGCGGTTTAACATTGGTAATCTTGACATGCTCATTTTGAAATACTTTGTTAAGCTCTCCGGCAAGCCGGATGCCGGCCTGTTCAATGCGCAGGTGAATGATAGCAATGGACTTTTTATAATAAGCGTCATCAATGGTTTCACCTGGTTTGATATCGGCATATAATTCACTGCTGATCTGATAGCTTTCCCACAGCCATTGCATTGGGCTGTCCTGCTGCCATTTTTTAATTTGTACATCAGTTGCCCAATCATATTTTTTGGCCATTTCCGCATTGTTCAGACCCTCGTGATCAATCATTTTGCTATCCCACAAACTGTGCAGGTTGGTGCCGTTATTATCATAGCGAACCTGTATATCATTTCCGCCTTTATCTTCTGCCCGGCTTACATGCATCGGTTGATGTGCGTCGCCCACCAGGTGGATCAGGAATTTTAATGCTTCGTTTTTTTGATCCACATTTAAGGTCTGGTCATTCAGGTTGGCCTCTGCCTTTAGAATCGCAGTATAGATATTGTCCTTATCCTGTTTACCAACTGCCTCCACGAACTGGTCATGTGTTAGATCCAATGGGAGGTTCAAAAAATGCCATGGAATCGTTTTCTCATATTTTTTATCGTCACGAATCTCGTCAGCCCATGAACTGGCATCAGTAATACTTTCACCTTTTAGATAAAAGGCGACTGCCTTTGCCGTATTTGTAGATAAATGCTTTTCTGCAATGGTGGCAACCGTCCGGTGGCCTTTCGCTCCCCAGGAAGCCAGGCCGATAACTAATGTAATCAAGGATACAGGTAGGATGTATTTTCTCATGAGGTAAACATACAAAAGGTGCTTCGCTGTTCAATGCTAATTTTAGTAGTATTTTTAAAAAGCCTGTAAATCAATCTGAATATTTTTGAGGTTACTAATGAGTTTAATCCATTCCTTCATTAAAAAATTCACTTATTGGTATATCTAATGCTTTGATGATTTTAAGCAAACTGACAAAATTCATGCTTTCGCCAAGTTCACATCGACGCAGCAACATCCTGTCGATATTGTTTTTAAAGGCGAATTTTTCGTAATTCCAATTTCCGCCAGACATACGTAAGGTTTTTATCCTGTTACCTACTTTCTTCAATATTTTTTCCGTAGTATCCGTGCCGTCGAGCAGGTTTAATTCGTTTGATATCATGCCGTAAAAGAACATAATAAAGGCGGTTTAAATAACCCCTTATAGGAGGTATCATAAATGTTAGTAAATGACTGTCTTTGTTTTTCTTTGTTTTTTGCCGTTGCCTTCGGCCGGGCTTTCCGGTCCAATCTTTTACAAAGGATTTACCCTGTAATCCCTAACTGGGGAGTTGTTTTATGATCTTATTGAAGCACCATGCCGGAAAATCAGGTTCATTGTTTTCGCCCCGGCTTCACGCTTCACCCAATTTTTCGGCCGCACAGCAAAAATCTGACTGCCGTATGTCCCCAAGCTTCACCCGAATAAGACCGTACGCTACGCTTAACCTGGCTTATTCCGCCCGCTCATCCGGCCGTCAGGCCCTTGCTTTTTCCCTTTATTTGATGACGGTCAACACCGGTTTAAAAATGGAACCAAGCCCTTCGGGTGCTGCGCCCGGTACCAAAACCGGGGTGCAGTTCCATTATTAAACCTCCATTTTATTGTTTTTTGGAATGTCTTTAAATGCTTCCCAATGGCATTTTGTGTTTGATGGCTGATTCATTTGACCTTTGCTTGAGGCAAATTTATACCTCCCCGGCTCTCAAGACCATGCAGATGCCGCTATAAAAAATCTCCACCCTCGCTACTCTTCGGGTAGTATTTTTTCGCGTCAGCCTTGTTCGCCCGCCCCACGCGCAAATATTCTGCCTCTATCAAAGCCAAATGAGGCTTTTGCCGAAATGGCTTAAAAAGAGATTAAAAAAGCAGAATTATGAAATGGTTTAATGAATGTAAAACACTCGATGAGGTCAAAAAGACCTACAAACAACTGGCTAAGGAACATCACCCGGATTTAGGAGGCGATACTGAAACCATGCAGGAGATCAACAAGGAATACGCTTTTGCCAGTGCCAAAGCGATCAAGGGGGAAAACCTGTCTGAAGAAGAAACGGAAAGTCAGATCCTGTCATCGGAGGCCTACAGGGAAGCACTCGAAAAGATCATCCACATTGATGGTATTGTGATTGAACTGGTTGGTTTTTGGATCTGGGTAACCGGTGAAACCTACACGGTAAAGGTGCAGTTAAAAGAGGCCGGTTTTTTCTACGCCTCTAAAAAAGTAGCCTGGTATTTCCGCAGCGAACAATTTAAAGTTGGCAAGGGTGGTAAAAAGACCCTTAATGAGATCCGCAGCAAGTACGGCAGCGAGATTATTAACGACGATAAACCAAAAAAGAACTATATCAAAAACTAATAGCGAGGGGCGCGAACCGCGCAATTATTATGAAAAATGATTTTAACGAAAGAAAAGCAAAACGTATTGAAACAGCCCTGAACAGGGCTGCAAAGAATGAAGCGGAATCAAACCAATTGTACAAAACAGCGCAGTACATGGCTGGGATGATCCCCTTGGGGCAACCCATTTTAGTTGGGCATCATTCAGAAAAAAGGGATCGGAATTTCAGGAACAAGATCCATAACACTTTTGGCAAAGCCTATGAAAAATCAAACAAGGCCGAATATTACGAAGACAAGGCGGAGGCCATCGCCTATAATACGGCCATATTTTCAGATGATCCCGAAGCCCTGCAAAAACTCAAATTCAAATTAAAGGGATTGCAGGAACTACATGAGTTTATGAAAGCGGCTAATAAGTGCATCAAAAAGCAAGACAAAACCGGGTTTTTAGCTTTGCCTTTTGCTACAGAGCAGCTTTGGGTGGAATTATTTACGCCTGATCGGTTCAAGCGCGCCGGGTTTCCCTCATTCAAGCTTACTAACAATAATGCAACGATACGGGCTACGGAAAAACGTATGGAGGAACTGAGCAGGAAAATAACCAAACCAGTTTTTGACGAAGTAATTAACGGTGTTCGCATTTATGAAAATACAGAAGCTAATCGCCTTCAACTCATTTTTGAAGGTAAGCCGGAGGAAAAGATCAGAAAAGAATTAAAAGGTCATGGTTTCCGGTGGTCACCGACCGAAGGGGCATGGCAAAGGCATATCAGCGATTATGCCCTTTATGCCGCCAAACAAATCACCCAAAACATAACCAAATAAAATATTTACCTGTAAAATTTAATGCCATGAGTATTTTAGCTAATGATACTGAGAAAAAAGCTTTAAAAGTTTTAGCCAATACCTTACGTTTTTTTGAAAACACCAACCTGTTATTTATGAGTGCCGAAGATGCCGAAAAAGCGAGGGAGGCGGAAAACATCCTGCGAGGGATCATCGAAACCAATGGATTTACCGCCAATTACAAAAAAGGGAAGGGAACTAAATTAGTTCGTGTTAAGTTTAAAGGCTTAAGCAGCCTTTTTAATCCCGACCAGTTAGATAACTTTTGTAAAGTGTAATTTTTTTCAGGATGATGCAGAGGCATTGGTCGATAACATAAACCTTGTCGGTATTATGGGGAAGGTATTGCCTTTGCAATTTAAAAATGCTTTCCCCCATAATTTTGATGTAATCCTTGCATTATGATGTGGAAATTGATTTTTGAATTGGCAATAGTAAACATTTGATTGAGCAGCACCTGAACAATGTGAATGTTGAGATTATTGTTTACTTACTTCAACAGAACTTCTGTTTAGCATATGTGCCAATTCTTTATTTTATATTTTACATTTCATTTTGGATCATATATGTAGGAACGACCTAATAAATGGCATTAAAAGGATGAAAGCTTTATCAATGCAATGATTAAGTTTGCACAAACAGGGTAAATAGCCAGTATTAGTATTTAATAATTCAATTTTTTATAATGAAGGTAAAAATAACCTTTATCAGTTTTGTTCATTGTGATAGATTTTAAGAGATTCCCAACAACGCGATACCAAGGTAGTAAACGTAAAATTCTTCCGTGGATTTATGATTGTATAAAGGATTTAGAATTTGAAACCGTAATTGATGCCTTCGGGGGCTCTGCTAGTTTTAGTTTTTTGGTAAAAAAAATGGGTAAATCTGTTATTTACAACGATTTGATGAAGTTTAATTACCTGATTGGGAAATCTTTAATTGAAAACCAGTCAGTAGTTGTTACTCCAGAAGAATTGGAATTTGTTTGTAACAATAATTGTGTGGGTAGTGATTATAATTTTATTCAGCAAAATTTCAGCGACATTTATTATTTAGATGAGGAAAATGAATGGTTGGACAATATTATATATAACATAAATAATCTGCCCGGTGACACTAATTTAGTAGAACATAAGAAGGCTATACTTTTCAATGCCTTGTTCCAATCAAGTTTAGTGAAGCGACCATTCAATTTGTTTCATAGAAAAAATCTTAATTTAAGAACCGCTGATGTCAAACGTAATTTTGGAAATAAGGTAACCTGGGAAAAAACTTTTGAAAATCATTTTTTGCGATTTGTAAAAGAAATCAATGAAAGCGTATTTAATAATGATAAGAGGTGTTTAGCTCTAAATAATACAGTATTAGATCTTGAGGTTGACGGTGTAGATTGCGTATATTTGGATCCGCCATACTTTAAATCGAATAGCAAAAATGAAACATCAAATTATTATCAGTGTTACCATTTTTTGGAAGGTATAGCTAATTATTCTAATTGGGGTTTACTGATAAATGATGATTTAGCGAATAAGGGATTCAACAGTAATTCGAGTCAACAGCATTTTAATAAAGTGAGCCTGGAAGAATCTTTTGAAGAGCTTTTTCTGAAATTTCAGAACAAAACAATTATATTATCCTACAAATCAGGTGGGCATCCTTCAATTGAATTTTTGGAGGGGCAACTCAGGAAAATGGGGAAGAGAGTTGTTACAAATACTACCAATCATTCATACGCTCTAAACAAGGATGGAAAAAAAGGAATACCATCAATAGAAGCTTTAATTATTGCTAAATAAATGACATCATCTGAAAGAGTTTGGCCAAAAAAAATTACTGTTGATCGTAAGGTTATACAAACTCTAAGTGGTGCAACATATGATAGTTTTCCAAAGTCACTCAAAGAAATAATTATTAATAGTTATGATGGCTTGGCCTCTGATGTACACATTTCAATTGATACTGATAATGAAACTATAACAATTGAAGATAATGGAATTGGTATGACTGCTTCTGACTTTGATTTCTATATCCGAATAGCTGGTAGTACAAGAAGCAAGGAAAGTGCAGCTTTTAATCAATATTCACGGCCAAAAGTTGGCAAGTTTGGAATCGGTTTTTTGTCTACATTCCCATTTTTCAAAAACTTTTATATAGAAAGTAAAAAGCGAAACTCCTCCGAATATTTATATGCAAATATTCCTTGTTACAAATATTTTGATAAGGAAAATAAATTATCAGACGTAAGTGATATACCTATTTCAGGAGGCGTTAGAATAAACGAAATATCCAGAAATAAGCAATATACTAAAATTGTATTGTCAGGTTTTACTAATTTATCATGGGCTTTTTTCAAAGAGGAGTATTCAATAAAAGGAAAACGTGATACAATTTTAAAAT